>CAYUGV010000010.1:0-5926 GCA_964444335.1 uncultured Anaerolineaceae bacterium | reverse complement strand
GGTGTCGAGGAAGGATTAGTTTCGCGCGATAAAACAGCTGGTTTCGATCAATCCCGGACCACCATGCACGACGATCGCTGGCGGAACGATATACCGTGGTATCTCCTGGATGCCGGTGGCTGCGGTAAGCTCCTGTGTGACCTGGGTTAAAAGCGGTTCGGAATCGCACTCGCTTACAGTGAGATAAGCTTCTGGATTATCTTTACAATACTCTGCGGTCAGGTCAACAATTGTTCGGACAGCCTGTTTTACCGTGCGGACTTTGTCAAAAGGTTCCACCTGACCTTCTCTTATGGTGAGGATTGGTACGATTTTCAAGAGAGTGCCAACTAGCTTTGAAGCGCCTCCAATGCGTCCGCCTTTATGCAAGTATTCAAGAGTTGGAACCAGGAAGAACAGGCGCTCGCGGGAAGACATCTCCGTAACATTTTCTTTTACTTCTACAATCGTAAGCCCCGCATCAGCCCACTGCTTTGCTGCCAGAACGAGTGAACCTAAACCACCGGCAACTGTGTTGCTATCGATCACATGGATCTGGTCGGTCTTAAATTCGTTCGCTGCTACGGTCGCGCTACGGAAAGTACCGCTGACTTTGGCAGAGGGTGTGATTACCAGCGCTGTGTCGCCAGCAGCTAAAATTCGTTCGTAGATTGGCGCATAAAGGGCAGGGGGAGGAGCTGCGGTTCCGGGTAGATTCTTGGATGCGCGCAACTTTTCAAGAAAGCTATTGGTATCCATTTCCGTGTCATCCCGGAAGGTTTCGGTTCCAAAAGTGATGATTTGCGGCAGGGTTTCGATTCCAGCCTGCTTGAGAGTATCAAGCGGCAAACCACATGTCGTATCGGCAATGATTTTAATCATAATTTCACCTTTCCGGGGCGCACCCGGACCTAAGAATAAAAAAATAAATGTGTTTATCTGACGACGCTCAAATAAGAGGTCGGTTACAGTTGGGGCAAATCTTCTCGTTCTTGTTCACGACGAAGCCGCAATTTTGGCACGTAGCGGGCTGTACCTCTCCGAGGGGAGCACCGCAGGCCAGGCAGCGGGAGGAAGCAATGGGGTTAGCAGTGAGGCAATAAGGGCAAACAGTACGGCTGAGCCGTTCTGACAAGTTTTTACCGATTCCATACTGACGGGCAGTTTGGTTGATGACATCCCAGATGGCTTCTTCCAGTTGTAACGATTCGACATCTTGCGCGATATCATCGATGCGGTTGATCAGCGTGAAGGGGTTTCTGAGCGCGCTGATGGCAGTCAGGCCAAGGCTGGCCGCCAACCCGAACCACATTTGATTGCTCAGAGTAATGCTGACGCCATCCTCAACCTTGGAGATGTTGGCAGTCATGGCGGTCTGTCCACCGGAGCGCCGATTTTCGCGGGTTGCGATTTGAACTGCGAGTTTGTCGCCGGAACCATAACGCTGCACCTGGTAGTTGCCGCGATTGTAATATGCGATCAGATTCCTGGCTAAGTCTTCTGGTTGGATGTCTCCATGATAAATGCGTGTGGTCATGTTGTCTCTCAATCAATGTTACGTTCAGTTGTAGATTATAATCGGGAAAAGTTGAGACAACAAAAATGGCCACTCATACAAGACAAATTACAACAAAAATCGCCTTAGCGTTTGGGATCATCCTCGTATTAGCACTGGTTTTGACGCCTGGCATAACGACCCCGGTCGCAGGGCAATTCCCGACTCTTGAAGTACCCACCGTCACGGGCACGCCCAGGGGTTTGTGGGTGCGGGCGATTGGGGAACCTACCATCCCATTGAATGTGCGGAGCGGTCCAAGCCCGACATCCTCGCAGGTGGGTGTGTTTTTAGTCGGGCAGGAAGCCAACGCTTTTGGTTACTATGGCAGCTATGTCCAGATCGAATACGCAGGAGCACCGGGTGATAGAGGTTGGGTGGTTTTGGACCGGGTTGAGGTTTTTGGGGGCACTTTGCCAGCACTTCAGGCTCCACCGACCGAAACGCCATCGATCACGAAAACCATCGATCCAACCCTGGCAGCGCAGTTCATCATCACCGCGCAACCCTCCCGGTTACCTACCTTTACCGAGCCGCCGGCTTTGCTGATCCCTACGTTCCAGGCTGAAACCGGAGGCACCGCCACCGGAGGTATCCCCATCGGTTATGTGATCATCACCCTCGCGGGATTAGGGCTGTTTCTCTCGTTGATCGCCATCCTGCGGCGGGGTTAACAGCTAATCCTATTTTGCCGTCGTATATTTCGAGATCCGTTTGACGCTTTTCACGAATGAAAGCGCGTCCGCGAGGGTTGGAAGTTGTTCTTCCATCGCTCGATAACCTTCATCGAAAAGATCAGTTGGCTCAACTTTTTGCAGCATTGCGTAATGCCCTGTGATTGGTCTGACGATCACATCCGGTTTGGTAAGTTCCAGGTTTAATTCGGTAAGTCGTTCCGAACTGAGCTCGACGCCTACGTTCAAATTCCTCAGGGACTCGCCAAGCCTCGTTTTCGTCAGCCGGTCAACGATCGCCTCGGGGATCTGGTCAATGACGACAGTGGTGGAATCCATTGGAGAAAAATCAGCCGGTTTGGTATGGAGCACGACAGCGACAACGGGTAAGGAGGGATTCAGCGCTCGCGCCGGTCTGACCGGAATTGGATCTAAAACACCTCCATCCACGAGCACGTCTTCTCCCATGGTCGGGAAAACGCCTGGGATGGCGATGGTTGTGAGCACCGCTTTCATGACATCGCCTTCATTGATGATTACTTCTTCACCGGTCTTCAGGCTGACGGAAGTCACGGCAAACTTGATGGGCAAGTCTATGAATTTTTTACCTTCAATGAATTTCGCCAGAACGTGCTCAATTCCGGTAGTTCCAACTAACGAAGCGGAGTCGGAAGAACCACGGCGAAAGTCAGGACTTTTAAAAAAGTTGGTAACCGCGGCAAGGATTTCCATTGAGGGCACTTGAGCCGCCAAAGGCGCGCCAAACATGCCGCCAGCGCTGGTTCCAGCGATGCCGTTGATCTCATAATCATTATCCAGGAGGCACTGAACTGCTCCAAGGTGGGCGATACCTCTTACCCCACCACCACCTAATGCCAACACAATTTGCTTTGCCATAGTCTGTCCTTTTCCGACCTGAAATATACCATAAGGACCATGTCTGTTGTAGAAACAGACGGTTTGTGCGGGAGGAATGGAAAATTAAAATGTGACTCACCAATAGGCAGACTATTAAGCGGAATATGTCCTTTGTCTGAATTGACAGTTACTTTTTTGAATTTAATGGAGCATCCCCACTTATTCTGCACACAAGTTATAATTACTTGCTAGGTAAAGGGAGAAGGTAAAGAAGATGGAAGACCTTAGCGCCGTTGAAGTAAAACCATCTGCTTCCAGCGATCACTGGTACGCTTTGCGCTGTAAGTCGAACATGGAATTTGTAGTTAACGACCAACTCAAAGCCAAATTCATCCCCAATTACCTGCCTGTCTATGCGGTCAGGCCGGTCAATCCAAGGTCGCATGCGATCAAGCCTTACTTTCCGGGTTACGTCTTCGTGAACGACGAGCCAGAGAAGCTCTACGCGGAGAGGGTATTTTTGATGCGAGGGGTGCTTGGGCTGGTCAATTTCGACGGTGTTCCCGCATCCATTCATCCGAACCTGATCGAGGCGGTCCGCCGCCAAACACGCCAGGTCAATCTTGAGCTAAAGCAAGCCCGCTCAGGGTTCGTGGCGGGGGATGCGGTATTGGTGGAGGATGACGCAATCGGGCAACTGGAAGGCATTTTTGAGAAGTGCGTCAACGGCAGGGAGCGCGTGTCGGTACTTCTCAGAATGATGCAAGGTGGTATGATGCGTATGGAAGTTCCGGTGGAAAAGGTGCGCCGGAAGCCTGCTCATAAAGGCTGAAAAAGCCAATAAATAGGGGTACATGAATAAAGCATCGCCCTGTCCGAGATGAGAACCATGTCGGAAGGGCGGAGGCGTGTATTAATTCAAAATACAAATAAAAAACAACATGGGAATCAGACTCACTACTAGTCACCTGCAGCGATTATTCATGATTTGCCTTTGCCTGGCGATGGCACTTCTGACTGGCGCTTGCATTGTGCAAACCACAACCTTGTCAGAAACCATATCGCCCGATGCATCAACTCCTGAGATAACAGCAACCATTGCCCCGGAGTTTGCCGAATTGCTAGAGCATTTACCAACTGAGCTGGCTGAGGTCGCAGTTGATGCGCCGATACTATACACGCCCGCAGCGATGCAATTGGAGAGCACTCCTACCGTTTCCCAATCCACTCCCGAAGCCGGAGCCACAGCAACACCAATCCCTTCCTTTTGTGGCAGGTCGGACTCTGTCACGCTGCTGATCCTTGGCATCGATGAGAATGCCCAGGCGGATGCTATTCGGCTGGCAAGGATCGATTTCTCGAAGCCTGAGATCAACATGGTAGCCATCCCGCGCGATTTTTACGTCTCAGTTGTGGGCTTTGAGCAGTATGGCATCGAAAAAGGCCGCATCAATGCCACATTTGGCTATGGAGAATACTTCTTGGGGGCGGGCTCCGGGGCTGAGTCGCTGGCGGAGAACTTGGCGTATAACTTCGGCGTGCAGATTGATCACAAATTTGTATTGCATTTGGATGAGATCGCCGGCTACATTGACGCAGTCGGCGGGGTGGAAGTGACACTCGATGCCCCAGCCTCTGATGCCTTCAATTACTTTCCAGCCGGTGTCAACCAATTTGATGGTGAGCGCGCGGTCGCGTTCATGCGCATTAGGGAATACGACAGCGACTTCAGGCGCATCGACCGCCAAACCATGGTGCTAAAAGCCTTGCTGGACAAGGTACGCAGCGGTCTGAGCCCCACAAAGGTCCTGAGCCTGATCGTCGCCATGCTCAAGGACGACTCTACTCAGAGCGATCTATCCCTGGGCGATCTGCAGAACTTCTATTGCCTTTCACAACAGATTGAGAAGAACGATATCCACGTCCGTGAGATCCCTTCCGAGATGTTCCACACCTGGATCACTCCCTCTGGTGGGTGGGTGCTCATCCCACACGCTGAGGTGCCGGACTATATCCAGGATTCGCTCAACCCTTAGCTTTTTGGGGCAATTTGATGAGCAAAAACAATGACTTATCTTGAACCTGAATAGGAACTAATGAAAGATACCCAACCTATAATCATTGAAGGGGTAACCCAAAAACCGCCAGCGAAGAAGAAGCATACCAGCGGTTGGAGGATTTTCCTTTATGTCCTTCTTGGGCTGGCGCTACTGCTTGCCTTGCTTTACCTCGTATGGATTCGACCAGCCTTGCAAAAACCAATCTCCGAGCCACTGATCCTGCCCACCATGGTCGTCGGGCCAGTGGAGGGCGAGGGAGTTGCCGCAGCTACAATTCAGCCTCCTTCCAACCTCGAGAAGATGCCGGTGTTCGTCGAACCGACCGCGGAAGCAGGCAAGAAGCCCGTTTGCGGAGATGAAGCCGCCTGGACTGTGCTGCTGGTCGGCATCGATTACAGTGATCCACAGTACACCTACGGGTTGGCGGATGTCATTCGCGTGGTGCGCGTAGACTTCGTGGAGATGAAGGTCAACATGGTCGCATTGCCGCGCGATCTCCTTGTGGAGGCTCCAGAGGGGCGCTTTACTGAGCAAAACCCGATGAAAATCAACCAGGCGTACCTGTTTGGCACGCCGGGCTGGGGCGGGTACCTGGGCGAGGGCATTGGCGCGAATTCGCTGGCAGAGGTCATCCGTTATAACTTCGGCGTCACTCCCCAACATTATGCTGTGGTCAATTTTGATACAGTGATCAACTTCATCGACGCGATTGGCGGGGTGGATGTGAACCTGCCCCAGGGCGTCGAGGACCCCAATCCAGGGCTGGGTTCGTTCCCGGCTGGTCCGCAGACGCTGAGCGG
>CAYUGV010000009.1:16087-22158 GCA_964444335.1 uncultured Anaerolineaceae bacterium | reverse complement strand
TATGCTTTGCCGAATTCACCGACGATACGAATAATGTCAAAACCTTCGGCGAATGGTCGCTCTGCCAGGGCGCCGTGGCGTATGGCAGTGGCGCGGATGATCTCCGGAGAGAAATAGTAGCGGCTTGAATACGTGCTGTATTTGTTCAATGCCGCGATTTTATTTTCGACCGATTGCTCCGAGACTTCCGCCAGGAAATGGGGGAAGAAACCGTAGCTGCTGCGAAGGACGTCAAAACCCAGGACGGTTGTTCCGCGGAAAGCGCGGGTAGCTTCCTGGGTGACGGTTTGGTGATCCTGGTGGATATCCTGCGCGGTATGCACAAAGACGATCTCTGGCTGATATTGACGCCGCAACGCGAGCATCTTTTCGAGTATCTCCTGCCTAAAGTCTGGAAAACGGCGGGTTTCGAATTGCCCAAGTTCGATCTGGTTATCAGTCAGACCCAACTGGTGCATGCTGTCGTAGTGCTCGCCAACCAGATGCAACAGATCCGGGTTTTTCTGGTTATCTGAAAAAGTCAGGCAATGAATGTCAGCTTTGCCAATCATGTCAGAAATGAACGCGCCGCAACCGAGCTCGATATCATCCGGGTGAGCTCCCAGGAAAAGCAGCGAACGACCGTAAAAAGTCATGTTTTGCATTTTGCCTACTTTATGGCGACGAAGCCGCCAACCACTTTGGTCATCACGATCCTGCCGTCAGTTTCAATCCGTTTCCTGGCAACTTCTTCAATTTGGCCCATAACTACTTCGAACTCGTCGTGAGTTTGGAACAGGGAGTTCCACAGCCGGCGATCTTCCGACATCGAAGCACGGGTATAAATCATGAATGGCGTCACCGATTCGAAGGTCAGGGGGTTCTCAAAGATATGCTGTTCGGTTTTGCTGAAGAGTTTTTGCATTGTGCCGTAAATCTCGGAGGCGTAACGGGAGCTGCCTGGCATCGGGGGGATTGGTTTGCCGGTGGCTTCGCGAATGATGTCGTAGAAGATCTGTTTATTAGTGGGCATGGGACCAGTGGAGAAAAGGCGACCACCTGGTTTGAGCACGCGGTGCATTTCGCTCAGGGTGAAGGGAATATCTTGAGCGTAATAAATTGTGAAGCAAGCGGAAACGAGATCGTAGTGATTTGAGGGCAGGTCGAATTCCTCGTTAAAATCAAGATGCTTGAAATCAACGGCATGATCGATTTCTTTGTTTTTCTCACGGGCATCGTCCAGCAGGGATTCAGAAACATCCGTACCGGTGATCTCAGCGTTGCCGTTCAAGTAGTGAAAAAAGGAGAAACACTGCTTGCCAGAGCCGCAGCCAACATCCAGGATCCTGATCCCGGGTTGCAAGTTGAGCACTTCCAGCATCCATGCGTCTATATCTTTTGATCCGTAACGACTGTGAATGTCAATGCGTTTCGCAAGGTCGTCGGTGGTTTCTTGAAAATCAATCTTCATAGTTTCCTCATCGTGGTGTCAAATGTTCGTCTAAGTATACTTTGCGGATGGGCAAGATTCAAGCTGATGTAAATGCCTGTTCGAGTTGACCGCAAGCTACTTCACCAAGCCGGCAAAGGCAGCGGCAAAGCGTTCGATGGATGCTTGAATGTCCTCAAAAGTTGCTGTGGAGTCGACCGAGGGCGTGCCCGCCACGACCAAGTACCAGCTATTTTCACCGCATTTCAGGATGCCCATATCAGCAACGATGGTTGGGTTGAGCATGGTTCCGCGCTTGTTCTGGAACTCACACTCTGGCAACTGGGTGTTGAACTTACCAAGAAGGATCTGGTCGTTTTCAGTGAATGCATCCATGAGATTGAGCAAGTACTGCGTATTTTCCTGATCGAGCGCAGTTCCTGTGTTCAGTAATTCCAGAGAGTTAAGCAACTCGCTTGCGGTGCTGGTGCGTGGATCGTATTTAGTATTGACCAATCCCCAGCCATCCAGTTTCTTGCGCAGCTGATTCTCGCCGCGGGCAAAATACTCCAATGCATCTGTGGCAGATTCCTCACTGCGAACGACCATGGCTTCAAGCAGGCTGTCAAAGTTGCGCCCATTGATGCCAGTGGTTTTCAAGTCCTCAAGTGTCCGTCCCTGGTCTTGGAGAATGCTCAGGACCGCCATTGCGGTTGGTATCTTGATCATTGACGCAGGAGGGAAAGAAGAGTCGGCATTACGTTCAAAAAGATTGTTACCGGTATTTGCATCCTGGATCAGAATGTACCAAACCACGCCTGGGATCAGATCACTCTCGAGGCTGGAAAAGTCTGTTATGCTAATTTGTGTTGCAGTGGGTGAAGGAGTCTCTACTTTTGCCTGGCTTGTTGACGTTTGGATAGGAACAGTCATCGACAACGTAGGTAGAACAACATCAGTGGGGCTTGGGATCTCTTTGGTTGCTGAATTCACCTGGCAGGCTGACAGAAATAAGGAAAATAGTGTCAGTATAACGATGAAAGTAGATCGAAAGCGCACCATGCTTGGTTCGAACTCAACAAATACGCGGAAGCATCTCACCGGCTAGCATTTCGAGCACCCGGGTTGTGCCGAAAGGCGTTTTCAGCCAGACCTGCCCCCTGGATTCGCCAGAAACCTCGCCAATCATTTTTGCTTCCTCACCATAGCGAATGCTGCGCATGACACGCAGGGCTTCTTCCGCCTGGTCCGCTGGCAGGATCAGGATCAACTTGCCTTCATTGGCAAGATAGAGCGGATCAAGCCCCAAAAGTTCGCAGGTTTTGCGCACGGGCTTATCCACAGGGATGGAATCCTCATCCAGTTCGATATTAACGTGGCTCTGGCGGGCTATTTCCACCAGGGTGGTCGCAAGCCCTCCGCGGGTGGGGTCTCGCAGGACGTGCACGTCCAGGTTGGCATACAGCAGCGCCTTAACCAAGTGATTGAGCGGCGCAGTATCCGAACAGACCTGGCTTGAAAAGCCCAGGTTGCCGCGCGCTTCCGCTACCGCGATGCCATGGTTTCCGACCGGACCGGAAATGATGACCGCGTCGCCAGGCTTGGCTTGTTCCCCGCCAATTTGAAGATTACTGTCTGTCCAGCCGAAGCCTGTGGTGCTGATGAAAAGCTTGTCTGATTTGCCTTTTTCGGTGACCTTGGTATCGGCTGCAATCAACTCCACGCCGGCTTCATGGCAGGCTTCAGCGAATGAGTCAACGATCAATTCCAGCTCATGGATGGAGAATCCTTCTTCCAGGATGAAGGTGGCGGTCAAGAAACGCGGTTCAGCTCCAAGCATAACGACGTCATTGACTGTACCGCAGACTGCCAGCCGGCCGATATCTCCGCCGGCAAAAAAAAGCGGTGAGACAATATGTGCATCCGTTGAAACCACCAGGCATTTCCCGGCAGGGGCTTCAGTGATTTTGGCTGCGTCGTTGGCGGTGTCCAGGATGGCGTTTGACAGGCGGCGCTGGAAGACGTCTCGAACCAGGTCGTGGGTCATCTGCCCGCCGCTACCGTGACCGAGTACGATCGTCCCGCGATCTTTGATGGGCAGCGGGCAATTGGGTCCTTCGAGAACAGGCATTTCTGGTTGGGTCATTCGTTTATCCTGTGATAACGATAGTATGCCGCGCAAGCCCCCTCAGAAGAGACCATTGGCGCGCCTAGAGGGTGGGCAGGGGTGCATTCTTTGCCGAAGGCGGGGCAATCGAGCGGTTTGGCAACACCACTCAGCACTTTGCCGGCGATGCAGAGCGGCGATTCGTGCAGCGCTTTTTGAGCGAGCTCAAATCGTGAAAGGGCATTGAAGCTGGCATAATCCGGGCGCAGACCGAGCCCCGAAAGTGGGATGGTGCCGATACCGCGCCACTGCCGATCCACTGGTTCAAAGACCTCAGAGATCATTTTTTGGGCAACCGAGTTGCCTTCACGGGTCACAAAGCGTGGGTAAGCGTTTGCGACTTCATGCTGGCCTGCTTCGAGTTGCTGGACAGTCATCAGGATGCCCGTGGCGAGATCGACTGGTTCGAAGCCAGTGACGACGATCGGGATCTCATACTGCTCAGCAATGGGCAGATACTCATGGTAACCCATCACCGCGCAGACGTGACCCGCTGCCAGGAAACCCTGGACACGATTGGCGGGATTTGAGAGGATGGCGTGCATCGCAGGTGGCACCAAGACATTCGCCGGGAGGATCGAAAAGTTGGTGATGCCCGTTTTCTGAGCCGATAGAATCGTGCTGGCGATGGTGGGCGCGGTTGTTTCAAAACCAATCGCGAAGAAGACGACTTGTTTGTCAGGGTTTTCGTTAGCGATTTTGAGAGAATCCAAAGGTGAATAAACCACGCGCACATCCGCTCCCTGGGAACGGGCAGTGAAGAGATCTGCCTGGTTGCCGGGAACGCGCAGCATGTCGCCAAAAGTTGTGAAGATCACCTCTGGTCGGGAGGCGATTTGAAGCCCTTGTTCAATTGCTTGCAGTGAAGTAACGCATACCGGGCAGCCCGGACCGTGGATCAGGGTGATTTCAGGCGGAAGCAGTTGGTCGAGCCCGTACTGCATGATGGCATGTGTTTGCCCGCCGCAAATCTCCATGATATTCCAGGGTTGGGTCGTGATGCGCCGGATTTCTGCCATGATGGCTTTGGTCAGCGATGCATCCCGGAGGTTTTTCGGAGTTTCAGTCATTGGATCTGGTCTTCTTCGGTCAGACGGGCGTTAAATTCCTGCAAATCGCGCAGGATCTTAAGGGTCTCTTCCGCTTCGGTGTCGCTCAGGACGTTCAGAGCGAAGCCGGCATGCACCAACACGTACTGCCCGACTTGAACTTCAGGTGTGGTAGCGATGCAGACTGCCTGCTGCACACCGTCAAAATCGACAGATGCCATCAGAGTGCCAGCCTGTTCATATATATTCACAACTTTACCGGGAATTCCCAGGCACATAGTTACTCCTTTAGATTTCCGCTGATGGCGAGTGCCACCAGCGCTTGCCCCAATGACACGCCACCATCGTTGGTGGGTAGTTTATGAGGCCAGAAAACTTCAAAACCAGCCGCGCTTAGCGCGGTGATTGTTTGCTTGATCAGGGTCTTATTTTGCCACACTCCACCGGATAATGCTACCTGGCACAAGCCGGTTTGGGCGCGGATCATTACGGAAACCTTCACCGCACAGGATGTCAGACCATTGTGGAAGCGCGCTGAAATGATAGCTGGAGCGACTTTATGCTTGAGGTCTTCCACGATAGCGCGGATCACTGGTGAGATCAGGATTTCCCCGTTTTGGACTGGGAAATCATATCCGGACTGTTCTACATGATCGGCAATGGTTTCAAGAGCGATCGCGTTTTGCGCCTCGTAGCTGATTGCTTGGTGAAGACCAATCAAGGCTGCCACGCCATCAAAAAGGCGTCCAACGCTACTGGTTTTGGGTGTGTTAAAACCGGTGCGAACCTGTTTTTGGACAGCTGCGAGCTCTTCCATATCGAGAGATTGATGAAAGGGGAAAGGAAAGTCTTCAGGGTCAAGACCAGCTTGTAACACAAGGCTGAGCGCCATGCGTGCAGGCTTGCGAACGGCTGCTTCACCACCCGGAAGGGGCATATATTCAAGGTGATATAGGCGTTCGAACTTTTCCCAGTTGGCCAGTAACACCTCTCCACCCCAGATGGCGCCGTCGGTGCCATAGCCTGTGCCGTCGAATGCCAGACCGATCACAGGTTCATCCTGCTTCAGACCGTTATCTGCCATGCAGGAAACAATGTGGGCATGGTGATGCTGGACTTCAACCAAAGGCAGGTTCTCTTCGGTGGTACGCTGGCGGGCATAGCGGCTTGCGAGGTAGTCCGGGTGCATATCGGCTGCCAGGAGCTGCGGTTTGATGCGGAAAATCTTTTCGTAATGCCGGACAGCATCTTCGAACGCAGTTAATGTTTCCTGGTTTTCAAGGTCGCCGATGTGGTGGCTGACGAAAGCATAACGATCACGAACAAGGCAAAAGGTGTTCTTGAGCTCCGTGCCGCATGCCAAGGTTGGAAGGGTAGTTGTGGGGATTCGCATCGGCAGTGGCGCGTAACCGCGGGCTCGCCGCTGAATATGCGGAACACCTTCGAT
>CAYUGV010000009.1:3486-15987 GCA_964444335.1 uncultured Anaerolineaceae bacterium | reverse complement strand
TCGGCAGTGGCGCGTAACCGCGGGCTCGCCGCTGAATATGCGGAACACCTTCGATCACTGAGACAACAGAATCGTCGATGCGGGTGTGGATCGGGCGGTCGTGCAGCAAAAAGCCATCCGCCAGTTGCGAGAGGCGCCTGTGGGCATCGTCGTTGGAATAGGCGATGGGCTCTTCGCTGAGGTTGCCGCTGGTCATTACCAGCACATTTGGGAAATCCTCGGTAGGCTCCAGCAGTAACAGATGCAGCGGGGTATAAGGCAGCAT
Organism: uncultured Anaerolineaceae bacterium; assembly: GCA_964444335.1. Classification (GTDB taxonomy): domain Bacteria; phylum Chloroflexota; class Anaerolineae; order Anaerolineales; family Anaerolineaceae; genus Mesolinea. The sequence continues at coordinate 15,722 of CAYUGV010000009.1, read as the reverse complement.
GAAACCCAGGCGGTTCTGATCCGGTGCCACCAGGCGCGCCAAATCCTTGCCAGCCTGAGTTGTTTCAAGCAATACAACAGGTGCCATGGGTGAAGTGAGCAGTTTCTCTTCATCCTTGTTGACCTGGGCGAACTTATGGATGGTCTCAAGGTCGAATGCCATCAAGGCAAAAGGTTTACCGCTACGCCTCTTGCGCTGGCGAAGGTTTTCCACGGTTTGCGGGTTTTGGGCATCACAGACCAGGTGGAAGCCCCCCAAGCCTTTTACAGCCAGGATTTTGCCTTCAGCCAGGGCTTTACGGGCAGCCTGGATGGCAGCTTCACGGTCCGCCAGCTTCTGCCCACCTTCCTCGTACCAAACCTGTGGACCGCAAACCGGGCAGGCAATCGGCTGGGCATGGAAACGCCGGTTGGTGGGGTCCTGGTACTCCGCCGTGCAACTTGGGCAAAGCGCGAAACCCGCCATGGAAGTGTTGGGACGATCGTAAGGGATACCGGTCACAATCGAAAACCTTGGTCCGCAATTGGTGCAGTTGATGAAGGGATAGCGGTAGCGGCGGTCGGCTGGATCAAATAGCTCCCGGCGGCAATCCGGGCAGATGTTCAAATCGGGTGAAACGGGTAAGAAGTCGGAGGGGTCATCCTCACTGTGAAGGATCTCAAAATTTGGAAAATCCTTGCGCTCTGAATCCTCAACGACAAAGCTATCCATTATCGCGAGTGGTGGCGGGCTTTGTTGCAGGTCCCGGATGAATGCTTGTACATTTGGTTCAGATCCGCGCACTTCCATCTCAACGCCATGGGCGTTGTTGAGAACCCAGCCGGTTAAAGAATATCTTTGTGCCAGGTTGAAGACGGTGGGTCTGAAGCCCACACCCTGGACGATGCCAGTGATGTGGAGCCGTTTGTTGATGACAAGCATTTTTCCTTACTTTGCTATAACTTTATCGGTCAGCCACGCGATCCATGCCTCAAAACCTTCGCCGGTTTTTGCGCTCAGAGCAAATGTCTTCAGACCAGGGTTGAGCAGCTCGACGCCCTGTTGAAAATAATCCATGCGGAAATCGATATAGGGCGCCAGGTCGATCTTGTTGATAATGAGCACATCCAGACCGCGATAAATGTTGGGGTATTTGTAGGGCTTGTCATCGCCTTCGGGCACGGAAGCGATAAGGACGTTGGCGTGCGTGCCAAGCTGGAAAGCGGCAGGGCAGATGAGGTTGCCGACGTTCTCGACGATGATCAGATCCAAATCCTCGAGCGGTAGCTCTGCCAGCGCCATTTCGATCATGTTGGCATCCAGATGGCAATCGCCACCGGTGTTGATCTGGACTGCGGGCATGCCGGCTGCGACGATTTTGTCTGCGTCAATCGTGACGGGGGCAGTGTCTCCTTCGATCACGCCAAGCTTGATCCCGGCAGGCAGCCGTTTGATGGTCTCAAGGATGAAACTGGTTTTTCCGGCTCCAGGCGAAGCCATCAGGTTGATGCCATAAACATGGTGCTGGTCCAGGATGGCCTGGTTGTTTTGTGCCAGGCGATCATTGGCATCCATGATTCTTTTAACAATTTCAACACGTTGGGGCATTTAGAGTTCCTCTCTGAGTATGTCAATGTGGTCCACCAGCAATTCTTCACCGCTCTCGATGTAAACATCGGCACTCTGACACTTCGGGCAGCGCTGAAGGATCTCTCCGAGTGGATATTGGTGATCACAGGTTTTGCAGCGTAGAATAGCAGGGCGGCGTTCGAAATGAAGTTTCGCGCCTTCAGACACAGTTCCCAGGCTGATATGGTCCCAATAGAACTGGACCGAGTCGTCCACGATCGAAGAAAGTTGACCGATCACCAGGTAGATGTCGGTTACCTTCGACCCACGATTTTCCTCTGCAGCCTGGTTCGCGATGCTCAGGATGCTTTCGGTGATAGCCAATTCATGCATGAGGGTATTATACCGTCAGGGAAAGGTGAGTCAAAAGGAGTGAGAAAGCCTGGCAAACCAGTTCGGCTGTTTCTTGTGAAAGCGTTTGCGCGAAGCGAAAAGAAAAACCGCGTACGGTCAGCATCCAGGAGACAGGCAACTTTTTGCCAAGGACCTGCGCGATCGAGAGCAACTCGCCCGCGCCCATGTGATGGGTGAACGCTGAATGGGTTTGGTCAGGGGAGACCGGCTGAAAGACCAGGTTTGGCAAATTGGGAGAGTTGTGAGCGTCGATGAAAATGAGTTGTTCATAGTCGCCGATATCCTCAGCCATTTCAGGGAGGAGCTGAAAAAGGTAGAGCAATGTATGTGAGCCATCATCCGTGGAAACCTGATCTCCAGGAAATTCCGGTGTCTCAAGCCCGAGTCGATGTGCGAGTTTATCAAGGATGTGCCATCCGGCGCCATCATCCTCGCGATCGCGGTTTCCGTAGGCGATGATCAGCGTTCTTTCTTGCATTTGTTTTCCTCGTTAACAAAAACCTCCCCGATGTGCGGGGAGGTTTTGCATGTTGCAGTGCGATCTACCGCCGCAGGGTCTGGATCAGGTTGCCCTGGTGGTCGTAGATGGTGATCTCCAGCGGCATCTGTCCGACCGCATGGGTGGAGCAGGAGAGGCAGGGGTCATGGGCGCGAATGGCATGTTCGACACGGTTAAGCATACCTTCCTTGACGTCCGGACCATGCACGTATTCCTTGGCGACCATGTCCACAGCTTTGCTCATGGCATAGTTGTTGTGCCCGGTCGAGACGATCAAGTTCACTTTGGTGAGTTGACCATACTCGTTGGCTGTGTAGTCGTGGATTAGGGTGCCGCGAGGAGCTTCGATGATGCCGACGCCATGACCGACCGGCTCCTGATGGGTGTTGAGAATGTCATTGCTCAGGATATCCGGATCTTCGAGCAGGTCGCGAACGTGTTCGCATGCGAACAGAACTTCGATCATTCGGGCATAATGATAGTAGAGCGTGTTCTCAACTGGCGCACCGTTATTGATGGCTTTAAAGACCTTTAATTCTTCGTTAGCCATCGGAGTCCCAATGTTTTCAACCATGTTGATGCGTCCAAGCGGACCAACGCGATAGACACCTTCAGGATAACCGAGCTTCTTGTAGTAGGGGAACTTCAGGTAAGACCAGGGCTCCACGTGTTCGGCGATGTAATCCAGGTAATTCTGTGGGTTGAAGATTTCCAACTCTTCACCGGTGCGGCTCTTCAGGCGGATATTGCCATTGTAAAGCTCCAAGCCTTTGCTGGGTGTGATCAAGCCAAGGTAGCCTGTGGGAAAGACTGCAAATTTATCAACGGTTTCGCGGTTGGCTTCCGCCCAATCCTTGACGATCTTGATGCCAAGCTTGGTCGTTTCAATTTGAGCGTCGAGATCCGCAAGGATGCGATCGCGTCCGGCAGCACTCAAAGTCCGGTTCACGCCGCCAGGAATTGCAAAAGTGGGGTGGATTGAACGCTCGCCAAGCTCGGAAATAATTGCCTGGCCGAACTTGCGCAGGCGGACAGCTTTCACCGTCAGTTCAGGGTCAGCCTGGATCAAACCGACAACGTTGCGGATGGCGGGATCGGCGTCAAACCCAAGCAGCAGGTCAGGTCCGGCAAGCTCAAAGAAGTGCATACCGTGGCTCTGGATGATCTGACCCATGTGCATGAGTTCACGCAGCAAACTGGCAGGTCGGGGAGGAGGGCAGCCGAGCACAACATCGCCAGCCTTGGCGGCAGCCAGATGGTGGCTGACGGGGCAAATGCCGCAGATACGAGGAGTGATCTGCTGCATCTCGGTGACGAGGCGACCTTCGCAGAATTTTTCGAAACCGCGGAATTCGTTTACATGGAAGTAAGCGTGCTCGACAGAGCCATCTTCTTTCATGTGGACGGTCACTTTAGCGTGACCTTCAATCCGGGTGACTGGTTCGATAGTAATTTTTTGTGTGACCATTCAATTCTCCTAATGCCAGTTATTGAATTCGCCCTCGACCTTGGGCATTCTGCCCTGGGCTAATTCAGATAGTACATAAAAAATTGCGTCCGCGCTGGGGGCACATCCGGGCAGGAATACGTCAACTTTGACGACATCGCTTACCGGGCGAACGTGGATCGGAGTGGAAAGTTCAGGATCGTTGGGGATCATTCCACTGTCGTCGGTGCTCTCGGTCTCGATGTAAGCGCGTTTAAGGGCAGCATCGGCACCAGCAAAGTTTCGCATCGCCGGCACACCGCCAAAAACGGCGCAATCGCCGAGGGCGACCAGGATCTTACAGCGTTCGCGCATCTTGATCGCGACCTCTTCATTATAGGTGTTGGATATGCCACCTTCGAGGATACCGACGTCCACGCCGCTTTTATCCGGCTCTTTTAGGTCGGTGATGGGGGTGGCGCGTAAATCGACCAGTTTGGTCAGTTCAATGATCCGTTCATCCATGTCCAGGAATGACATGTGGCAACCTGCGCAGCCAGCGAGCCAATCTGATGCAACTTTTGGTTTTGTCATACGTTTCCTTTCAACTTGCGATTATTCGTTTAGCCGATTATGACAAAACGATCGCAGCAACTTTTTCTTCGACAGCAGTACGCCAGGTTTCTGAGAGGGTTAACCCAGATTTGCCGGCAAGGACTTTCAAGACTTCCGGCACAGACTTGTTGCCTTCAGCAGCTTGGATGGCTTGTTGATTCAGCCCAAGCTTGCCTTCTGAAGTCAGGTAATGCCCGACTTGTTCATCCCAGATCGTGCAGGGCAGAACAATGTCAGCCATTTCGGTGAACTCTGACGCGTAGCTTGCCTGGACAATCTTGAATTCACTGCCAGCAAGGGCATCGCGTGTGTGATCACAAGCGTGACCATCACCAAGTGCCAGGAAGAAGACCGGTGCGGATTTTGCCTGGGCATCCATTTCGTAGCCGAGGAGAGCCGCACCAAAATTATTGCCTTTTCCCTTGAGGGCGACAACTTTCGCGCCAATTTCCCGGGCAAGCAAGACGATGTCACGGAAGGCGGCATAGTTCTCTGCTCTGGCTATTTCCTTGCCCAATACGATAACAGGTTTCTGGCTTTCATGTAGCTGTCCGAGCACCTTCTCGGCGCGTACCGGTTTGAGACCGAGGTGTTGCAGTTTTTCGGTCATATTGGCTGTCTCACCTTTTGCGAAGCTACGCAGCACGTCCACTACCGCAGTGTAATCTGTGCCGACGTAATCAAGTTTGTTGGAAGACCAGTCCCCAACTGTGGTGCGGGTACTGTTGGCAATGAACATCTTCAGGTCATGCATGGCCTGTCGCTTCATGAAAAAGCCGGCAACCTGGTGATCTTTGACCATATCCGTGCCGAGAACGATGGCAATATCGCAATCCTTGAGAGCGGAAATTCCTGATTCGAACGCGCCGATTTCGGCTGCCAGTTTCGCGCAGGCGATGGCAGTCTGATCATGACCAAGCAGTGCAACCTGCCCGGCATGAAAGTGATCCGCGAAGAATTCATGGAAAGCGCTCAAGGCTTCGACAGGCTGGCGGGGAGAAATATGCGCGCTGATCTCGCTGCTGTCATGGGCTTTGAATTGCACAGAGATAGCGGAAAGCGCTTCGTCCCAGCTGATCGGTTCCAGTTGACCATTTCGGCGCACCATGGGTGTGGTGACGCGTTTGCGATTTTCTGCGACTGGTTTGTAGCGACCATCTGAGCAGAGCAAACTTTCGTTGAAACCCGAATCAAGGTTTCCGTCGATGCGCACTAGGCGATTATCGCGCGTCTTGACCACACGTTCACAGCCAAGGCTGCAGTCCATGCAGACTGAGTTGACGTGTGTCAGATCTGTTTCACGACCCTGGTAAGCGCTTCTGCGATCAATGAGCGCGCCAGTTGGGCAGAACTGCACGCAGTTCCCGCAGGAAATACAAGTGCTTTCGCCAAGGGGGACGTTGTTGTCGGCAATCAATATGCTGCCGGAGCCGCGTTCCTCGAAACCGAGGGTGGCATTGCCAACCAGCTCAGTACAGGCTCGCACACAGCGGCGGCAGAGGATACAGCGGTTGTTGTCCAGGATGAAATCGGGATGGGAAGCATCCACCATGAAGGGTTTGTAGGCGGGTGTGATAGGCCAGTGGGTCATGCCTTCATCATAGGCAGCCTGCTGAAGGTCACAGTCACCATCGGTGTCCTGGCAGTACATGCAGAAGTGGTTGCGCTCGCTGAAGATCATCGAAAGGATAAATTTCCGCGCGGATTTGGTCTTGTCTGTGTCGGTGTGAACGACCATATTATTACCCGCAGGCACAACACAAGACGGCTGCAGGGTGCGGGCGCCTTCAACTTCAACCAGGCAGAGCCGGCAGGAGCCGTAAGAAACCAACTTGGGGTGATAACAGAGCGTGGGCACATTAAAACCAGCTTTGCGGACTGCATCCAGGATCGTAGAACCAGTTTCGACTTCAACGGGTTGTCCGTTAATGGTTAGTTGAATCATGAATATTCTCCTCGCTTCTCTTAGTTGATGACAACCGCATCAAAGTTACAAACCTGCTTGCAGATACCACAGCGGATGCAAATATCAGTATTGATCACGTGGGTCTGTTTTCGCTCTCCAGTAATGGCAGCGACCGGGCAGTTGCGTGCGCAAACTGTGCAGCCGGTGCATTTATCAGGAAGTATGCTAAAGGTGATCAGGCTGCGGCAAACTTTGGCAGGGCATCGCTTCTCGTAAATATGCGCTTCGTATTCATCCAGGAAGTGTTTCATGGTGGAAATAACTGGATTTGGCGCGCCTTGACCCAAACCGCAGAGGCTGTCCTGGATGATCTCGCTGCAGAGTTGCCTGAGCAGTGGAAGATCTTCGGGGACGCCCTTTCCTGCGCAAATACGCTCAAGGATTTCGAGGATGCGACGGGTGCCAACACGGCAGGGAACGCACTTTCCGCAGGATTCGTCCTGGGTGAATTCCATAAAGAAACGGGCAATATCCACCATGCAGGTTTCTTCATCCATCACGATCATACCGCCGGAACCCATAATGGAGCCGGCAGCGCCGAGAGTCTCGTAATCCACGGGAAGATCCAGGTTCGAAACAGGCAAACATCCACCCATCGGACCACCGGTTTGGACGGCTTTGAAAGCTTTTCCGCCTTTGATGCCGCCGCCGATGTCATAAATTATCTCCCGGAGCGTCATGCCGAAGGGAACTTCAATCAGACCGGTGTGGGCAACATCGCCAGCAAGGGCGAAGGTCTTCGTGCCCTTGCTTTTCTCAGAACCCATGCTGGTGTACCACTCAAGACCGCGGTGAATGATCTTTGGCACATTGGCGTATGTTTCAACATTATTGATGTTGGTGGGCTTGCCCCATAAGCCTTTTGAGGCAGGGAAGGGAGGGCGAACGCGGGGTTCACCGCGAGCGCCTTCAATGGATGCCAGGAGAGCGGTTTCCTCGCCGCAGACAAACGCGCCTGCGCCCATGCGGACTTCGATATCGAAGTCAAAACCGGAGCCGAGGATATCTTTCCCAAGCAAGCCGTATTCCCTGGCTTGTTCAATGGCGGTATTGAGCGTGCTGACTGCGATGGGATATTCCGCGCGGCAATAGACGTAGCCCTGGTTTGCGCCAACAGCATACGCGCCGATGGTCATACCTTCGAGCACCGAATGTGGGTCGCCTTCAAGTACTTTACGGTTCATGAACGCACCGGGGTCGCCCTCGTCCGCGTTGCAGACCATGTACTTGGGGGTGTCTGGAGCCTGGCGTGCAAATTTCCACTTCAAACCAGTTGGGAAACCAGCACCGCCGCGACCACGCAGTTTGGAGTCAAGAATGGTCTGGATCACCTGATCCGGAGTCATCTCGCCAAGAACCTTTGCAAGTGCCTGGTAGCCATCGACCGCAATATAGTCCTCGATGTTTCGAGGATCGATCTTGCCGATGTGTTCGAGGATGATGCGGATTTCCTTATCTTTTGGTTCACCGAGTTCCTCATCCATGACATCGCGCATTTGGGCTTTATATTGCTGGAGTTCGCGACCTTTGATGAAATGTTCCATCACGATCGGACCTACAGTAGCCGTGGTCAATTGGATGTAATGACTGCCTTCAGGGTAAACCAGAATATCAGGACCCTCGGATTCAGGGTCTCCAATTCTGGGGCTGTCCAGAACCTGGACTTCCTCCGAGAGGTTGTAAATTGCCAACTCTCTGATCAGTTGTTCTTTGACATCCAAAGCCCCTTTGTCAATACAAACAGGATCCATTGAGACAAGCACAGTTGAACGATAATACGCCATATCTAAACTTACCTTCCTTGTATTTTTAAGCCTGAGCTCAGGCTTCTATTCGGAATTCCTGGACAATAATGCCCTTTACGACATGCTCTTCCATAATCCTGGTTGCCATGGCAGGGGTAACTTTGCCGTAGGTAACGGTTTCAGCACCTGGGAGGATCACCTGAACTACTGGGTCCTGACCTCCGAGACCGATATTGCCAGTCTGACGCAGGATGATATCGGGCAGGTGCTGGTCCTCAATAAAGGTAAGGATTGCTTTCAAGGTCTCACGGGCACCTGCGGCGATACCGACAGTACCCATACCGACTACAACCTGAGTTTTGCCGGTCTGATCGCGCAGTTCCTTGACTTTCTGGGCTTCCTCGCGCAGTCGCTTGAGGTCATCAATAGATTTAATGGTTGGCATACACGACTCCTTCTTTAGTTGTGATGTTTTTTGCTTCCTGGACACCTTCTGAAATGGTGTAGGACAGAAATTCGATTACACGGAAATCGCTGAGAGGCAGATCGCCCAAAGCTTCTTTGAACTCCGTATCATCGAATTCGAAAACTTGGTCATTGTATTGATAATGAAAGACCCAATTGACAGCGGGGGTGCCCAAAATCAGGGTGATCATGGTATCTTCCAAGTTCCCAAGGGGCATGCGGTCGATGTGGCTGTGTTGGAATTTTGCGGTCAGCTTGGTGCCTTTTCCCAATTCGGATTCGATGGTAAGGAATCCATTGCAGGCCTCAGCAGCTTGTTTTAGCAGGGGAATACCAAGACCAACCCGGCGGGTGGTACGGCTGGTGACAAATGGATCGAGAACCTTGGCGACCATGTCCGGGGTCATTCCTTTGCCATTGTCTTCCACCTCGAGCCAGAGTTCATCAAGCACAAGGTCTTCACGAACGCTGATCACGATTCTTGTAGCGCCAGCAGAGATGCTGTTTTCGGCGATATCAAGAAGGTGAAGAGAGAGTTCTCTCAAGCTGCCGCCTCGCTCTTCTGAATATCAGTCAAGATTTTGCCGAATTGGGAGGGCTTGACACGCCCGTGATTGAGCTCATCCACCACGACAACCGGAGCCTGGCTGCAGGCACCAACACAACGACACACCTCGAGCGTGATCAGTCCGTCTGGTGTGGTCTGACCAGGTTCGATCCCCAAAACCTGCTTGGCTTTGTCGATCAGTTGAGAAGCTCCACCAACGTAGCAGGCGGTTCCAATGCAGAATTTAACGACATGTTTACCGCGAGGTTCGGTGGTGAAGAAAGAGTAAAAGGAAACTACGCCATGGACCTTACTCACTGGTACATTCAATTGTTCGGCGACATAAGCTTGCATCGGTTTGGTTATGAAGCCAATTCTTTCCTGAAGGTGGTTGAGAACCACCATCAAGGCGCCATTCTGCTCTCCGAACTCAGAGATGGTTGTGTCGATAACCTGTTTCATCCGGGGATTATCGAGGGGATCCAGCTGCTTGGGGGTTGAAGTCATTTTTTTGCACGCTCCTATATCTCAAAGGCAGGCAGCCTTTGTGAAAAATGTTACAAGTAGTTTACTCAATTCATCCATTTTGGTCAACTTATATCCGATGAAGTTAATCTAAAAGGTCGGGTTGAAAAGTGCTTGCTCTCCGAGCGAAGTGCCCCGACCTTTTATTCTTCCTGCTGCCGGCTGTGAAAAATCAGCTCATTGGGCAAACCCCGGTCGGGCATACGCCAAGTTTGATGTGCGCTTCAAGTTCCGCGCGGAAATGGTCAAGCATATTCTTGATTGGCGTTCCTGCGGTCTGGCCAAGCCCACAGTTGGAGAAATCCTCCATGCCTTTGCACAACCATTCCAATTGGGCGAGGTCTTCCATCGTTCCACGCCCATGAGAAATATTTGTCAATATTTTCCAGGTCTGATCGGTGCCGACCCGGCAAGGAACGCACTTTCCGCAGCATTCCTCCTGGAAGAAGCGGGTGAGGACGCGAACAGAGTCAACAATACAGTTCGTGTCGTTGCAGATCAGCAGTGCACCGGATCCTAAAGCAACGCCAACCTTACGAAAAGAGTCAAAGTCCATCGGGGTGTCCTGCAGAGAAGCGGGAATGATCGATCCGCTGGAGCCACCGGTTTGGGCAAACTTGAATTGCCCTCCCTTGACGCCTTTACCGTAAATATTGACGACTTCGCGCAGGGTTATGCCCATTGGGACTTCAATCAAACCAGTGTTGTTCACATTTCCCAGAATGGTGTAGACCTTGGTGCCCGGGCTGGAGGGAGTGCCGAAGGATTTGAACCACTGGGCGCCATTGAGAATAATGGCAGGAATATTCGCAAAGGTTTCCACATTGTTGATGAGTGTTGGTTTGCCCCACAGACCGGATGTGGTGGGATAAGGAGGTTTGACGCGTGGTTCACCACGCCCGCCCTCAATGGATTCAAGCAGGGCAGTTTCTTCGCCGCAGATGTACGCGCCTGCGCCGGCATGGATGTGAATGTCGAAATCGAAACCCGAGCCAAAGATGTTTTTGCCCAACACGCCATACTCGCGTGCTTGTTGGATGGCTTTCTGGACACGGTCCAGGGCGAGTTGATACTCGCCGCGGATGTAGATATAGCCTTCGTCCGAGCCGACCGCGTAGGCAGCAATCAGCATCGCTTCGATGATGCTGAAGGGATCGCCTTCCATGATGACCCGATCCTTGAAGGTTCCGGGTTCGCTTTCATCGGCGTTACAAATGACATATTTCTTGGTTCCTGGCGTCTTTTGGACTGCATCCCACTTGACACCAACGGGAAAACCTGCGCCACCACGACCACGTAAACCCGACTGCTTGATGACCTCCACAATAAGCTCTGGGGTCATTTGGAGAGCGGTAGCAAAAGCCTGACCTCCTTCGTACGCGAAGAAGTCGTCGATACTTTCTGGATCGATAATCCCAACATTTTTCAGGACAATATGATTCTCAGCAGGTAAGGTACCTTTTCTTTGGGTCAACCAGGCGACCTTTCGAAGCGTGTCGGGATCTTGCACCTTGAGGGCGGGAACCTCACGGCCCTTATAAAGGTGCTCCTCAACCAGGTGTGGTACGTCCTCGGGCTTGACTGGTCCGTAAACTGACGCTTCCGGGAATATCACCACCAATGGGAGGGTTCGCACCGTCCCGATTTCAGGGATGGTGGAAACTGCCACTTCATCGGTGAGACCAAAATTTTTGATCGCCAGGTTGAGGGCGTCAATTACCTCTTGTGATCCATTGGCTTTGCTTTTGGGATCGTTTGATACTAAGACCATTGAGCGAACTGTTTTCATGGCTTATCCTACTCGTACTTGTTGAGGATTTCAGGAAGGGATTCCGGAGTCAGATTCCCATGGATGTTGCCATCGATCGAGATGACAGGGCCAAAGTTACATACACCCAGGCAGCTGGTGGTCAGTAGTGTCCACCTTTGATCCTGGCTGGTCTGACCTGGTTCCAACTGAAGTTCTGATTTGAGTGCTTGAAGCAGTTCACGACCTCCGACGACATGGCACGGCAGGCTTTCACAGAAAAGGATCACATGCCTGCCGCGTTGCTGGGTTGGCAACATGCGGTAGAAGGTGGCAACGGAGAAAACCTCAGCCAGCGGGATGGAAGTCTGGTCGCTGATCTCGTAAAGAGCCTGGCTGGAGATGTATCCGAAACGCTGGGTAATCTTGTGCAGGATGGGTATCAGGTCCCCTCGGTCTCTTTTGGTTTGTTGCAGGATCAAGGATATTTCTTGCTTAAGTTCATCAATTGTGGGTATGGATTGAGTTGGGTTATCTTCCATCATCTTCCTCTGTGAAAATTAATTAGTCGTAAAAAGGCAGATTATCACACCAAAATAAGTTAGAACTAAACGTGCTTGTTCGAAATTTCACAATAAGTTTACTTCAATGTCTATTGTATGGCAATTAACTACAGATCAATATTACAGATCAATATTGCGTTTGTAGCGCAGATTGCAATGCGGAGACTGAAATATCG
>CAYUGV010000009.1:0-3386 GCA_964444335.1 uncultured Anaerolineaceae bacterium | reverse complement strand
TACAGATCAATATTGCGTTTGTAGCGCAGATTGCAATGCGGAGACTGAAATATCGTCCATCTCTATATGCACAATGCCCTTGATTGCCTCAAGATCATGAGCATCGGAACTGGGGATGAGATGAAAGTCCTTGAGAAAGGGATATTGACGGATAGCTTCGGACTTGGAAATATTGAAAATTTCCATAATTGATAAATTCAATTCAGGAGGCACGCCACCCAGGCGTGGCAAAAGTCCATTTTCCTCCCGGTTGACGTGTGCCGGGATGAAGAGCCCTCCCAAGCGAAGCACATGTTGCTGAGCTTCGCCGATGGTGAGATGCGTAGCATTGCTGAGAAGCCGCGGGTCAGTGTCGACATAATTCCCCTCTGAGTCAACAATTAACTGCAATCCAAAGTAATCCGGATTGTTTGGAATATCTGGAAGATTGCTATCAACTATGCTTTGGAGCTCGAAAAGCTGCGCATAGGTGTCAAACAGGCAGACGCAATGAATTTCCTCTGCGGTTGTGAGCTCAATCCCGGGCAGCACGGTCAGCTCCGTGCCTGCGGCAGCTTGAATCACAGCGGGCACGTTTGCGCTGGAGTTGTGGTCGGTAATCGCGATCAGGTGGGTATTAGTTTGGAGGGCGCGTTCTACAATGAAGGGTGGCAGCATTTCCAACGTGGCACATGGGGAGAGCACGGTGTGGATATGGAGTTCTGCCTTAAGGCTTTTCATCCGCTTGGATCAGTATCTGTGATGCCGAGTTGCCAGAGCTTTCCAACGACCTGGTAGCTGCCGGCTTCAGTTGAGAGCAAAACGATGCCCTCCTGGTTCGCGCGGGCGATTGTGGCTGCATCCGGCTGCGCATTTTCAGTAATGATGATGGCGGGCAGTTCCAACAGGGAAGCAACTGCCACAATGTTGATGTTGGCAATAAGGGTGACCCAGATGCCATCCGCCTTGGCGCCAGTCATCACGCAGCTCAGCAGATCCGAAGCATAACCTGAGGATATCTCGATCTCAGAGTAATTGACTGGCTCAGTCAGGACCTTTAACGGGATTTTGTCTAAAATTGTCTGGAGTGTGAACATGATTAATCCGATCTAAAGTTACTGGGATTTATCCAGATACATGATCATGTAAAGATTAGTACCACTTTCCTTTGATGATTTGATGGTCATTTCATCGACGCACGAGCGGATATTCACCAAGCCCATGCCCGCGCCAAAACCCTTGTTGCGAACCTCTTCTGTTGCGGTGGAATATCCAGGTGTCAGGGCTTTTTCTACATCATCAATTCCAGGTCCGTCATCATAAGCTTCCATGGTGATCTTGTGCGGTTCAACCTCCACCCTCAGGAAACCACCGTTCGTGGTATGGATGATCAGATTCATCTCCGCTTCATAGACAGCGATCCCACATTTCCGGGCAACCTGGCGACTGGCACCAAGGCGGTGGAGGGCTTTCTTGATGTGATTGGACGCAGCGCCGCCATGAAGGAAGTCGTCCTTGATGATCCGGTAGCGCAAGATCAAGCTGGTACGGTCTGATTCAATATCTTCAAAAAGATGGGAAGCACGGTAACGGATGAGCTCTTCGGCCTGGTAATCTCGCTGAAGGGCGGTTAATAAGCCATTAGTGATATCGCCTTTGGTAAGCAAACCGACCAATTTGTTATTCTCGTCCAGGATGGGAAGGCGACCCACGTTCTTCTTTTGGAAGACTTTCAGCGCTTCCACTACCTTGTCTGTAGCCTTGGCCGTGATCAGACCTCGGGACATGTAGTCGGAGACTTTTCGGTCAATCCGTCCATCACGCAAGGCGCGGATGAGATCCTCGGTGGAGATGATGCCCACAACCTCACCGTTAAGCGTGACAGGAGCACCAGAAATACGATTTTTCTGGATCAGATCCAGCGCTTCGAGCATGCTCAAATCAGGTGAGAAAGTCACCACGTTGGTGGTCATCACCTGGCTGATTCTTAGTTCATAGCCAAGTTCCTCTACCCTGGTGATCTTACCAGCATCATTGTCAGAGAGAGTTGCCTGGTCGCTCATCTGTGTTAATCTCTTGGAAAGAGATTCATTTCCATTTCGTAGCTGGGTAATCCGGCTTTCGTGAGCCGACCTGCAATCTCATAAAGACCCAGGGGTGAGTATGCTATGGGCAGGTTTTCTTCAATAGCGAGGTTGATGATATCTTCTCCAGGTTTTTTTCCGCGTCCGAAAATGATTAGCTTGATGTCAGCAATCAATGCTGTACGAACAACCTGGGGATTGCAGAGACCTGTAATAAGAACCGCTTCTGCTTGGACTGAAGCAAGCACATCGCTCATCAGGTCCCCAGAAAAACCACCCTTGATGTCGACATCAAGGTCCACATCTGGCGTGAGGAGCGTTCCCTGGCAAATCTCAACTACTTCTTTAACTTTCATATGATATCCTCGAAATAATGACTTGGTATATTTTACTCGAAACCCGGCATGTTATACTACTGAGTTAACTGTATGAGGTTGATATGAAGAATGTGATCAAGAGTGTCAAGGGTACGAGGGATTTCTATCCAGATGAGATGGCAAAACGCCAGTGGCTGATCCGGAAGCTAAGTGAGGCTTCGGAAGCCTTTGGTTACCAGATGTACGACGGACCATGCCTGGAGACGATCGATCTTTACGCGGCGAAATCTGGCGAAGAGCTTGTTAAGGAACAGGCATTTGTTTTTAACGACCGCGGCGGCGACCCGATCACCCTGCGCCCTGAACTCACACCCACCCTGGCACGTATGGTTGCTTCAAAGCAGAATTTACTAACCTTCCCACTGAGGTGGTGGTCGTTTGGTCCTTTTTGGCGCTATGAACGACCGCAAAAGGGGCGCACGCGTGAGTTTTTCCAGTGGAATATCGACCAGATTGGCAGCGATTCCATCCAGGCGGATGCGGAGCTGCTGGCAGTAGCCGCAACTTTCCTGAAAAATGTGGGGCTTACTCCGGAACAGGTCAAACTCTATGTGAATGACCGGCGATTAATGGATTCCCAATTAAGCCAAATTGGGATTTCCAAGGAGCAAAAGCCTTTAATGCTGCGGTTGATCGACCGGATTGACAAACTGCCGGCAGCTGTTTGGGATGAAAAAGTGCGCGCGGAAGGCTTGACCGAGGAGCAACTCCTGGCAATACGAAGTCTTCTCGGAAATCGCGAGCTTTGGCGCGAGTCGGCACAGATGAAGGAATTGTTTGCGATGCTGGAAGTTTTGGGCGTCGCAGATTACATTGCCTATGAACCCAAAATAATCCGGGGATTGGATTACTACACCGGTACAGTCTTTGAGGCACAGGCAGTCAATGGTGAGTTCCGCGCCATTTTAGGCGGTGGACATTACGCCAACCTGGTGGGCGATGTCGG
>CAYUGV010000008.1:14923-22525 GCA_964444335.1 uncultured Anaerolineaceae bacterium | reverse complement strand
AAATGGGTGTCAGGATTTGTCTTGCGCAATAAACCAACCACTGCGTCCTTACCGATGCCCGAAGGTCCGGAAATTACGATCAAGAGTGGGTTGGTAGGTGGAGTTCCAAATTGCATGGTTGGTTTAGCGGTCCCTTCTTGCTGTCAGTGCTTCCCATTATAAATTAGAAAAGCTTTTCTTATCAGGTTCGTTCTTCTTGAGGAGAAACTAATCCAAAAGCCCCAAAAGTTGATCAAAACTCTTCACCGAGCGAACCATTTGCAGGAACTGATTCAAACTGGATGAACGTGAGCGCAATTCGCGGACGGCTGGACCAACCGGGTCTTCACCTGAAGCTCCGCCACCAGGCGTGTCGTTATAAGAGCCATAAAAGGCAAAATATGCCTGGTTGATCTTCCTTAACCTGTAGCCATTCTCCCAGAAAAAGCCTCTCCGGTTTTCCATATAGGTTTCGGCCTGGTCCACCCGCCCTTCAGTCAGAAGAGCATCCACCCGCACGCGGGTTTTATGCATTTCAGCCCGGAAGTCAAAGGGGTTGAGGGATTCCGCACCTTCAGCCAGAACAGTAGTATAGGTCGGCATCGCGAGATAATAACGTGGAGTCAGTTCTGGATAATACGCAATGATCAGATCCAGCCCGATTTCTTTCCCAGCCAGGGAAGCAGTGGTCTCGTTGATTGTTCGCATTTGATCGTTGACGTAATACCTTATTCCCAAGGGGAAAAAGGTCAGGTAATTGTGGATCCACTCATGCGCGATCGTTTCCGTCAGCCAGTTCAGGTTGGTGGTACGCATGACCATCGTGGGATATGCGCCAAGCCCGCCAACAGGTTCTACTAAAGCTGAAAGATCGTAGTCCTTGTAAATCCCGTTTTCGATTTCATCTTTCTCAACCGCATCCAGGCCTGCGTCAAGGCTGATGCTGAGCTCGTTCTTGATTTCTGTTCTTGGTGAGATGATCAGGTTAAGAGGGAGATCCGAAACCTGGTAAAGCACTGGCGGCAGGATCTGCCCCCCGAGTCCAAAACCTGCCTTTTCCAAAGTTAATTCCACTTGATTCTGTAATATGGCTTCAGCCAGTTTCGCGAGTCGGTTTTGTTCCGCCTTTTTTTGGTCAAGCCGGGATTTAGCTGTTTGAACCAAGGCATCCCGATCAGGCGAGGAGTCATTCTGAGCCGTGAGCAGATCTTGCTCAAGCGCGATCACCTCTTCCGTTCCTGACAACCAGTTCTTAGTAACCGCAACCTGTTGTTCTTCATCAAGAAAGCGTTCGAGTTTGAGGGCAGCGCTGACGGCTTTATTGAAAAGCGCGCTGACTTCCCACTCGACAAAATCAAACTCAACCCCACGTGTATACTTGCGAAGGCCATCCAGGGGATTGACCGACTCGACCGATGAGCCCACAACCAGCAGCGCGATCGCGACCAGGATCACGAAGGTTTTTAACCCATTAGCCAGTCTTTCGAGAGAATTGTCATCAGTCATGGAGCGATTCTAACACTTGCAAGAAACTAGTTCGCATTTTTTCGATGCCTGCATAATCTGCAAGACCTTAGATAATGTGTTTCGGAAAAGTTACAGATTAGGTAAAATGGTAAACAGATTGGCGCTCAATTAAGGCGGCAATCGGAATAGCGAGTTAACTAATGAATAATTCAACAAAAACTGTGTTGATCATTGCAGCGATCCTGATCTTGTGCGTGGTTTGTTTGTGCCTGGTCATTTTCGGTGGGGTTGTCATTTTCTCCCGTAACGTGATCTCGACCGCGATACCCATGGTGGAGACCCCGATCCCTCTGAACGAAGTAACCCCCACCCCCTTCGTTGACCCAGGTGCACAGATACTGGATCCAACCCAATCTGGTAAAGCTTCCGAAACGTTAAACACGCTCAACCAAAGCACGGTACCGATCAATGACCCAATTGACCTGGCAGCCAGGTTGGGTGGAAAACCAAACGTTCCCAACGTTCTGATTGATACGGAAGCGCCTTACTCGGTCGGCGCGCAAAAGACCTTTTGGGCAACCAACACGGATACAAATGATAACTTTAAGGTCAATGCGACCTTGCGCTACGTTGGCGATAATATCTACTTCTGGATCGAAAATGGCGTGCGGTTTGATCAAACTGACCTTCAAAACCTGGCAGAAACCTTTGACAAGCAAATCATTCCAACCAACCGCGAATTTTTTGGCGAGGAATGGAACCCGGGCGTGGATGGCGATCCAAGATTTTACATTCT
Source organism: uncultured Anaerolineaceae bacterium (assembly GCA_964444335.1). GTDB lineage: Bacteria > Chloroflexota > Anaerolineae > Anaerolineales > Anaerolineaceae > Mesolinea. The sequence continues at coordinate 20,283 of CAYUGV010000008.1, read as the reverse complement.
CTATGCCGGAAACCTGGGCGTAAACCTGGCAGGCTACTATTCTTCTGCCGACGAGTTGCATCCGGACGCGCATCCGTACTCGAACGCGCACGAAATGTTCCTGATCAGCTCAGACAATGTTGACCTGGGTGACAGCTACATTTACGGCACAATGGCGCACGAATTCCAACACATGATCCACTGGTACCAGGATAAAAATGAAGAAACCTGGGTCAATGAAGGCTTTTCGATGCTGGCTGAACATGTGAATGAGTACGACGCAGGCGGTTTTGACTGGTCCTACATGGATAATACCGACATGCAATTGAACGACTGGGGTGGGGATATTGGGGATAACGGTCCACACTATGGCGCGAGCTACCTTTTCATGGTCTACTTCCTCGATCGCTTCGGTGAGGACGCGACCAAAGCGTTGGTGCGGCATGATGAAAATGGGTTTGTCGGGATTGAGAAAGTCATGAATGAACTCTCAATCACCAACCCCACGACTGGCAAACCATACACAGCAAACGAATTTTTTGCTGACTGGGCTGTGGCAAATTTGCTGCAAGATACCGGCATCGAAGGCAGGCGCTATGACTATCAAAGCTACAATCCCACTTCGGTGGATATGGAAAAAACCGTTTTGGATTGCCCTGCCCAAGTGAATGGCAACGTGTTCCAGTATGGCGTAGATTACATCGAAATCGACTGCGACAACCTGGATAACATCAAGGTCAGTGCGTCTGAAGCCGTCAACCTGATGCCATTTAGCGCACCACCTTCCGGAGAGTATTTCATCTGGTCGAACGTGGGAGATGAGTCGAACGCTTACCTCTCCCAGACCTTTGATCTCAGCGCTGTTTCTGGTGAAGCTGCGCTGACCTTCAACACCTGGTACGACATTGAAGAGGATTACGATTACATCTACATCAGCGCCAGTACGGACGGAGTCAACTGGCAAATCCTCAACTCAGAAAACTGCACCACCGCCAACCCTTCCGGCAACAGCTATGGCTGCGGCTGGAACGGCAGCTCTTCAGGCTGGATCGATGAGAAGGTTGACCTCTCCGCATTTGCTGGGCAAAAGGTAACACTCCGCTTCGATTATGTGACTGATGCCGCGGTCAATGGCAAGGGCATGGCGATAGATGACCTCGCGATTAACGCGATCGGCTACTCCACCGACCTCGAAACTGACCTGGGAGGTTGGACAGCTGAAGGCTTTGTCCGGGTGCAGAATTACCTTCCTCAGACAATGAACCTCAGTATTGTGACTTACTCACAAGGGAAGATCACTGTCGATAATCGCAGCTTCCTGGGAGAAATCGTTATCCCGAGTTCTGAGTTGAGTAATGGAACGTTCGATAAAATCGTACTGGTGATTTCAGGCACAACTCCCTTCACCAGGGAAAAAGCAAATTACACGATTGGGTTGGAATAATCCATAGAAACATAAAAACAGAGGCTGAAAATTCAGCCTCTGTTTTTATTTGCAAATCTAGACGTTTCCGATTGCGTCTACCAGTTCATCGTAGACGGTGAAATAAGGCAGAATGCCGATCAAATCCATCGACTCGCGCACGTTTTGATTGAGTCCGACCAGTGTCAGGTTCCCTCGTCCACGTTTCTTGAGTTCTTTTTGGACGCGGATGATCGACCACCAGCCAGCGCTCGAAACAAAATCGATATCGCTCATGTCGATGATGATCGCTTTGGTTTTATCAAGTAATTCCATCAGGATGCGTTCGATGTCAGGAGCGACAACGCTGTCAATGCGACCAAGCCCTTTTACCACAAAAGCGCGTTTATATTCAGTTACTTTGAAGTCCATGATCACCTCTTTGGCTAATTGCTTGTAAAAGATTATAACAGAATAAGATGAAATTTCGGTTTGTTGTACCATACGTGTCATGTATAATAGGTGCCTATGCGTTACCACATCTGGACAGAAGGCTGTCAAATGAATGTCGCGGATTCAAGCCGCCTCTCGCGGGCACTTGAATCGCTCGGTCTGAGCGCCACCTCGGATGCCAGCCAGGCGGATCTGATCATCCTGAATACTTGCGTGGTGCGTCAGAGCGCTGAAGACCGTGCCTTGGGTCGTCTCAACTCGCTCAGACCCGTCAAGCTTGCCAATCCTAACCTTATGATTGGTTTGATGGGCTGCCTGATTGGTATCCACGGCAATCAAGCACTCGAGAAGCGTTTTCCCTGGGTGGACGTCTTCGCCGCTCCATCGGATCCCGAACCCTTTTTGCGAGCCCTCGAAGAACGGTTGCACGATGGATCGGAAGCCTGGCGTAAGCAAGTGGATGAAGTCCTCGATGACGAATTCGGTCTCAGCCTGGAAGGCGACCATGCAGTCTCTGAGAATCTGCCTATCGTACTCGGCTGTTCCCACGCCTGCACCTACTGTGTCATTCCGAGCAAACGAGGCAAGGAACGCAGCCGCGACCCTGAAAAGATCTTGCTTGAGGCCAGGAGTCTCGTTGCGGGCGGTGCCAGGGAACTGGTGTTGCTGGGGCAGATCGTGGACCGTTTTGGTCTTGACCTAGAAGGCAATTATCACCTGCCCCAACTGCTCGCGGATCTCTCTGAAATTCCTGATTTACGCCGACTACGCTTTTTAACCTCGCATCCCAACTGGATGAGCGCCGAACTGATTGACGCTGTCGCCACCCTGCCCAAGGTCATGCCTCACATTGAAATCCCTTTACAGGCAGGCGATGATGAGGTTCTAAAAAAGATGCGCCGCGGCTATACGAATAGTCAATATCGCGACCTGGTTGCACAAATACGCGAACGTATCCCCGGGGTTTCGATCGGCACCGATATCATTGTCGGCTTTCCGGGCGAAAGCGAAGCCGCATTCATGAACACCTACGATACACTGGCTGAATTAAAGCTGGATGTCGCCCACCTGGCGCGCTATTCTCCCCGCCCCGGTACCTACTCGGCTCGCAATCTGCCAGATGACATTCCAGCAGAAGAGAAAATGCGCCGCTTTCGGGCGCTTGAAGACCTGCAAAAAGAAGTAGTGGGTACTCTCAACGCTGCATACCTGGGGAAATCCATTCCGGTGCTATTTGAAGGCAAATCCAAGAACCGTTGGCGCGGCAGAACCCCCACCAACCGGCTTGTTTTCGTGGAGACTGACCAGGATTTGTTAGGCCAGGAATTGGATGTGCGCATCAATTGGACCGGTCCGTGGTCGTTGCTTGGCGAATTAGTCGAGTAAGCGCTCAACCCCTCTTGCGCGTCTTTTCATAATCATTCAGTTTTATTTTCAAACTGGCAAAGGTCCCGTATCGGGCAGATTGGACATTTTGGCTTGCGTGCCTGGCAGATCTCGCGACCGAGATCGATCAGGTTCAAATGCAAGCTGCCAAATTCATTCGGATCTGCAATTTGTTCCATGTAGGCATGCGTTTTAGTTATGTCCAGCTCCTTAGGGCGTAAGCCGATGCGCCCGGTGACACGGTAAATGTGTGTGTCCACCGGAAAGGCGGGCATTCCCAACGCAAAGACCATCACGATTGCTGCGGTTTTCGGCCCTACTCCACGCAGCTTAACCAGCCATTCCCGGGCATCTTCAGGATCGATATCTTTTAACCAATCCAAAGCGATCTCACCCCGTTCTGCGGTGATATCCCGCAGGGCTGCCTGGATGTTGGGACCCTTTTGGCTCGCCAGTCCGGCGATTCGAATGACAAATTGTAGTTCCGCCGGGTCGGCATCCCGCACGGCTTCCCAACTTGGATAGCGTTCCTTCAACGCCTGAAAAGCTTTGTCGCGGTTGACATCGTTGGTGTTTTGCGAGAGGATCGTGCAGACGAGTTCATCTACAGCCGGTAATTCAACATGCCAGGTTGGCGTTCCAAACCTGTGGCGCAATCGTTCCTGCACGTGCGCCAGCCGCTCGCGGTGTTCCTGGATCTGATCCATTACCAGGTCTTCATAATCTCAATTGGTCTGGCGGTGCGGATCTCACCGATCTCGAGACCGCGCCAGTTCTTCAGAATCGGGGTATTGAAGTTGCGGAATGCTTCGCTTTCCATTTCCTTCCCGAAACCAAGGGCTTTCAACAAACCGACAAGGGTCGCATAGGTCGCCCTGCGGTTCGGGTCGCCATCGCTGATCTTGAGCGCCACACCAATGCCGGGTGAACCCTTGCCGCACGCTTCGGGCATCAAGCTGAGCATCTGGTAACCTTCCGCACCACCTTTGACTGCAGTTTTGCCTTGCATCACGTCCATCAGGACGGTATCGAGTGAGCCAGGTCCCGCCACCATTACAGGATATGCCATCATGGCATGAGTGATCTTTTTGCATGCTGCTGCACGCACCTCTCCCAATTCGAAGGGGTCTGCCAGGCGCGCCATTGCCAGGGCAAAATTATAGAGCGGCATGGCGAATACCGGCGCGCTGCAGCCATCAATTCCAATTGGCATGTCTTCTGGTTTTACGTCACACATCTCCGCGACTGTCTTCAGAATTCGCTGCTGCAGGGGATTATCCATGGACAAGTAAGTGCTCTTGGAATAGTCGTGCAAAACCGCTTGGGCGAGCATGCCGCTGTGCTTTCCAGAACAGTTGTGGCGGTAAGGAGTTGGCTCCTCGCCGCGTTCTCGCATCGCGAGAACAGTGGCCTTGTCGGACGGCCAGTGGACACCACACTGAAGATCCGCTTCCTGCAAGCCGACTTTGGCGTGGATTGAACGTAGAACACGGACGTGTTCATCGGTTCCATGATGAGAAGCACATAAAATGGCAAGCTCTTCTTCCGTGAGACCAAAGTGCTCCGGACCGCCATCCTCCACGAACGGAAGAGCCTGAAGCGGTTTCATCGAACTGCGCGGAAAGGTAAGCAGGTTTGGATCTCCAAGGGAGGTCAGCAGATTCCCCGAGGAATCGACCACAGCCATCGCCCCAAAGTGGATACATTCGACGATGCCACCCCTGGTTAACTCAACCACCGCGTCATAGCCTGCTTGTGTCTCTGCCATTCCTTTTCCTCACTAACCCTGGTTCAGTTCATAATACGTTGTCAGACCCCATCGCAGGCGATTGAAGAACAGTTCGCCTTCCGCCGGAGAGTATTCGATGCGTTTTAGAATGCGCGGAATTAATTCGAGATAGGTATCCAGGTCTGCATTCTTTTCTTTTAGTGTGGCGATTGAGTTCTCGATGAAAGCCATCAATTTTCCCATCGTCCTGACCTGCTCCTGGGTGACCAAACCTGCCCGCGAAGACACAATCTGGTAACCTTTGTAGGCACGTGAAGCCAGCAGCTTCATATCTGCCGCCCAAGCAGCTGGATTGGAATATGCCAAAAATGGGGGTTGGTTCACCATGACGCTGTCGCCCACAAAGATCAC
>CAYUGV010000008.1:5701-14823 GCA_964444335.1 uncultured Anaerolineaceae bacterium | reverse complement strand
TGGGTGTCCAGCAGCACCAGGAATATAGCCTCAGACTTGCCTGTGCGGCTTCCCCAGTTTTTTGGTTCATCAGTGCGATATGGGGAATCGATCAGGATGGTTCCATCCTTGGTTTGGATGATCCCGGTATATAGGCCTAATGCGTTTTGCTGGATCGAGACAGTGGGGGTTAATTCCTGCATGGAGACTCCTTTTTCTACTGCCGCCCATTATAGCCAAAGTCAGGGAGAATCGCCAACAGAAGACCGTTTATGGCTGGCACATCGGGATTTCCGACTTGCCAAGTATTTTCGCGTTCAACTCAAAACCAAGATATGGTGACGGGTCCAGGGTGTTGTTGATGTCCAGTTCATTCAGGTAATGCCCATTACCATCATCCCTGACGATCGAGAAATGTAAATGCACTCCCACCGGTCGGGTTGGATTGCCAGAGTAGTCCCCCTGGAACCCCAGCAGATCCCCAGCAAAGACGGGCTTGTCGTGAGTTCCCGGTGGAAACGCGCTTTCAATAAAGGAGTTTCCATCCGGATCTGCCAGGTGGGTCATGTAAAGCCAAATCTGTCTGCCAGGGTTCAGCGGATCTTGCGGGATGCGGATGATCAGGCTGGATTTCCAACCATCCTCCCGGGTAACAAAGCCATCATAAGGGGCGTAAACAGGGGTTTTGCCTGCGTCGGTTCCACCAAAAATGTCAATGCCCTGATGCCGGTTGAAGAGTTTGAATGAATCATCCCACAAGTAGCCGATGAAGCCCTTACTCGGCATCAAAAATGGCGCGTCACCGCATCGGGTCAGAGCCTCCACTTCATATTCAGGGTATTGCTTCGGGTTTCGCAGGAAATTGATCACCATCCTGTTACGTCCGCCCAGGTACGTTCGTCCGAGCAGGTAGAAACCTGCCAGGCCGATCATTCCAGATACCAACAGAACAGCCAGGCAGGCTTTACGGTTTACTTTGTGTGGTTTTCTCAAGATATTTTCTTCCATGCCGGCTGATTATAATGTCGTTTTTGAATCGCTTCTTACAAACCTTGACTCTTCGTTTGATATCTGATCTGGGAGTATTTAGAATCCTAATTGGAACAAATCCATAGTGCAGTTCGTCTTGATTGTTGTAAGTCAAGTTTAAGTCAAGTAAAGGAGTTAAAAATGAACAAGAAACGTATATTTGTGATCGTCATGCTGTTAACCTTGATGATTCCAGCATTCGCAGGCATCAGTAAGGCTCAGGCAGCTTATCCAAGTTTTACTATTAGCGCAGTCAAGAAAGACGTGTCGGTAACCATTCTGACACAGGACATGCCCAAGAACCTTGATTGGAAGGTCCTTATGGGCGAATACAACACCCGCGGTGAAAAAGGCATTGAAGTAGCCACATTCAATTCCGGCGCTGGCGGTTCCATCTCGGCTACTTTCGATATTCCAGCCGCCCTCAAAGGTCGGGCGATGATCTCGATCCGTATTGAGAGCCTGACCGGCGGTTATTACTACTACAACTGGTTCTGGAACGATGAGGATAATGGTACCTGGCCAACGCCGGCGCCGACCACCACTCCAGCTCCGACCACAACTCCCGCGCCAACCAGCACACCTGCTCCGGCTGTGAAGTATCCTTACTTCAACATCGTTGCAGTCGAAAAGGACAAGACTGTTTCTGTGGAAGGCAAAAACTTCCCTGCCAACACCGAGTTTACAGTCCTGATGGGCAAGATGTGGACGATGGGCATCAAAGGCACAGAAGCCGGCACAATCAACAGCGGACAAGGCGGCGACTTGAAAGCCACTTTCAACATTCCGCCTGACCTGGCTGGGCTGGTTCGGATCTCCATCCGCTTGGAGGCAAAGACCGGCGGCTGGTATGCTTACAACTGGTTTTGGAACTCCTCAACCACTAAGTAACCAGACACAATCTTAGATTTCAGGACCGTTTTTTTCCCGGTCCTGATTTTTTTATTTGACCAGACAATGTGGTATCATTTTGCGCGACCATGAACAACAAGATTACGATTATTGAAGGACCAACCCCTGTTTTTGAACGCCTCACGGGTGATGCTGAACACCGGGATGAGCTCAGCTGGGCAGTTGGCATTTTGGAAGGTCCGTACCTCTACGACACCTTTCTGACCACCTTGCGCACTTTCGACAGCAATAAGCTGTTGGAACGTTGCAAGGCTACCTGGGAAACCCGGCAGACCATGTTCCTCGAATATAAGGACGAGATCGGGCTGCGCAAGGAAGATCCCATCATTGCAGCCCGGGCACTTACCGTGGAAGAAGGCGATATGTTGCTGCTCTGGGTCAGGCGCGAGCTTGACAGCGAACACGCCAATGATTTCGTCGACTTCGACGACCTGGAAGACTGAAAGCCACCCGCCTCGATAGAAAGCAAAAACCACCCAAAAGGTGGTTTTTTTATGCCCCAGGAGGGAATCGAACCCCCAGCCTAGGCGTTAGGAGTGCCTCGCTCTGTCCATTGAGCCACTGGGGCGCGCAGAGATTATATCACTGCTAAGGCAGATAGTCCCATGGACTGACTGGAACTCCAGCATAACGGATCTCAAAATGCAGGTGGGCACCTGTGGAATTGCCGGTGGAGCCTGCCGTGCCGATCACGCTTCCCTGGAAGACGTTGTCACCGCAATTGACAGAAATATTTTCGAGGTGCTCATACCAGGTGGTGAAACCATTGCCATGATCGATGATTACAAAATTGCCATAACCGCCGTTCATCCAACCCGCATACACCACCGTGCCGCTGTCTGCGGCGAATAACGCCGAACCAATACCTGCTCCGATATCAATACCATTATGCCCAGGACCAAAGTGGTTTCCCGAGATCATGTGTACCGCTGAAGGCCAGATAAAGTAGCCATTGCCCATCAGACCAACACCCGCAAGGGAACAAGCACCTGGTCCAGAAAATCCGCTGATCAGATTTCCACTTTCATCGGTTGTGACCCCGGCAAAGGTGATATTGACTAATTCACGGTTTCCACCCGGCACCATCACGACCGTACCTGGGGTGATGTTAGGATTTGAAAGGTCAAGATCGTTTCCGATGAAAAGCAGGATGTCCTGGATATTCGCGCCATAACGGGAAGCAACCGAACTCAGGCTGTCCCGGCTGCGCCAGGTGTGCAGAATGCCGTTTGTCGGTGGAATGGTGAGGACCTGCCCGGGCATCAGGTTGTCGGATTGGTCTTGCAGGATGTCGTAGTTGGCGTAAAGCACCGATTCGACGCTCAGGCCAAACTTGTTTGCAATACCCCAAACAGAGTCTCCGCTTTGCACAGTATAGGTAATGGGGATGGTACGCAACTCAGTTGAGATCTCGGTATTAGGATCTGATTCGCGAATCAAGCCGTTGATTTCTTGGGTTGGCGAGAAGGCTGGCAACGGCACTTCAAGTACCGCGGGATTATCCGAAGGCAAGGTGCCAACCTGAACGCCCGTTTGGTAGTTCGCCATGGATTCGGCAATTTTCGGCTGCCAGAACAAGAATGAGATCAAGCCAGCGCAAACTGCCGCGACGAGAATCCAACCAATTGCCCCCAATAAGCGTCCCGAGGAGGGTGACGCCTTCGTAATATCCTTCTGTGTCATGAGCTATTCACTAATCCTGCGGCAGACCTTACATGTCTGCCAGGTTCTCCAGGAACTCCGCATTCGTCTTGGTTTTTTCCATTTTTTGCAGGATTGCCTCAGTGGCAACCGCGGTATCCATGCCTGCTCCCTGGGGAGGGCTGGAAACCATCTGCAGGTACATTCTACGCATCAACCAGACTCTTTGCAAGGTTTCAGGGCTCATCAAGAGGTCCTCACGGCGCGTGGATGACTTTTCGATATCAATCGCGGGGAAGATGCGGCGCTCCTGCAGGCGGCGGGAAAGGATCATTTCCATGTTGCCGGTGCCTTTGAACTCTTCATACACAACGTCATCCAACCTCGAGCCGGTATCCACCAGCGCTGTGGCTATGATCGTCAGGCTGCCGCCATCTTCAAGGTTGCGTGCTGCGCCGAAGAAGCGTTTAGGAGGATAGAGCGCGGAAGGATCCATACCGCCGGAAAGCGTACGCCCGGAGGGATTGACAACCATGTTATAAGCACGCGCCAAACGCGTCAGGGAATCCATCAGGATGACCACATCCAGTCCGTTTTCAACGAGGCGCTTTGCGCGGTCCAGCGAGATCTCAGCCATCCGAACGTGGGAGTTGACCGGTTCGTCAAATGTGCTGGCAATCACTTCTGCTTCCACGGAGCGATCCATATCGGTCACTTCTTCAGGGCGCTCACCGATCAAGGACATGATCTGGCGCACTTCAGGGTTGGTGATACTGATGGCATTCGCGATGTCTTTCAGGATCGTAGTCTTGCCAGCTTTTGGCGGCGAGACGATCATTGCACGCTGTCCACCTCCGATTGGGGCCACCAGGTTGATCATGCGGGTGGCCAGGTTGAGCGGATCGTGTTCCAGGCTGAGTAGTTTGTTGGGAAAGATTGGGGTGAGATTCTCGAATTTTGGGCGCTTTCGGGCTTCATCAGGGGTCAATCCATTGATCGACTCAACTTTGAGCAAACCGTGGTGACGCTCAGACTCGCGTGGCGGTCTGACGTGCCCGATGACCAAATCGCCCGATCGCAATTCATAACGGCGTAACTGTGCCTGGGAGACATAAACATCTTCCGCGCCAATGCGATAGTTTGCGCGCAAGAATCCAATTCCTTCATTCATGATCTCAAGCACGCCACCGCGCATTTCGAGACCTTCAGCCTCAGCCAGAGATTGAGCGATCTTTACGATCAATCCTTCGCGTTTTAGCCTGTTTGAATTTGGTATATTGAGATCTTTTGCAATTTTTGAAAGTTGTTTGACGGTTTTCTTTTCGAGTTCGAATATATCCATGTTTCACTCACCACGTTATGCCATACTTTCCACCCTCCCAAAGGACTTGTACAAAACTTAAGGGACCGACAATTCCAAAAGACTAAAGCAGCACAAATTCCAATTAATTATCAAGGATTGTATTAGAGGATGGCGGGGTTGATTTTTAGAAAGTTAGTAGTATAGAAAGATTATAACAGTATTATTCGATTATGCAAGCCAAACAAGCAAAACCTTTTTCAAAAAACGTCTCTTTTTCAAGCTTCCACAGCAGCAAAGGCGCGCATGCTATAATTTGATGACCAATGGAAAGTGAGTAGTATTGTAATGGCGCGGAGTACAACCACAAGTAAAACCAAAAAATCGTCCGGGACAAAGAAGAAGTCCACCACCACACCCAGGACGCCAAGCCGTGCAAGGAAGAGCACCCCACAAGCTTCCCGTTCCAGGACTTCCACTTCCACCAGAACTACGACCCCACGCAACAAGGTCACCCAACCTGCGCCACAACCTCTCTCAGCTGAACGTAAAGTCGACATTGCCGGGATTGTTCTGATTGTGATCGGGCTTCTGACCCTCCTGAGCTTGATGACATCCTACTCTGGTGGCATCACCCAGGCCTGGACGAATTTCTTGCTGCGCTGGATGGGCTGGGGTGCGTACGCCCTCCCGCTTGTGCTGCTCCTGATTGGAGCCTGGTTCCTGCTTTCCAAGATGGACCGGTTCCCTGGGGTTTCTTCAGAAAGAGTGATCGGGGTCGTACTCATTTTCTTCAATTTGCTGACCTGGTTTCAGTTACTGGACGTCAGTTTCGGTGGCGTATCCACACCTCCTGGCGGCGGGATGCTTGGCGGAGCATTTTACCGCGCGTTGGAAAACGGACTGGGCAAGGCAGGCACGATCATCGTCCTGATTGCCTGGTTACTCGTGGCGCTCGTTCTATTGATTGACCTCTCCATGTCTGACCTGGTGAGCTGGCTTGCTGAAAAATATAAGCACAGCCATTCAAGATTTGCGCATTTCATCCGGAAAAAAGCTGAGCAACACCGTCAGAAAGTGGAAAGAGCTCAGGAATTTACTGATCTCGAAGAGCCGGAGGTTGCACAGCAACAGGCAAACAGCCTCGATCCTGGCGTTAGCCCATCCGTCCCAAGCGGTATAGAGAGTGACAAACCTGCGCCAGAAAAAACTTGGATATTACCCGAACCCGAAGAGATTCTCAACCCGGTTCAGACAGCCCCGGTTGATGAAGAATCCGATGAAGACAAGGCACGCGTAATCGAAGAAACCCTGAGATCGTTTAACGCGCCAGGCAAGATCGTCGAGATCAGGCGCGGTCCAACCATCACCATGTTTGGCGTGGAACCGGAATACAACGAGAACCGGACAGGGCGAACGCGCGTCCGTGTGAGCAACATCACCCGCCTTGGGGATGATCTTGCGATGGCACTTAAAGCATCACGCATCCGCATCCAGGCGCCCGTTCCAGGCAAAGGCTACGTTGGCATCGAAGTGCCTAACCTAAAAACCAGCATGGTATCCATGCTCGAACTCGTAACAAGCCTGCCTTATCAGAACCACAAATCACAGCTCAAATTCGCCCTCGGTAAGGATGTTACCGGCACTCCAACGACCGCAGACTTGACTGCCATGCCTCACCTCTTGATCGCGGGTACAACCGGTTCCGGTAAGTCGGTCTGTGTGAACTCGATCCTGACGGGCTATTTGCTCCATCTCAATCCAGACCAACTGCGATTGCTGCTCGTGGATCCAAAAAGGGTGGAGTTCTCGGTATATAACGGCATCCCGCACTTACTCACAGATGTGATCATGGACCCGGAGAAGGTTGTGGGCGCATTGCAGTGGATGCTGCGAGAGATGGACCTGCGCTACCGTATTTTTGAGAATTTCGGCGTGCGGAATCTCGAGGAATACAACAAGAAAGTTGTTACTGAAGGCGGGAAGAAATTGCCCTACATCGTCGTCGTCATCGACGAACTGGCAGATATGATGCTGCTCGCGCCGGACGAGACCGAGCGCTGCCTGACCAGGCTTGCTCAGCTGGCGCGTGCCACCGGCATCCACCTGATCATAGCCACACAGCGTCCTTCAGCGGACGTCATCACCGGTTTGATCAAGGCCAACTTCCCGGCGCGAATTGCTTTTGCAGTCGCCTCAAACGTCGACAGCCGTGTCATCCTGGACCAGCCGGGCGCGGAAAGGCTGCTCGGTCGTGGGGATATGCTCTTCCAGGCTCCAGACGCGCCAGCGCCAGTGAGGTTGCAAGGCGCTTTCGTCTCAGAAGAAGAAGTTTCCCGGTTAGCGCGCTTCTGGCAAGCACAATCGGTCGCCAACGGGGCACCGGAACGCCCGGATAAAGCGCTTTATACCAGCGGTAATGCCCTTCCACTGACCCAGGAACCCCTTTGGAAGGAACTCCAGAAAGATCCGGATGAAGACCCACTGACCGAGGAAGCTCTGCGGATCATCCGCAAAGAAGGTCGGGCTTCCGTATCGATGCTGCAGCGGAAACTCCGTATAGGCTACACACGCGCGTCCCGCTTGGTTGAAAAGCTGGAAGAAAAGGGTATCATTAGTGCAGCCCATCCTCAAACGGGCACGCGAGAAGTCCTGGACTGGGGCGATTACCCCCCACTCAAGGAAGACTAAACCTTTTTTGGCCATCCTCACAGCGATGCAAGAGGTTTCTTCGCCCGATATTTGTATTGCGGGTTGCAGGAATTTGATTCTAGGTCTATAATCAGTCCCAAATCTTAATTCGGAGTTCATTCAATGTCAGACAACGACGCCATTAGTAAGCAGGAGCAAAACCAGGAGAGTAATCAGGAAAACGAAAAAGAACAAACCATGGAAAGTTTGATGGGAGAGTATTCTGAAGATTTCTCCTTCCAAATGCCAGTAGCGGGCGAAATCCGCGATGGCATCATCGCCAGCATCTCAGGATCGCAGATCCTGGTCAGTGTTGGAGCCAAGTCTGAGGGACTCATCGTCGGTAAAGAATTCGAGGCGATTCCCGCAGAATTACTTGCAACTTTCGAGGTTGGTAAAGCCATCCCGGTCTTCGTGGTCACCCCACATGATCAGGACGGAAATCTTATTCTTTCGTTTGTTCGCGCGGTGGAAGAACAAAGCTGGATCGACGCTGAAGCCGCCCTGGCATCTGGCGAGAGCTTTGAGTCAACTGTTGTTGGTTATAACAAGGGTGGGCTTTTGGTACCGTTGTCTACGATACGCGGCTTCATCCCTGCTTCCCAACTCAGCCTGAGCCGAAGGTTAACCATGACCGGTGAAACCCCCGAAGCCAAATACAAGAGCTTTGTCGGTGATGCCGTCACGGTTTGTGTTATCGAAGTCGACCGGGAACGCCATCGCCTGATCCTTAGCGAGCGCGCAGCCAGCACCGAAACTCGCGATCAGATTCGCGACAAGGTCCTGGAAGAACTCGCCGAAGGCGAAGTTCGCAAGGGTCGTGTCACAAGCCTCGCAGATTTTGGCGCTTTTGTTAACATTGGCGGAGCAGATGGCTTGGTCCACATGTCCGAAATTTCCTGGGACCGTGTGGTCAATCCCACCGAAGTTCTGAAAGTCGGTGAAGAAGTCCGCGTGAAGATCATCAGCATTGACCGCGAACGCCGCCGCATAGGTCTCTCCATCCGCCAATTGCTTGGAGATCCATGGTCAGAGCAGGTCAAGAACCTGAAAGTTGGCCAGTTGGTTGAAGGCGAAATAACCCGCCTGACCAGTTTCGGCGCTTTTGCCCGCCTGAACGTGCCCGGTGACCTCGAAGGTCTGATCCACATTTCAGAGCTGAGTGATCGCCGCGTTGATCATCCCAAGGAAGTCGTCAAGGTTGGCGATGTGGTCACCCTGCGTATCCTGAAGATCGAAGATGAAGATCATCGCATTGGTTTAAGCATGCGCCGCGTGGATTCACCCGCTTACGCTGACTCCGACTGGAAATCCCTCGCCGCTGATTTCGACCTGACCCCCAGCACTGAAGGTGAGACCATCGCCACGATGCTCGGTGAAGCAACTCCCGAAGTTGCGGAGGAAACCACCGAGGTGGTTGAACCTAAGGCTGACGAAGAAGTCAAAGAAGACTAATTTCATAATGAAGAGAAGCGCCGGCAAAAACCGGCGCTTTTTGATGCCTATGACTTTTATTCTCGACGCACACCAGGACCTTGCCTATAACATGACCGTTCTTGGTCGTGATTAC
>CAYUGV010000008.1:0-5601 GCA_964444335.1 uncultured Anaerolineaceae bacterium | reverse complement strand
GGCACAGACTTCGATGGCGGGCTTGGCGTGGAACAAGTACCCTCCGAGATCGACACCATCGCCGATTTGCCAAGGCTGTTTCCCTTCCTCGAAGAATTGGGGTATGATTCAGAAGAGATTGAAAGGATCGCATCGGGGAACTTCCTCGAGATGATCGAAACCGCACTGCCTGAATAGGGCAAAGGAAACTCTTTGAGCCAACCAGATGTTCTGCTAGACCCAAATAATCCCAAGAAAACCGTCAAAGCCGGAACCTTCCCGAAATTCCAGGTACGTGCTGGCTTGACTGGTTTACTTTTGGGCTTTTTGATCCTCTTAACAGGTTTGCGTCCGGATCTTTTTGGATTGGACCGGGGGCGGTACATTGGTTTTGTTCAAATCATTGTCATCCTTCTTGGGATTGGGCTGATGACCCTCTCCGCAACCGGAGTGCTGATCGCTTTCTGGAATGGGGGTCCAAAATCGCTTAGGGCGGACTTTGGCACCCGCATCATAGCCACTGGTTACGTGATCTGCGCCTTTACCGCACTGGCGGATGCATTTGGATTCGGAACCAACCCTTTGCCCTACGTGCTGCTTGGAACGCTCCAGTCCCGCGGTGTGATGATTGGTATTTTTGTGATCTGTTTAGGGTTGTTACTGGTCATCCGACCCAACAAATATCTTTCCAAAGAACAAAGCGCGCGTAAACGCCACAGATCCTGATTCCCATGCCCATCGATTTAAATCACAATCTTCACCAGGTGCAGCTCAAAAATGGGCTGCGGGTGATGCTCAAGGAAATTCACACCGCCCCGGTGACGAGCACCTGGATCTGGTATGGAATTGGCTCGCGGAATGAACTCCCAGGCAAAACTGGTCTGAGCCATTGGGTGGAGCATATGCAGTTCAAGGGCACGAAGAAATTCTCCGGCGATGAAATCGACAACCTGGTATCGCGCGTTGGCGGCTACTCCAACGCCTTCACCAGCACGGATTGGACGACCTATTTTGAAACCATGCCGTCCGCCCACCTGCATGCCACACTCGAGTTGGAATCTGATCGGATGGCTAACAGCCTCTTTGTTCCAGAAGAAGTGGAAACGGAACGTACCGTGATCATTTCCGAACGAGAGGGCTCTGAGAATTACCCTGAATTCAGGCTTGACGAAGCGGTGCAACAGCATGCTTTCCAATCTCACCCCTACCGCAATGAGGTCCTGGGCGCCAAAGAAGATCTGCTTAGCATCACCCGGGATGATCTCTTCCAGCATTATCGCAATTTTTACCAGCCTGCAAACGCGATTTTGTGCGTCGCCGGAGATATCTCACCTGAAGCAGTTCTGGAAGAGGTGGAAGGACTGTTTGGCGAAATAACCTCGATTCCAGTAACTCCCAATGTGCCCGCCCCAGAAAAACAGCTCAATCCGGGCGATCAAATCGAACTGGAAGGTCCCGGTGAGGCGCACTATCTGGAGGTCGCCTGGCGCTGCCCTGCTGCTTCCGATCCGGATTTCTTTGCTTACAGCATCATAGAAAGCCTGCTCAGCGGACCTTCATCCCTGAATATGTTCGGCAGCGGGGGCATCAATAACCGCACTTCAAGGCTTTATCAAGCCCTGGTTGAAGAGGATTACGCCGCGTCCGTGTTTGGCGACCTTTCCGCTTACATCGACCCTGGCGTATACAAGGTCTTCGCGACCATCCGACCCGATGGAGACCCTTGGGTTGCATTGAAGGTCCTTGATGATCAAATCCGACGCATCACAGCCCAGGAATTAAGCCAGAAAGAGATCGAACGCGCCATCAAGCAAGCTAGCGCGCTTTTCGCGTACGGCAGCGACAACATCACCAACCAGGGGTTCTGGATGGGCTATGCCAGTACGTTCGCAGACTATCAATGGGTGGTGGAGTACCTGGAGCGCCTCAGCGCAGTCACGCCCAGCCAGGTTTTGAATACTGCCCGCAAGTACTTGCGGAACGACCAACGCGTGGTTGGTGTCTACCGGGCAACCCAAACGCAGGTGGAATCATGAACCATTCCCTGCCTGATTCAAAGACCATCTTGCGGGAAACCTGGAGCAATGGCACCACGCTGCTTGCCTACCCCAATCTGACCAGTCCAGCGGTCTACTTCACCGGCTACATGCAGCCTGGTGCAATTGCCGACCCGGGTGACAATTATGGACTGGCATCCTTCACCACCGATATGCTGATGACAGGCACGAAACGCCTGAACTTCCAGCGCTTGCACGACAAAATCGAAAGCATTGGCGCGTCACTTTCGCTGGGCACAGGGCACCTTTCAACCACCTTCTTCGGTCAGTGCCTCAGGGAAGACCTTGAGACCATCTGGAGCCTGCTGGTGGAGGTCGTCCAGGAACCGGCTTTTGCTGAAAAACAGTTTAAAAGGGTCCGCAATCAAATCCTGACCGGTATCGCGATCCAAAACCAGGATACCGCCGAGATGGCATCCCAAGCCTTCAGCCGTGCGCTTTATGGCTCACACCCGTATGCCCACCCCGATATCGGCTACACGCAGACCGTTTCCGGCATCCAAAAAGAGCAATTGGAATCATTCCACGAGACCCATTACGGTCCAAACGGACTGGTGCTGGCGGTTTGCGGTGGAATTGAGCCTGAGATGGCTCGGGATATCTTCTCGAGGACCATCGGCTCCTGGCAAAGCGACCGACAAGGTCTTCCAACGGAACTTCCGCCTTTCACCCCGCCAACTTCCTCCATCCGAAGCCATGTGCCGCTTGAAGGAAAAAACCAGAGTGACCTGGTGATCGGCGTCCCTGCCCCAAAAACGGTCAGCCGCGACTACCAGGTTTGTTCGATCGGTAATTCCATCCTCGGAAAATACGGCATGATGGGGCGCATCGGCAAAGCTGTGCGCGAGAAAGCCGGCCTGGCTTATGAGGTTTCCAGCCACCTGGGGGCTGGCATCGGTCCCACAGCGTGGACGATCGTGGCTGGGGTCAACCCGGAGAATCTCGAAAAAGCCCTCACGCTGCTTAAACAAGAATTGGCGCGCTTCCGCGGTGAACTGGTGACCGAACAGGAACTGCAGGATGTCAAAACCCAGGCTTTGGGCAGACTTCCGCTTTCCATCGAGACCAATGCAGGCATTGCCTCCATCCTGGTCAGCATTGAACGCTACGGTTACGGTTTAGATCATCTACGGCAGTTGCCAGCTATTATCGAAAGTGTCACTGCGGAGGAAATCCTGTTGGCTGCGCAGCGCTACTGGGACCTGGACAAGTTGGTCATAACCTCAGCTGGAAAGGCACTTACATGATCAAATGCGGCATTGACCTCCTGCGAACCTCACGCCTGGCAGAAGTCAACCCTGCCATCAGGGCGCGCTTCATCCACCGGGTCTATACCGAAACGGAAATTGCCCAGGCTCAGGACGATAACGACACCCTGTCAGGTATTTTTGCCGCCAAGGAAGCGGTTTCAAAAGCGCTCGGCACCGGGATTGGTAAAGTCGCCTGGCAGGACATCGAAATCCTGCATGCCACCAGCGGCGAACCAGGCGTGACCCTGCACGGGTTCGCCCTTGAAGTCGCCCACGCAAAAGGATTGGTTGAGTGGGCGGTTTCCATCACACACGAAGGCGGAATGGCTGCAGCGGTGGCTGTAGCCCAAAGCGCGTGAAAGAGAAAAAGTTGCTCTGCCTGAGCGATGTGGAAGCGTCTGCCGTTTACAGTCCCCATATCCGGGAGCGATTTCCTGGATTGGACGTGGTTATCAGTTGCGGCGATTTACCCTGGGAATACTTGGAATATGTGATAAGCATGCTCGACCTGCCTCTTTATTACGTGCAGGGGAATCACGTTTTCGATATAGCCGATGGCGAGGGAGAAGTGCGCCATCATCCGCAGGGTGCCGTCAACCTGCACCGCCGCGTGATTTATGATCCCGGCTTGGATTTGATCCTGGCTGGCATCGAAGGCAGCTTGCGCTACAACCGGCGCCGGTACCAATACACGCAAAAGCAAATGTGGCAGATGGTCTACGGAATGGTGCCTCAATTAATGCTGAACAAAGTCCGTTATGGGCGATTCCTGGACGTTTTTGTGACGCATGCCGCGCCAAAGGGCATTCATGATGAAGATGATCCAGCCCACCAGGGGATAGATGCTTTCCGCTGGTTAATTGAGAATTTCAGCCCCAGGCTGCACCTGCACGGGCATATCCACCTCTATAATCCGCTGAAACCCCGCGAAACGATGCTCGGAGAAACCCGCGTGATCAATTGCTACGGTCATCGCGAGGTCAGTTTGGTAACAGACTAATTCAGCGGCACCGAGTAGAGCGGCACCAGCATCTCATCCGGATGCAGCCCGCCGTGCCGTCCCTGCATCACATTTGTTTTTTCCGGCCACCAGAGATAGGTTTTTCCATGCGGAATGGCAACGAGATCGCCAATGCGATTATTAAGGTCAGCATGTGGCGTTCCCCGACCCAGTAAGCCTGAATCCAAGACCTGCTGGCGCGTGATCAGGTCGAATTGACCTGGCCAGGCATGCTCAAAATATTGCTTGACCGCTTCAATCTGCCCCGGCTTAACATAGAGATATGGCAATCTGCCTTCACAGGTTGGCTGCATCGTCAGCATGTCCACCAGGTCCGGGTGCGAGCGCAACTCGTAGGAGGGGTTGTTAGGTGTCTCAACCGACCCATGATCAGCGGTTACCAGGAAAAGCGTATCTTCGCGTGCCCAGGGTTCAAGCTTGTCTAAAAGAATTCGTTCAAACGCGTCGCTGAAACTTCTGAATTGCTCTGTCACCCGTTCGTTGTACGTTCCGTAATGATGCATCAGGCTGTCTACAAGGCTCCAGTAGGCATACACAAATTTCCGATTGTTAGGACGTGCATTCAGCAAGTCTCGCAGGTTAGCCAGGAGGTCGCTCTCCGCCGCGTAGCCATGGAGTTGTGTGCCGACGTGATGCATTTTTGAGAGCCCTGAATTGGCGATGCTGGCAGGAACAAATGCGTGAGACTCGATCCCCCTGGACCCAAACTGCTCGCCCAAAGGTTTTATCCCCAGGAAATTCACCGGGTCAAACCCGGCTCTGGACAACCCCCCAACATCTCCCCAGAAAGTGATCGGTGAATGCAAAATGGTGTTGATGACCATGCTGAGCGATTTCACCCACATCTCATAACCGATAATTCCATGTTCGAGCGGAGTAGTTCCGGTCCAGATCGTGGTCAAAGCGGATGCAGTCGTGCTGGGTGAGATGCTGGTGAGGGGAATCAAGGTCCCTTTACCCAGGCTGCGTTTCCAGAAATCCGCCTGACCCTGCTCCATCAAACGAAGCAATTGGTTGTAACCCAGCGCGTCCACCAGGAGTAGTACGACTCGCATATATCCAGGCGCGAAATGCTTCAGGATCGCCTCCGAAAAGGCTGGAGCGGGCAAGTTCGGTCCGCCAAGCCAACGACTGATGCTGGGCGCAAGATTTGCAAGTCCAAAACCGTCATAATTCGGCAAGAGGATATCGTCGTACCGCGTTACTCCCTCAAGCGCTTGGTTATTCCGCAAATATTCCAGGTGTGAATCCAAAATCGGCATTTTCCCATTACTCCTTCAGGCTCAGGCAAGCC
>CAYUGV010000007.1:15351-23586 GCA_964444335.1 uncultured Anaerolineaceae bacterium | reverse complement strand
GTTTCTTCCAGATGTTAAGCCAGGGTGAGTACATCTTCATGAGTTCCAACCGCCAGTGGGGGACCATACCACGCGTGCCGGAGAGATATCCACTCAGCACAGCATACTATCGCGCTTTGGTGGGCTGCCCTGAAGATATGGAAACCGTAACCTGTTACAACCTGGCAGAACCAGGCAAGTTTGAGGGATTACTCGGTTTTGAATTAGTGGAAACCTTTACGTCATATCCGAGCCTGGGGAGCAGGGAATTTAACGATCAATTCGCGGAAGAAGCGTTTTCTGTTTACGACCATCCCAAAGTGATGATCTTTCGAAAAACGGATGATTTTGATCCCGAAAAACTGGCGGCTTTTCTCGATGCGGTGGATATCAGCCAGGCGGTTTCACTCACACCCAGGCAAGCTTCACAATATAAGTCTGGCAAGCCGACCCTGATGCTTTCGGACCAAAATTTGGAAATTCAGCAGCAGAATGGCACCTGGTCCGAGTTGTTTGACAGAAACGGTTTGCTCAATCGCTATCCGGCATTGGCTGTGCTGGTAATTTATGGATTTTCACTGCTGCTTGGTTGGTTCGTATTTCCTTTCCTGCGTTTAGCGCTGCCAGGCCTGAAGGACAAAGGGTACGGTTTTTCGAAGATCATTGGTTTCCTGCTGTTTGCATACCTTGCATTTATCCTGGGATCTGCCGGTTTTGCAGTAACTCGCGGGATGCTTGTGGCTGTGGTTGGCTTGATCGCGCTGGCAGGGCTTGTGATAGCTTTGCTGACGAGGCATAACCTGGTCAGGGATCTAAAACACATCTGGAAGCAAATACTCGTTGAAGAAGCTATCACGATCGTGATGTTTGGCTTCTTCCTATTTATTCGTTGGTTGAACCCGGACTTGTGGCATCCCTGGCGGGGTGGAGAAAAGCCGATGGACTTCTCGTACCTGAACGCTGTGATTAAAAGCACGGTATTTCCTGCTTACGACCCCTGGTATGCCGGTGGATATATCAACTATTACTATTATGGGCAGGTGGTGGTCGGTTTACCGATCAAATTGCTGGGTGTTATCCCGGCTACTGCCTATAACATCCTGCTGGCGTTATGGTACGGAATGCTCTCTGTTGGGGTTTTCAGCCTGGCGTGGAACATCACCAAGGCTATTTTTGGCAGGGAGAATGCTGACGGAAAAACTAAGGTCTTTGACTTTGCTTTCTGGGCAGGGTTGTCTGCGATGCTGGTGCTGGGTTTTCTTGGTAACTTGGGAGAAGTTAAGCTGATTTCGGACGCGATCAAAACGCTTGGCTCAGGTGGCCAGGTGATCGCTGATGGCACCTTCGTGCAGAAACTGCAGTGGTTGTTGGTGGGGATCGGAAAACTCTTCAATGGGGAGATCCTGCCTGTTAGCGCTGGGAGCTGGTATTGGAACCCCAGTAGGGCTATTCCTGGAGAATCCATTACCGAATTTCCGTTCTTCACCTTCCTTTACGGTGATTTTCACGCTCATCTGATTGCGATGCCAGTGGTGGTTGCAGCGATGGGTTGGGGGCTCTCAGTACTGATGAGTAAGGGTCAGTGGCACGAAAAAGCTAAGAAAAACCTGACTGGTGCCATCCTCGGATTGTTGCTGGGTGGTCTGATCATTGGAGCCTTGAAGCCTATCAACACCTGGGATTTTTACACCTTCATGGTCTTAAATTTTGTCATCCTGGCTTATGTTGGCTGGCGCTATGTGCCAGCAATACGAAACCGCTGGCTTTCGCCAAACTGGACCAAGGTGATCCAGATCGCCTTGAGTGTCGTGATCTTGTATTTCATTTCAAGTTTGCTCTACCGGCCGTTTACACGCTGGTTTTATCCGGGATATGGGCAGATTGGCTTGTGGGATGGAGACAAGACACCCCTGGTCTCTTACTTTACGCACTGGGGTTTGCTACTGTTTCTGATTATTGTCTGGTTTGCCTGGGAGAGTTACCAGTGGATGGCTGCAACCAAAGTTTCGAGTCTGAAGCGTTGGGAAGGGGCAAAAAGCTGGATCGTAGCCGGGTTACTCATGGTTGGCGTGATCCTGGTGGGTTTGCTCATCATGAAAATCAAGATCGCCATTGTTGCGCTTCCCCTCTGCCTTTGGGCATTGGCACTTTTGCTTGCTCCGGATCAGCCTGATGGCAAGAAGTTACTCTTCTTTATGGCGGGTACTGGTTTGCTGCTGACGATCGTGGTGGAGATGGTGCATCTTGTGGGGGATATCGGCAGGATGAACGTGGTCTTCAAGCTTTACCTGCAGGCGTGGATGTTATTAGCGCTTGTGGCTGGGATAGGGTTGGCGATCATCTGGCGCGAGCAGAACCTTTGGCGTGGAAGATACCAGGTCCTCTTCCAGGTGCCATTGATCCTGCTGCTGACTGCTGCCTTGATGTTCCCTATCTTTGCCACGCGCGATAAAGTAACCGACCGTATGAATCCGGAAGCGCCTCACACGCTTGATGGCATGAAGTACATGGAAAGCTCACGCTTCCAGGTGAACGGGTTTGACATGGATTTGGGGCAGGATTATCGAGCCATCCAATGGATGCAAGATAACGTTGAAGGCTCGCCGGTGATCCTGGAAGCACAGGCTTACGAGTACTACTGGGGCAATCGCTACACCATATATACTGGACTTCCAGCAGTCGTGGGCTGGAATTATCACCAACGACAACAGCGGGCGGTGGCTGGTTCGGACAAGGTTCAGGCACGCGTGGATGAGGTCAACGCCTTTTTCCTGAGCTTGGATGAAGATTTCATCACGAATTACCTGGAAAAGTACCGCGTTGAATACATTATTGTAGGTCAACAAGAAAGCGCATATTACCCGCAGGAAGCCTTGAATAAATTCCCTGCGTATAATGGAGTCTTGTGGGACGAAATCTATCGTGAGGGCAGTACCGTGATTTACCGGGTCAGGTGATTATGATCGGAGTGCTTAGCTGGTATTTATTCAGCCTGGTGTTGGCGGTGGTTAACCTTCCGCTCGCCTTTGCCGCAATGAAAAAACTGCCTTCCCGGGGAGTCTTCTTGCTACGACCGTTAGGGCTGCTCCTCTGGGGGGCCATTTTCTGGTGGTTAACCTCGATCCAATTGCTGCGAAATGATCTCGCTTCGCAAGCGACAGCGCTGATGATCCTGGGAGTGATCAACCTGTTTGTGTTCTCAAAAATCAAGCGGGAAGACTTCTTCGGTTGGATCAAAGAAAACAAGCATTTGCTCATCCGGGCAGAAGTAATCTTTTTGGTTGGATTCAGTCTGATGGCAATCGTCAGAGCTGCAAATCCCGAAATCATCAACACTGAAAAGTTCATGGAAATGGCGTTTATTAATGCCATCCTGAAGTCACCGGGCTTTCCACCGTTGGATCCTTGGCTCTCTGGTTACAGCATCTCGTATTACTACTTTGGATACCTTTTGTCGGCTATGTTGATCCGCATTACAGGCGTCAGCTCGTCTGTGGGATACAACCTGGTGTCGGCGTTCTGGTTTGGGTTGACGGCTGTCGGAGCTTATGGGATTTTGTGGGATCTACTTTGTCTGCGGCAGCAGGGTACAAAGAAAACT
Organism: uncultured Anaerolineaceae bacterium; assembly: GCA_964444335.1. Classification (GTDB taxonomy): domain Bacteria; phylum Chloroflexota; class Anaerolineae; order Anaerolineales; family Anaerolineaceae; genus Mesolinea. The sequence goes on along the minus strand of CAYUGV010000007.1, from coordinate 20,006 downwards.
CATGTGGTTGGTTTCCTGCAAAAAAACAAGGCGCTTCTGGCTTTGCTTGCGCCCATCATGATGTTGGCAATGGGCAACTGGTTCAGCGGGTTGGACATGGTCCACGCCAGGGGTGTGCTGCCTCAGACCGCATGGGAGCAGCTGGACATCCCGGAACTGACGCGCGAACCCTTAGCGATGACCATCAAACCCCAACGGGGAGGATGGTCTTGGTGGCAGGCAAGCCGCGTGGTGCAGGATCGGACGTTGGATGGCAGAGCTGTGGAAGTGATCGATGAATTCCCGGCTTTCACCTATCTGCTGGCGGACATCCATCCACATATGCTGTCGATGCCGCTGGTGCTACTGGCGATCGCCCAGGCGCTCAACGCGTTCCTGGGAGGTTGGGAAGGCAATATCAAGCTGGGCAAGTTTACCATTCCAGTTTCGGGGTTGGCGATTGCGCTTGGCGTGCTGACTTTAGGCGGGATTGCGTTCATGAATACCTGGGATTTCCCGTTCTATTTGCTGCTGATGGGCGTGGCATTCATGTTGTATCGCGGGCGTACCGCCGGCTGGTCTTTGAAGCGATTTTGGGAATTGGTCGGCTTCGGTGTGATAGGAGGCGTGTTCAGCATACTTGCTTACCTGCCTTTTTACATCAGCTTTTCATCCCAGGCAGGAGGGGTAATCCCGAGCCTGGCGTTCTTCACCAAGGGTAAATACTTCTGGATCATGTTCGGACCTTTGCTGCTGCCAATTTTTGGTTTTCTGATCAGTAAAACCAAGCGGATCTCGAAGATTTCCTGGAAAAACGGTTTATGGGTTGCAGTATCTACTTTGCTTCTGTTGTTCGTATTTGGTTTGGTTTTAGGGTTGCTCGGTACACGATTAGAGCTAACCAAGGGCTTGTTGTTAGGTCTTCAGGGGGCAACCTCAGCCGGTCAATTGCTTTTGCAAAGCCTCATGAACCGCCTGAAAGCGCCAGGAACCTGGATAACCTTGTTCCTGTTGATCTGGGTGGGAGTCAGCTTGCTTTTTGAAAACATCCACGTGCATCAGACTGAAGAGATGGATGAGGTGGTGGATGTACATCCGCAAACGAGCTCTCCCAAATCATTACCGTTCGTGCTGCTGATGGTACTACTCGGCGCGGTTTTAACCCTCGTACCGGAGTTTATTTATTTGCGCGACCAGTTTGGCTGGCGAATGAACACCATTTTCAAGTTCTACTACCAAGCCTGGATCTTATGGTCGCTGGCTGGATCTTACTGCCTCGTGATGCTTTTTGAACCAAAAACAGAACGACAGATCCAAGATCGTTGGTGGTTTTTTGGGTTGATCTTGGCAAGCTTAGTGGCTGGGACGGTGGTCCTGAGCAAATTAGGCAGTCAGGAAATTGGTAGATATGGCAGCTCTCTCCTGGATTACCTGATGTTGCTCCCGGCAGCGATCGCGCTGGCGTGGCTGATTACGAAAGCCATAAAAAATGAATTTAAAATAGTGATGGGAGTGGTTGCTGTCTTCGGAGTGCTGGTAGGGATGGCTTTTCCGCTGATCGAAGGCTTGAACAAAACCAATGGTTTCAATCCTACCAGGGGATTTTCACTGGATGGAAAGCGGGATTTTTACTTGATGACACCGGATGAAATGAAAGCTGCAGAGTGGCTGGCCGAAGCCCCGCTTGGAGTCATGACCGAAGCAATTGCCGACACCGGAGGCAGCTATACTACCTATAACAGCATCTCAACCTTCTCGGGGATGCCCACAGTGCTCGGTTGGGTGGGACACGAAGCCCAATGGCGCGGCGGATACGAGGAGATTGGCAGCCGGCAAGCCGATGTGAAAGAACTCTACAGCACCAGTCTGTGGGAACGGGCGAAGGTCATCATCGACATGTATAATATTCGCTACATCGTGGTTGGGAACACCGAGCTAAGCACATACCAGGTGGATCAGAACAAGTTTGACGAGCACCTGGAAAAAGTGTTCGACAGCCAGACGGTAGATATTTATGAGGTCACGCCATAATATGCAGGTCGACAGGAAGGTAATGAAAAGCGAGAAGGAACAGCACTTGTTTGTCTGGTTCCTGTTGGCATTCCTGGTTGGATTGGGATTGAGGCTTTGGCGGCTGGGATCGATGCGTTTCACACTTGCTGAAGCACAAATTGCCCAGAACGCATGGCAAATGGCAATTGGGAAAGCCACTGAGTTACCGGGAAACATGAGTTACGCTGGGTTGAGCGCGCTTTTGTTCACCCTGTTTGAGCCGAGCTTCTTATTCGCTAGGTTGATGCCGGCACTCTTTGGCAGTTCGCTGATCCTGGTGCCCTGGTTCTGGCGGGACAGAATAGGAAAAACGGCCGCATTGTTGCTGGCTATTGGGCTGGCTATTGACCCGATATTATTGAGTTTTTCGCGGCAAATTGTAACCCCGATCTTCGTTGTGGCTGGATTAGCCTGGGCTGCAACCGCGCTAAAATACAAACGACCTGTGCTTACAGGCGCACTGCTCGCTTTGGCATTCCTGGGTGGGTATAGCTTTTGGATGGTTGCACTGATTGGATTGGTTGCTTACCTGGTGTTGCCGAAAAATGAGACACAGTCTGTTGACTTAACGCCTTTCAGATCAAAGAGCTTTCTCCTGCCTTTTCTGACAAGCTTTGCTATCAGCCTGGCCGTGATCAGCAGCGCATTTTTGCTTAACACGGAAGGTCTTGGAGGCATTGCCGCTGGGTTGGTGGATTTCGTCCACATTTTTGCTAATGCATATGAATTACTAGTCTATCAGCCAATAATAATCGCCATTGCGTATAGCATACTACCCCTAATCTTCTCGTTTTGGTCTTTGATGGATGATCTGCGCGCAAAACAACCTATTAGAAATCTACCGTTCTTGATCGGATGGGGATTAAGCCTTTTGCTGTGCGTGCTCTTGGGCAGACAGGATTTGGGAATGTTGGTCTTCGCAGCCGTGTTTGCGTGGATGGGAGCTGCAAGCCATATTGCACGGATTATTGAAACAAAATCACAAGCGCGGGAAGTTGTTTTCGGCGTTCTGGTATTCCAGGTCGTGATCCTGGGGTACGTACTGATGGTCAGCCGGCGATTGATCAGTGTGCCATCGAACTCACAGGACTTCAGATTTGCAGCGTTAGCTGTACTGGCTGGAATATTGCTGTTGGTGATAACCACCATCCTGGTAGGAATGGGATGGTCACGAGAGGTAAGCAGGCAGGCTTTCCAGAAAAGCTTGCTGATCATGCTGATCGTGCTGACTTTGGGTTTGGGCTTGCGGTCGATAAGGTCGCAGCAAGAATCGAATACACTCAGCCTGTTGGCTGGTCCGATCCTGTTACCCAACAACGATGTCGAGAGCATAGTCGATGAGATTGATCGTGAAGGACGGGCAGATAAGACTGAAATCACTTACGATCTGGGCGACCTGGAGCAGCAATTTTCCTGGTTTTTCAGAAATCAGGATGACTGGAAGAGCACCCAAAGCGTATTACAAGCTGATCTGATGTTGTCTTCAAGTGCGCAGGATTTTTCCGCGGCGGATACCTATCGCGGGAGAAATGTGGTTCTTTTTAGACAGATCGACCAACAAGTGGTAAAACCAGTTGATTTCCTGAAGACAATGCTTGGGGAACCTTTACCGATGGTTTCGCAAATCGGCGTCTTGTGGGTGCGATTAAATCTCTTTACAGGAGCAAATTGACCATGTGCCAGTTAAAACTTGACCACCTGCCCAGAACCATCGCGATTGATGGACCAGCAGCATCAGGGAAATCAACCATTGGTACCCTCGTGGCTAACAAGATTGGGTACATGTGCCTCGATACGGGCATCATGTATAGGGCAGTTGCGTTTCAGGCTCTGAAAGAAGGGATCGCGATTTCTGATGAAGCTGAAGTGACGAAATTGGCGGACCGAATAGAGATAGACATCCTGCCAGCCACCAGCCAGGACGGAAGGCAGTTTGACGTGATGATCAATGGGGAAGATCACACCTGGGATATCCGTACCACATCTGTGAACGCGACGGTTTCGGAGGTGTCGGTTTACCCTGGCGTACGTAAGGCGATGACCATCCAGCAGCGTAAGATTGCTGAGAAGGGCAAGGTTGTCATGCTTGGCAGGGATATTGGCACGGTTGTGCTGCCGAAAGCGGAATTGAAGATCTACCTTGATGCTTCCGTGGAAGTCAGAGCCCAGCGCCGCTACATCGAGGACCTCAGCCACGGCAAAGACGCCTGCCTGGAGGATGTCGTTGAATCATTGCGTCACCGCGATGAAATCGACTCGAGCAGGGCGGTTGCTCCACTCAAAGCCGCTGAAGACGCGGTCATCATCGATTCGGACAAGATGACCGTGTATGAGGTGGTTGAGTATGTCATGGACCTGCTGGAGAAGCGGGAATAGGAAAAACCCAGCTAAGTTTGTAGAATTGTGGAAAGAGAAAATTGCGGACCAAGTTCCGCTTTTCTTTACCGTAGATCAGTAATTACCATATCAAGAAGCCTGAATTGGCTGGATGAATGTGCATGCATGCTATAATTTATAAGACATGTTCATGCAAGCCGCTTCCCTCACCGATTTCCTTTTTCAACTCCCTGCTGCTGAACTGCGGGGGGTGATTTGGATCTTGCCGGCCTTGCTGACAATTGGCG
>CAYUGV010000007.1:0-15251 GCA_964444335.1 uncultured Anaerolineaceae bacterium | reverse complement strand
GCTGCTGAACTGCGGGGGGTGATTTGGATCTTGCCGGCCTTGCTGACAATTGGCGCGGGTTTTGCCATCTGGAAGCTGCAGAGATGGGATTTCCACTATACGTTTTGTGAGTTTAAGTGGTTCATTTTCCTGGCGTTGCTCGTTTTCCCACTTAGTTTTTTGAATTTCAAGCCCTTTGAGGGACAACTCCTCACATTAAACGGAGGGTTTGCCCAGCCAATCGTTTTGGTTGTCAGTGCGCTGCCAGTACTTTTGGCAGTGGGGCTGGTGGGTCCGCTGCCCGCGGTGATCCTCGGGGTTGGTACGGGATTAGTGCAAACCCTGCGGCTGGGACAGGACCCGATGACCATTTTCTTTTATGCCAGTCTTGGCTTTGCGTTTTCGTGGTTGTTGGCAAATCAAAAATCCCAATGGCACAATGATTGGAAACAGCATATTGCTGTGAAGGTTGTTTGGTCATTTTTGCTGAGTGCGATAGTCATCATAATCACCCAGTTCACCCACGCGTTGATTTACAAAGAAGGCAGCGTTTTAGTGATCCTGGAGCAGATCCTGATCCTGGTGGTCAGCCATATTCCTGAGATTCTGACTAGTGCCTTGATCGTTTGGGCGTTTGTGTATTGGTTGAATTCCGATTGGCATCCTGCTGATTTCATCAAGCTGTTGCCTTCAACCAACCCATTTGATAAAGTGATGGAACGCATCCAGGAACTGACCAATGGAGATTACGAGGAGCAAATAGCACCCGCTGTGCTTTCTGGCAACGAAAAAGCGCTTTTTACCGCTTTGGAGAAGCTGCGGGCGAATTTGCAGACCCGCAATGATGCCCAGGCAAGATTGCTCTCTTTGGATCCTTCCCACTATTCGAGGGAAGGTTACGACCTTGTACTTTCCTCCATTTTACGCGCTGCTCTCACGCGAGATGCCTCCTCAGCGAGGCTGATCTTGCTGGAAAAATCTCCTGAAAGCCGGCGTGGAGAAATGCGCCTGCGCCTGGGGCAGGGAGAGAACACCCGACTTTATGCGTACCTCGATACCCTGGTCATTGAGAAGATTGGCGACCAGGATCAGCTGATCCTGAGTGATCTTAAGGTGGACCAGTATTTTGGATTAACCTCGGGTACCCCGCATCCCCAATCCATTGCAGCCTTGCAGTTGCGAGATAACGGCAGTGCCCAGGGGGTGCTTTGGGTGGGCTTTGAGCAAAACCACTGGTTCGACCAGGAAGAAATCCAGTTCTACCAGCAGTTGGCATACCGTGCCTCGGCTGCTTTGAGCACCAAGGAGCAATTCTCAAAAGTTCAAAATGAAAAAGGCTGGTTGAACCTGGCTTTAAATGCCTTCCCCGACCCGGTTTTGCTGATTGATCGGGATGGACAGGTTCAGTACAGCAACCAGGCGGCTAACGGTGCCAGCGAAAAAGGGGAAGCTCTGCTTGGAAGGAAAGGCAAAGAGATCCGGATCGTAAACGATAAACTCAATGGTTTCCTTGGCAAGGATAAGAAGAGTACAGAAGTGAAATCGTTGCAATTGGATGGGAATAAGACCTACGAAGTTCTACGCTTCCCTATCGAAGGTGACCAGGAAAAGCAGGGTGAACTGGTGATGCTGCGAGACACCAGTTGGCTGCACCAGTTGAACAATCAGAAGAATGAGTTTGTCAGCAACATCAGCCATGATTTACGAGCTCCGCTTTGGCTGATGAAGGGTCATACCAAGTTGCTTTCGAACATCGGGAAACTAAGCCCGGAGCAGCGGAAGTATGTAGAAAAAATTGATGCTGGCATCGATACCATGACGCGCCTGGTAGATAAAGTTTTGAACCTTGAACGGTTGGACGGAGACGGTTTGCTGGTCTACACTCGGTTCAACATCCAGGAAACCATCGATGAAACCATCAAGATGTTGGGCATCCAGGCGCAGCAAAAGAAGATCAGCCTGAACGTCGATTATGGCGGCTTGAAGACCCCGTATATCTCAGCAGACCAGGTGATGGTCCAGCAGGCGCTTTACAACCTGATCGAGAACGCGATCAAATTCAGCCCGAGGGGAGAGAGCGTTTTGGTCAGTGCGGAGCGTGATTCGAGCTGGATCCACATCGCGGTAAAGGATAACGGCAAAGGCATTGCGCCATTGGATCAACCGAAGCTGTTTACCCGATTTTTCCACGTGGATGATGATATGGCATATGAAAACCGCGGTCAGGGATTGGGGCTGGCAATTGTCAAATCCGTGGCGGATAAACACGGAGGTAGTGTGAGCGTTAAGAGCACTTTGGGTGAAGGCAGCACCTTTTATTTGGACCTGCCGCTGCATAAAATTGAATGAAAAAAGCTTGACAAATAGGCAGGTTTATTACTATAATAATCATTTGCGTGAATTATATCGGAACGCTAAACTAAGAAACACTGGGAACCCTATTTCCAGCGGTTTTTTGCGTCTTAAAGCCCTCGTCTACTTCAGGAGGTATGAGTGGAAACAACAAGTATGAAAGCCCTTCGGATCAATCTTGCGTCGCCAGAGGTAATTAAAAGCTGGTCTTATGGAGAAGTCCTCAAACCTGAAACAATTAACTATCGGCGCTTGCGACCGGAAAAAGATGGCTTATTTTGTGAAGCGATCTTTGGCCCGACCCGGGACTGGCAATGCTACTGCGGTAAGTACAAGAATCCGCGGTACAAAGGAATTGTTTGCGACAAGTGCGGTGTAGAAGTGACCCGTTCCTCCGTGCGTCGCGAACGCATGGGGCACATCGAATTAGCAGCCCCTGTGGCGCACATTTGGTACACACGCCGCATCCCATCTTATCTTGGTTTACTTTTGGATATCTCCCGTCGGAATCTCGACCGGGTTTTGTATTTTGCCCAGTACATCATCACTTACGTTGACGATGACGGTCGCCAGAAAGCGTTGAAGCGCCTGGAAGACGAGATCAGCCTTTCAGAGCGGGAATTGATTGCCAAGGTTAACGGCGAAATCGCCGAAACGAAGAAACAGCGCGACCGCGAACTCAAGGAACTCGACGCTCAGATCGAACAGATCAACAAAGAATATGATGAGAAGGTCGCAAGCCTGTTTGAGCCTGTTATTGAACAGGGTCAGAACCTGGAACGCGAACTCCGTGAAAAGACCGGCAAGACTGTGCGCAAGGCTATCAGCTTTGAACTGGATGGTGGTAATCAGACCATCGTTGAAGCTGGCGAAGAAGTCGCAGCCAAGCACATCTCCCGCGTGCAGAAGGTCGTGAAGGAAAGGATGGAAATCCTCGAAGCCGATCTGAAGAAAGAACGCGCTGAGAAAACCGAACAGCACAAAATCCAGAAGGATGAAATCCGTGCCAAAGCCGAACTGGTGATGGAAGACCTGCGCGGTCAGTTGGACGATCCAGACGCGGTCGCCAAGACACAAAACGCCCAGCATCGAGACGAATTGTATGAACTTCAGCCCTTCACCTTCCTCAGCGAAGCCCGCTATCGTGAACTGAAATCCCGCTGGGGTAACATTTTCAAAGCCGACATGGGCGCGGAAGCGTTCTATGACATTCTCCGCCGCCTTGACCTCGATTCGCTCTCTGAGCGTTTGTGGATGGAAGCCCGCACCACCAAGAGCAAACAGAAACGCAAGAAAGCCACCAGCCGCCTGAAGGTTGTGGAAGCTTTCCGCCGTTCGACCAACAAACCCGAATGGATGATCCTGACCGTTCTGCCGGTTATTCCTCCTGATCTGCGCCCAATGGTGCAGCTGGATGGCGGTCGGTTTGCGACTTCTGACCTGAACGACCTCTATCGCCGCGTCATCAACCGCAACAATCGCCTGAAGCGCTTGCTTGAGCTTGGTGCCCCGGACGTGATCGTCCGAAACGAAAAGCGCATGCTTCAGGAAGCTGTCGATTCACTGATCGATAACTCCCAGCGCGGGCGTATGCTCTCACGCCGCGGACGCCGCGAATTGCGTTCACTTTCAGACATGCTGAAAGGCAAGAAAGGCCGCTTCCGCCGTAACCTGTTGGGTAAACGCGTGGATTATTCCGGTCGTTCTGTTATCGTGGTTGGACCTCACCTGAAGTTGAACCAGTGCGGTCTGCCAAAATCGATGGCGTTGGAACTCTTCCGCCCGTTCGTGATTGCCGGATTGGACAAACATGGGTACACCTCCAATATCAAGGGCGCGAAACGCTATATCGAGCGCAACCGACCTGAGGTTTGGGAAGTGCTCGAAGAAGTGATCAAGGATCGTCCTGTTCTATTGAACCGTGCTCCTACCCTTCACCGCCTCGGTATTCAGGCTTTTGAGCCCGTGCTGATCGAAGGCAGCGCCATCCAACTGCACCCGTTGGTGACCACCGCTTTCAACGCTGACTTTGACGGTGACCAGATGGCTGTGCATGTGCCACTTTCCAGCAAGGCAGTAGCAGAAGCGCGCGAGTTGATGCTCGCGAGCAAGAACCTGCTGAAACCAGCCAGTGGTGAGCCGATCATCAGCCCAGGAAAGGACATGGTTCTGGGTGTTTACTACCTGACCATGAACCAGGATCTCCCTCAAAAGGGTGATGGGCGTGTATTTGGTGACATTAATGAGGTCCTGCTGGCGTACCAACTCAAGCAGGTCATGGTTCATACCAAGATCAAACTACGCGTTGAAACGATCTTCAATGATCAAAACGAACGGCTGAAGAAACCCGAAGTTCGGATCATCGAAACCACGGTTGGTCGCGCAATTTTTAACGACATCCTGCCAGCATCCATGCGCTTTACGAATGTACCGCTGGAAAAAGGTGGGATCCGTGACCTGATTGCGGACATTTATGATCTGGATGGACAGGAAGTTACCACCCAGGTAGCTGACAATATCAAAGATATCGGTTTCCGTTATGCCTCCCAGTCTGGCTCAACCCTGGCTGTAGCAGACATCACCGTTCCGCCTGAAAAGGCTGAAATGATCCAGGAAGCCCTGCTCGAGGTGGAACGCGTACAGAAGGAATTCCGGCGCGGTCTGTTGACTGAACAGGAACAGAACGACCTGATCATCGAAGTATGGCAGGGAACGACGAAGAAGGTTGGCGAAGCGGTCAAGAAGCATCTTGATCCCAATGGCAACCTTTCAACCATGGCAGTCTCCGGCGCGACCAAGGGCGGATTCAGCCCGATCTCGCAGATGGCTGGTATGCGTGGTTTGATGGCTGACCCCTCAGGGCGCATTATCCCCATGCCTATTCGCTCCAACTTCCGCGAAGGCCTTTCAGCCCTTGAGTACTTCATCTCGACCCATGGTACTCGTAAGGGTCTAGCCGACACCGCCATCCGAACTGCTGATGCAGGTTACCTGACCCGTCGTTTGGTCGATGTGGCGCAGGATGTGATCATCAATAACGAAGACTGCGGTACCCAGGAAGGTATCTGGGTCTCGGCTGAAGATGATGTTGCCGGACAGCCTTTCAACGAACGTATTTTTGGTCGTTTACTGGCAGACCGCGTGATTGATCCGGTAACCGGTGAGGTAATTGGCGAGCCAAACGACATGATCAACAAAGCGCTCAGCTTGCGAATCACAAGATTGGTTGAAAAGGGCATTAAGAAAGTTAAAGTTCGCTCTCCATTAACCTGTGAACTCGTTCATGGTATTTGCGCGCGTTGTTATGGCATGGACCTTGGCCGTGGCAAGATGGTAAATCTTGGCTCAGCGGTAGGTGTTGTTGCAGCACAATCCATTGGTGAGCCTGGTACCCAGCTGACCCTGCGAACCTTCCACACTGGTGGTGTGGCTGGCGGTGGTGACATCACGACCGGTCTGCCCCGCGTTGAGGAACTTTTTGAAGCCCGCCGCATGCCTCGCGGTGAAGCTGTGATTACGCAGATCAATGGCAAGGCTCACATCATGGTTTCAGAAAAGAACCCAGATATCCGCACGGTGCGTGTTGAAAGCAGCGAGATGGTCGGACAGCGTTACGCGATCCCCTCTGGCTGGGACATCAAGGTAAAGGACGAGGACGAGGTTAATAAAGACGCAGTTCTGGCGACCCACGAAGAGACCAGCATTACCGCTGAACATGCCGGCAAGATCCGTATCGAGGACGGTGAGGTTGTGGTTTCGTATGAAGACCGCCTGAGCGAGGATTACGAGATCCCCTCAACTTCCCGCTTGCTGATCAGCGAAGGACATAACGTGAAAGCCGGTGAGCAGTTGACTGAAGGCTCGCTTAACCCCCATACCATCCTCAAGATCAATGGCACTGACGCGACCGAACTGTATCTGCTGAAAGAAATCCAGCAGGTTTACCGCACCCAGGGTCAAAATATCAACGACAAGCATTTCGAAGTCATCATCCGCAAGATGCTGAACAAGGTCCAGATCACCCGTCCAGGCGACTCTGAGTTCCTGCCGCAGGATCTGGTGGACCGGCTTGAGATCCGCAAGATCAACGAAGACCTGGTGGCACGTGGTTTACGTCCTGCCCGATACATCAACGTATTGCTCGGCGTCTCGAAAGCCTCACTGAGCACAGATTCGTTCCTGTCAGCCTCATCCTTCCAGCACACCATCAAGGTTCTGGCTGGAGCAGCGATCTCTTCCAAGGAAGATCCACTTTACGGTCTGAAGGAAAACGTCATTATCGGCAAGCTGATCCCGGCTGGAACCGGCTTTGTTCCCGGTCGGTTTGAAGAACAGGTGTTGGAAACCGAACCTGGCAATCCCGACATCGCTGTCGAGAAATTGGACATTTTTGGCGATGAAATGGATCAGGCAGAAGGACTCTATGACGATTTAGAGGACACCGAAATTGGCGGATTTGATCTTTATGACGACGAGAATCTCGAAGACGATGAAGATTTGATGGACGACGAAGAATAGTCCAACGCGGAGAAATCTGAATTAGAGACCCGGAGTGGACAGTCCACTCCGGGTCTTTTTATGCTATAGTTGGTGAAAATTGAAAAGTACAACGACTGAGCCAGAGAAAGAGCGGATTATGAGCACAACCGTCTCCCACAAGATCAATATCAACGCCGAAATGCAGCAATCCTACCTGGATTACGCGATGAGCGTGATTGTCTCGCGTGCGTTACCCGATGCCCGGGATGGACTGAAACCCGTCCAGCGGCGAATATTGTATGCCATGTACGACATGGGCATCCGGGATGATACTCCGCACAAGAAATCAGCCCGTATTGTCGGCGAGGTATTAGGCAAGTACCACCCGCACGGCGACACCGCGGTCTATGACGCGATGGCAAGAATGGCTCAGGATTTCTCAGAACGTTATCTTCTGGTAGACGGGCAGGGGAACTTTGGCAGCGTGGATGGCGATCCACCTGCGGCGATGCGCTACACGGAGGCAAGGCTTTCCTCCCCAGCGATTGAGATCCTGCGCCAGCTGGACATGGACACGGTTGATTACCTTGATAATTTTGATGGCACGCTGAAGGAACCTGAAGTGCTGCCTTCTTCGATCCCAAATATGCTCGTTAACGGCGCGTCCGGCATCGCAGTCGGCATGGCAACCAATATTCCACCTCACAATCTTGGCGAGGTGGTGGACGCCCTGGTGATGATGCTTGAAAATTGGGATGGGATCGAGGAAATCACCGTCGAAGATATCATGCGCTACATCAAAGGGCCAGATTTCCCGACGGGAGGTCTGGTCATTCAAGATGAGGGTTCTATTCCCCTGACGACCATTTATGGCTCAGGAAATGGCACGATCAAAGTTCGTGCACGCACTCGGATCGAGGAGATGTCGCGCGGACGCATGCGTATCATCGTAACCGAATTGCCATACATGGTGAACAAATCCGCGCTGATCGAAAGAATTGCTGAAATCTCACGCGAAGGCGGCCTGGAAGGTCTGGCTGATCTGCGGGATGAATCCGACCGGCAGGGAATGCGGATCGTGATCGACCTCAACAAGAACGCGGATCCGGAAGAGATCCTTTCGACGCTCTACAAACGCACCCAAATGCACAACACCTTCGGCATCAACATTCTCGCTTTGGTGGATGGCAGCCCGCACCGCCTGACCTTGAAACAGGCTCTGCGGGTTTTCGCGGAGCATCGCCTGGTGGTTATCCGCAGGCGGAGTGAATACCTGCTCAAGAAAAACGAAGATCGCCTGCATATCCTCGAAGCGCTGAAGATCGCCATCGACCATATCGATGAAGTTATTCGCATCATTCGCAAGTCCGCCTCGGTTGATGAAGCACGCACCAACTTGATGACCAAGTACAAGCTGGACGAGATCCAGGCGAATGCCATCCTGGAAATGCCTTTGCGCCGCCTGGCATCGCTCGAGCGGCAAAAAATCGAAGATGAATACAAGGAGGTCAGCAAAACCATTGCCGACCTGAAGGCGCTGTTGAAGTCACCGAAGCTGATGCGGAATGTGGCAATCGAAGAGCTGAAAGCCATCAAGCAAAAATACGGAGATGCGAGGCGAACCCAGATCATCCAGCTTGGTGAAGGCGAAAAAGCCTCGGACATGTACACTATGACGGATGTCATGCCGGTGGAAAACTACTGGATCGAAGTTAGCGAAAATGGCCTGCTCTCGCGCACGGAAGGGGATAAACCCAATCGATTGGGCGGGGATGGCGCGCCCTGGAGCATGATCCGGACGAACACGCATCAGACGGTTTTCCTGGTAACCACGGAAGGAAAGGCGGCAGCAATTTCTTCTTATTCAGTGCCAGTACAAAAGGCTGAAGAAGAAGGTGTGCCAGCTTCCAAGGTGGCACCGCTGCATAAAAACGACATCCTGCAAGGGATTTTCGCGGTACCGATCAACGGTGAGGCTGATAAGGAACGCTACGTCGTTACTGTTACCCGCCAGGGCATGATCAAGCGCTCGGTCGTTGGGGATCTGCCTGGCGCGTCTGCCAGCACTTTTACGCTCGTAAAGGTCAATGAAAATGATGAGCTGTTCGAAGTCCTGCTAACCAGGGGCGACCAGGATCTTTTGCTGGTAACTGCTGCTGGGATGTCAATCCGATTCAACGAGAATGAAGTTCGGTCGATGGGGCTGGTTGCAGCAGGGGTAAACGCGATCAAGCTGAAGCCGGGCGATTATGTGGTTGGAGCCGCGGCGATTGATGACCGGGATGAGGTTGCGCTGCTAACCCAAAAAGGCCTGGCAAAACGTGCCGCTGGTTCGGAATATCCTCTGCAGGGTCGGTATGGCCAGGGCGTGATTGCGTGGAAACTCGACAAGGACGACCAGGTGAGCGCGGCCTTGGTGGGAAAACTGACCGACCGGGGAATCTGCCACTTCCGGAAGAGCGCAAGTAAAGTCTTCACGATCACCAATGCCATCAGCCGCAAACGGGCTTCGAATGGGCAGATGATGTTTACGCTCAAGGCAAGCGATGAGGTGATTGGGTTCACCAACCTGGATGACTACGTTCAGTTTTGGGAAAAAGCTTAGTTGATTGCGTCCTGAAGCGTTATTGTGCCTTCCAGGTCCAGATCTTTGGCTATCTTGCGCATAGCTTTGATGCAAAAGTCGACGTGCTGCCAGAGATCCACGCCAAATTCCTGTGCTCCCTGGGCAATAACTTCCCGATTTGCGCCAGCCGCGAAGGCCTTATCCTTCCATTTCTTGCGAACTGAAGAAGCTTCGAGATCATAGAGCGACCGGGAAGGCCGAACCAGGGCGACCGCAGTGACCAGACCGGTGATTTCATCGCAGGCGAACAGGGCTTTTGCCATGAGGGTCTGGCGGGGAACGCCAGTGTGGTCGGAATGACCAGCGATGGCATCCAGGATGATTTCAGGCGCTCCAGCTTCTCGCAGGATTGGCAACCCTGCCAGGGGATGCTTGTGATCATTTGGATGGATCTCCCAATCGAAATCGTGCAGCAAGCCCGTCAACCCCCACAATTCCACATCCTTTCCAAGCTGTTCAGCATAAGCACGCATCACCGCTTCAACACTGAACATGTGCCTTACGAGGGCCTCATTTTTAACATAGGTTCTGACAATCTCAAGTGCTTGCTGACGCTGCATGATTACCTCTCAGGGAGTGAAAATGGGTTCAGGAGAGCCCAGAATGGGCTCGGGTTTCAGGATATAGATATCAAGATAGGCGGCTATCGTGGCAAAGATTTCGCGCACATTCCAAAAGATATAACGATTGAGCAGGTAATCGGATTGCCTGACTGCCATCCCATAAGTTTCAAGCCCGAATTGGTCGCACAGGAATATCATACGGGGAAGGTGATACTTTTGCGTGGTGATGATGACTGAATCCAGACCAAAAATCTCTTTGGCACGATAACATGTGTCGTATGTTCGTCGCCCGGCATAGTCGAGGACAATATCAGCTTCGGGAATTCCCTGCTCAATGGCATAATTTGCCATCACGCCAGGTTCATTGTAGTAGATTGAACTGTTGTCACCCGACATCAGGATCTTTTGCACCTTACCGGCGCGGTAGAGCTCGATAGCGCCGTCAATCCGATCCTGTAAAGCTAGCGTTGGACGATCATCGGCTGTGATTCCAGCCCCGGGAACGAGGGCAACCTGGGCAGAGGGAACCGAGGCGAGATCGAAAGTACTATCCTTGGTACTGATCACCATAGCGATCCGTGGAAGTCCAAGCACGATCAGGGCGATACAGGCAAAAATATCGAGGGCCTTAATGAATTTCTTCATCGGGATTATTTCGTCAGCAGATCTGCCAACCGGACGCCGCTGGCAGCCAGGAGCTCGCGTAAAGTGGTGTAAGCGCTGTCTGGCAAAGGTTCAAGCGCCGCGATTTCATAATGCAACGCGGTGCTTAGCTGAGCCTTGCCGGCGTCTGAACGCGCATGATCGCGCAGAAAGTCCGAGACGCGCGATTGCAGGCTGAGGTCCACCTGGGGAGTGAAAGAAAGATTGAGGTTGGGTATGACAGGCGGAGACATCCAAAGGATGGGCAGTTTTTCAATCACTTCGGGTAGGTCTGTGATGACTTCGGAAGACGTACGCGGGTCTGCCGAGATGGCATAAGTTGCTGCGTAACTGCAGATGCCTTTGATGTAGAGAGCACGAATGCTGGCACTGTACGAAAAGGTTTGTACTGGTTTGAGGGTTGGGATATTGTGTAGATTGAAGTAGCCCAATGGAACCCAATACCCAGCCAGGGAGTTTTCATCCGTCAGGCAGCCGCGTAAGCCGGAAAGTTGAGCCAAAGCCACATTGGCTTCGGCAGTTGAACTGTGAGTCCCTATGTCAAAGTAGGACACAAATGTGCTGTCACTGTGCCCCAGGAATTGCACTCCATAACCGGTGACACCCAGGTGGTTGCTGACGAGCAGCGCTGTGGCAAGCCCTTTTTGCGATGCGAGCAGGTATTCGACCGGTTGCAGCCAGGCGAACTGCGCTTGCTGGCGCTGCAAGGCGAATTCGAGCTCTTGATACGTGTTGTAAAACCGACCGACGACGGTCATTTGGAGGTGTCCTCCGATGAGTGAAGCAAGGTCATTGAAAGCGGCTTGTTGCTCTGCTGAAGGCGAAGGATCCACCTGCGCAATGACAACGGGGTTTTCGAGAGAACCAAGCGCTGCCGGAGTGGGCGTGAAGGTGGGCATGGCGGTCGGGTAACCGGCATCCGGGGTGGAGGTGGTGAAATCGTGCGAGAGGGTTGGGACTGGCCTCACCCCCACGCCACAGGCAGTGATTGCCAGCAATCCGAGCAGAACCAAACCCAGAAATGATTTGCGCATGTCAGGCATTTCTGAATTTTACCTTATTTCAACCGTAGCACTCCAGGGGTATGTTAAAATCGAGAGAAAGTCCGGAGGTAAAGATGGAAATTACCCTTGTGAAGGTTGAAAAGCCTGAAGCGATCAATTTTGTGCTCGGGCAGTCGCATTTTATCAAAACAGTTGAAGATGTCCATGAGGCGTTGGTGAGTGCCGTGCCCGGAATTAAGTTTGGGCTGGCTTTTTGCGAAGCATCAGGCGCTTGCCTGGTACGTTGGACTGGCACCGATGACGAAATGATCCGTCTGGCGAAGGAAAACGCGCTGGCAATTGGCGCCGGCCACAGCTTTATCCTCTTTTTGGGCGAAGGTTTTTACCCGATCAATATTCTCAAGACCCTTCAAAATGTGCCGGAGATCTGTGGATTTTACTGTGCAACTGCCAACCCGACCGAGGTGATCGTCATGGAAACCGAACTGGGTCGCGGCATCATGGGCGTGGTGGACGGTTTCGCGCCAAAGGGCGTCGAAGATGAAGATGGAATCGCCTGGCGAAAGGGCTTCCTGCGGATGATCGGGTATAAGTCGTAATTTAGGGCAGGCGAAAAGGAAGCCCCAACTGCGCGATCATTCCCAAGACAGCCTTGCCGCGATGGCTGAGGATATTCTTGGTGTCAGGGTCGAGCTCAGCCATGGTTTGGTTGGTGCCATCCAATAAAAAGATTGGATCATAACCGAAGCCATTCTCCCCGCGAAACTCGGGGATGATCTCACCCGTACAGACCCCGTGACTGGTGAGGATGGCACCCTGATAGGTGAGAACAACAACTTCGCAATGAAATGCTGCACGCCATGGACGGGGGAAATCCTGCAGACGTTGCAATAAATACAGACAGCGGTCGTGACTCGTGGCGTTAGGATCCGGGAGGAAGCGGTGCGAGTGGATTCCCGGAGCGCCGTTGAGTGCTTCAACTTCCAGCCCGGAATCATCCGCAAGAACCTGGAATTCCCCATTCTGCCAGTAGGCTTTAGCTTTGAGAAGGGCATTCTCGAAGTAAGTGTTCCCGCTCTCCTCCACGTCATTGATCAGACCGAGTTCAGCAGGCGTTTTGAGAATGACATCGTAAGGAAGAAGTATTGAACTGAATTCTTGAACTTTATGGGGATTATTGGTGGCGAGCAGCAAAGTTTGGGTCATGGTTCCTGAGTAAGGTTTTAAGAGCAAATCAATTCTGGAATGTTATAATCAAAGCAAGATTTGTGAATTGTAACTTACTATGGAAAAAATACATCACCCCCTCCGCACTAACATTGGATACTTTTTCAACAAACCCATCGGATTTTTCCGCGATTTTGAAATGGAAAATCCGGAGGTCTTCATCGAACCTGACCTGAAGCTTTACAACCTGAGCGGTCGGTATACTTTTTCGCGCACGCGCGAGGGACTGCTCTTGCAGGCAAAATTTGAAGCAGAGGTTGACAGCCAGTGTAATCGCTGCCTTGATCCTTTCAGGGCGAAGCTTTCGACGGAATTCGAGGAGCTTTATGTTTTCGAAAGCCGCACGCAAGAGGAGTTTGATGATGAAGAGGTGGTGCCCGAGGATGGCTATATAGACCTCGGAAGACCCATTCGGGATTATCTTCTGCTGGATCTGCCCATCAACCTTGTCTGTAAGCCGGATTGCAAGGGGATATGCGTGGAGTGCGGCGTAAACCTGAACCGCGAGACCTGCGAGCATACTGACAGCCGGATCATTTTCGATTAATCTAAATAGACGTTTGATACCTTGCGATGGATGATAAAATTATCCATCGATTTTTTTGTGAGGAGTTTTGCCATGACTGAGAACATTTTGGTCGCCATTGCCTGGCCTTATGCCAATTCGGATATCCATGTTGGGAATATTACCGGCTCGCATTTGCCGGGAGATATCATAGCCCGGTATCACCGCCTGCGCGGACGCAATGTGTTGATGGTCAGCGGTTCTGATTCGCATGGTACAGCCATCACGATCAAGGCAGACCAACTTGGGAAGTCTCCGGAAGAGATCTACAAGCACTATCATCCGCGTTTCATCGAGCTTTTCAAGAAACTTGGCATCAGTTACGACATTTTCACCTCCACTCACACGGAAAATCACTTCGATGTGGCACAAAAAGTCTTCCTCACCCTGCTTGAAAATGGCTACCTGAAAACCAGTGTGTCCAAACAATGGTACAGCACAACTCTTGGGAGGTTTTTACCGGACCGCTATGTGGAAGGCACCTGCTACATCTGCGGTAATACGGATGCCCGCAGCGATCAGTGCGAAAAGTGCGGAAATGAGCTCGAAGCAGAGAAGTTGATCGAGCCGCGTTCTAAGGTGGATGGTTCCACCCCGGAGCTACGGGAAACCGAGCACTTTTTCCTGGACCTCTCCTCTTTGGAACCCCAAATTGAGGATTTTCTGAAGGCGCGCGAAAGCTACTGGCGACCCAACGTACTCAGGCAATCCCTGGGGACGATCCAGTCCGTTGGGCTCAAACCGACATCCATCACCAGGGACCTCGATTGGGGCATCCCGGTGCCGCTTGCGGACTGGAAGGGCAAGAGCCTCTATGTCTGGTTTGAAGCCGTGATGGGTTACCTCTCTTCCGCGATCGAATGGTCCAAACTGACAGGGAATCAGGATGCCTGGCGCGACTGGTGGATCGATCAAAGCGCGAAAGCCTTTTATTTCATCGGCAAGGATAACATCACTTTCCATGCAGTTACCTGGCCGGCAGAATTGCTGGGCATGGGCGCTGGTTTTGACTGCCGAATGGGGACGGAAGATCCGCAGCCGTTGGTTCTGCCATATAATGTGCCGGCGAATGAGTTCATGAACCTGGAAGGCAGGAAGATCAGCGGCAGCCACAACTGGGCTGTTTGGGGGCTGGACGCGCTTGAGCGTTATGACGCCGACGCGATCCGCTACTATCTGACAAACGCTATGCCGGAGCAGCGCGATACCGATTGGGACTGGGAGGAATTCTTCCAGCGCAACAATAACGAACTGGTAGCCACATGGGGCAACCTTGTGAATCGGGTTCTATCATTCACTTACAAGAATTTTGACGGCAAAATACCCAACCCCG
The DNA here is from genome assembly GCA_964444335.1 of uncultured Anaerolineaceae bacterium. GTDB lineage: Bacteria > Chloroflexota > Anaerolineae > Anaerolineales > Anaerolineaceae > Mesolinea. Next base: position 460 of record CAYUGV010000007.1, on the reverse strand, counting down.
GGCAGTTGCGCGAGAGCGATGAAACATTACTTCAGGTGATCAGAGCCGGTTTCGACAGCGTCGCAACCAAGCTGGAGCAGGTGGAATTGAAGGCGGCCCTGGCAGAAGTCATGGCGCTGGCTGGCGAGGTCAACAAGTACCTCGATGTGCACGCGCCGTGGTTTGAGATCAAGACTGATCGGGAACAAGCCGGGAAATCGCTTTATACTGCGATCCAGGCGATCGAGTGGATCAAGGTCATGAGCGCGCCGTTCCTGCCCCACACCAGTGAGACCCTGCACCAGCTGCTGGCACATTCAGCACCATTGTTTGGTGAGCAATTTTCCCGCTTTGAGAAGGATGCTCTTGGTGAACATGAGATTTTGGGGCTGAATAATGCTGTTGCGGAAGGCAAACCGGGTCAGGATATCTGGACACCCGTGGTATTGGAAGCAGATAAGACCTTCAATCAGCCTGTGCC
>CAYUGV010000006.1:22693-24197 GCA_964444335.1 uncultured Anaerolineaceae bacterium | reverse complement strand
CTGATCTCATCAGCTGAAAGCTTTGATTCCTTGCGTTTCTCAAATACCGCCTTCTCGAAAATGAAGCGGGAATAGATGTCCACCATGGTTTGAGCGTCGCTTGAAATGGTGGTTTCAAGGATCGCACGCTCTTCGAGTGGATCGCTGACGGTCTTAAGAATGGCGTTGAACACGATCGTCTCGCACATGATCGAGGCAGTTTCCGCCAGGGTCATGGGGGTGTTGGTCTGCATGGGGGTTTTACCCGCCTGGTAGGCGCAGTAATTGTGGAAACCATGCCCGAGTTCATGCGCCAGGGTCATCACCTGGTCGAATGAACCGTCAAAGTTCGACATAATGCGGCTTTCCTGTACGGCATCCAAGCCCATGCAGAAAGCTCCACCGCGTTTTCCGGGGCGTTGCTCAGCGTCGATCCAGTGTTTATCAAAAGCTCCCTTGGCAAATTCAGCCAGTTCAGGCGAGAAAGTGCCGAAATTCGCCAGGATCAAATCGCGGGCTTCATCAAAGGAATACTCCTTGTTGACTTCGCCAATCGGAGCGAACAAGCTCCACCAGGGCAATTTCTCAAAGCCGAGGATGCGAGCCTTCGCCTGGAAGTAACGCCGGAACATTGGCAAGGCATCGTCGATCGCTCCCAGCATCGCCTCAAGCGTTCCGCGGTCAATCCTCGCCATCTGCAAGGAGGAATGCAGGCAATCCTCGCGACCGCGCTTGCGATCCAACGTGACAACCTCACCTTTGACGCCGTTCAAACAGGCAGCCAGCGGCTCTTTCATCTCTTCAAAGACTTGCTGCTCGCGTTTGTAAGCCCGCTCGCGCACACTCGCGTCCGGGTGGGAGCGCAGGTTGATCAGGGCAGGCAGCGGCAAGGATTGCACCTTTCCGTCCAACTCGAAGTCGACGCTCTTCTGCGAAGTCAGCACGCCCTGCAGGTCGTCCCAGGCGCTGCCGCCCGAAAGGGTCATCTCGTTGGCAAGGATCTCCTCGGGTTCAGACATCAAGTAGCGGCTTTCCTTCGCCATTTCAAGCAAGCGGAAGGCATGCTCATGCGCCGCGCCAGGGATTTCCAGCGCTTTGTCAAGGCGATCTCCAAGCGCGCCCAGCCAGGCGTTGATGCGCACACCCAAATCGTGCAGGGGAAGCATGGCAATTGCCATTTTCGAGTGCAGTTGTTCGGCGGCTTTGTTGAAGGAATCTGTCGAAATGATGGCTCCTAAAAAGGAGAAAATCTTGCCAGCCAAAAGCTCGAGGGCGTTGGCTTCTTCCACATAATTATTAAGTACACGATTCAGCACCTCAGGTGAGGTAGCAGGATTAAGCAAGGGCAGGTACTCGGTTTCGAATGCCTGGGTGGCTTCCTGGATGGATTGTTTCACGGCTTCGATATCTGCCGCGAGAGCAGGGTCGTCGAGTGAGAGATAGAGATTGGAAAGATCCCATCGTGGGGGTGTGGTCATGGTTGACTCCTTTATGATTAATGTGGGAATTATAACTGACGCTCCTG
>CAYUGV010000006.1:17800-22593 GCA_964444335.1 uncultured Anaerolineaceae bacterium | reverse complement strand
GAGGGCTGATCTGCAACGCCCTGCGAAAGCGCAAGGGTGTCACTGCGCGGATCATAATGGTCAGTCAGGGTGCCCTGAGTGCGTGTAACCTTGACGTTCTCGAGCCCCACGCGGGGCTTAAGCTGTTCAGCAGTGTCCGTGCCGGTCAGGTTATGATAATTCCGCACCTGGCTCCATTTGGCGTAGGCAGATCTGACTTTGGACTGCGCAAATAGGCTTAGCAAAAGACCCGGGATCATATAAAGTAAGTATTCAAAGTACATGGTTTCCTCCGTATTCAGGCGATAATCCTGAAAAAATCATATCGCTTTTTAGGGTACTTCGCTGAGCAAGAGTTCTACAGCAGCATCCAGTTGGGGATCACGTCCGGCGTCGTAGTCTTCCTGGGTGTAATCCACTACCAGGTCTGGTGTCAGACCGATGCTATCGATTTGGTGGCCGTTGGGGGTCAGCCAGCGGGCGATCGTGATCCGTACGCCGCCTTCTTCGGTCTTCAGGGGAATCCAGTTTTGCACTGAGCCCTTGCCGTAACTGGTCATGCCAACCAGTTTCGCTCGTCCGTAATCCTGGAGCGCTCCGGCGGTGATTTCTGATGCCGATGCGGTTCCTCCGTCAATCAGAACCACCAACGGAATCTCGGTCGCCAGGCCGCCCTTCTGGACAGGATAAGAATCGCGTGAGCCGTCACCATATTCCTCGTACAGCACAACGCCGTCTTTCAGGAACTCTGATGTGACCTCAACAGCTGTCACAAGATATCCGCCACCATTGCCGCGCAGGTCAAAAACGATGCCTTTGGGGTTTTGTGACAACAGATCCGTTAATGCTTCCCGCAATTTTTGAGTAGCAAGCTCATTGAAGGTATATAGCGCCACGTAGCCCACGCCGTCATCGCGCATCTCATATTCCACCACGGGGATCTGGATCACCGCACGGGTAATCGAAACGTCAAAGGTCTCCTCGCCACGCTTGATGGTGAGCACAATTGTATCGCCAGCAGGACCCAAAATTCTCTTCAAAACGAGGTCACCGGGAATGCCAGTCATATCCTCGCCGTTTACAGCGAGCACCTGATCTTGTGCCTTCAAGCCTGCAGCTTCAGCCGGAGAGCCCTTCATCGGGGAAATGATCTCGACATAATCGCCGGTGGTATCCACCCAAGCGCCGATTCCAGTGTATTCACCTTGCATCTCGGTGTTAGCCTGCTTGAATTGCTGGGGATCCATATAGGAGGTGTGCTTGTCGCCAGTGGCTGCCAGCATGCCCTGGATGGCACCACGCATCAGCGTCACGTCATCCAAGGGCTGGTCGACGAAGTTCTCGTGCAATAGCCTCCAACTCTCCCAGAAGGGATCAAAGAGTGTTTTCAACTCTTCAGGCGTGGACGCGCTGGTGTAATCCAGGCAATTTCCAGTGGGACTGGGAACCGCGGTTTCATCCGCCACGATCGGTGGTTGGTTACTCTCCGGTTGTGGTTCAACCGTTGGGCAATTGTCATAACCAAGTGCCTGGCGGATCGGGTTCTTGGGTAACGAACTCGCAACGCCAAACCCAACGGCAAAGGACCCTGCCATTAACACAATGGCTACAAAGACCAGTAAACACGAACGAACAGTTTTATTTTCCATGACTACTCCATTTGGACAGCCGTTCTATGACGGCAGTGCATTAACATTTTTAGAACCATTTTGCGATAAAAACACAGGCAGTTCCGCCAGGTTATTGATGATGGGATGGCTCGACTCCACCACCTGACCCGACACACGCACGGTCTGGATGCCAAGCTCCCTGGCAGCGTTCAGATTTACTTCGAGGTCATCTACAAACAATGTTTCTTCCGGTTTGGGACCGCCCGCCAATTTCAGCGCAATCTCAAAAGCCTCCGGGTGCGGCTTGCACCATGGCTCGGTATCCAACACGTCGATCACACCCATAAACAAATCAGAGATACCCAACAGCCCAAGCACGTTGTTGGCATGCTGCCGGCTGGCATTGGTGAAGATCCATTTTTCCTGCGGCAGGGAACTTAGCGCAGCCTTGAGCTGATAATCAGGCTCTATGACCTTCGAAAGGTCCACTTCGTGAACATATTGCAGGTAATCCTGAACGTCGATGCCATATTCAATGTTCAATCCACGCATCGTGGTGCCGTGTTCCAAAAACAGACGGTCCCGCTTTTCGGGGATCTCATCTTTTGGAATCCCCACAACATCGTGCATATATCGGAAAACACGTTCTGTCAGGATCGGCCAGACACCAATCGAGGTCGGATAGGTCGTATCGTCAAGATCAATCAATAGCGTACTGATGGGCTTCATGGGCGTTCCATCCAACGATTTATCCCACTGGATGGGGTGAAACCATCCAGCATCGCAAGCAGTGTGGCAGGGTCATCATCCACAAAGAAGAACCTGCGATGCTCAGGATAAATAAAGTTTTCAGTGATGGCTTTCTCGATCAGGTCAACCAAAGGGTCAAAATACCCTTCGACGTTCAACATTCCGACCGGTTTATCGTGCAAGCCGATTTGCGCCCAGGTGAGGGCTTCAAAAAGCTCAGCGAAAGTGCCCAGTCCGCCGGGCAGGGCAATCATGGCATCAGCCAATTGGGTCATGCGGGCTTGCCGCGCGTGGATATCCGGAAGGATTTCCAGTTCGCTCAAGCCGGCATGCGCCAGGTGAGGCAGATTCAGGCCATCATTGATGATCCCAATTGCCTTCCCGCCTGCCGCCAGCGCGCCATCAGCTACCGCTCCCATCAGCCCGGTTTTGCCCGCCCCAAATACCAGCGTGCGCCCTTGCTTTGCCAGGGTTTCCCCCAAGTTCCAGGCAGCATCCAGGTAGACCTGCTTGAGGCCATCCGCCGAGCCGGCATAAACGGTAATGTTCTTTCGGAATGATTTAGTCATGGCAACCGCTAACCTTCGAATTATACCTGCATCGATCCTTCCCTCTGCCTCTGATAGAAGCTTGGGTTAAGCGTGCCTCATGTTGCGAATTTCACGGAATTTTTCTTTTTCTGCCGGCGTCAAATGTCCTGGCAGGTGCACTTCAATGCGGGCGTAAAGATCGCCAAATTCTGTGGGTTTTTTGAGGTTTGGCATGCCAAGTCCTTTGAGACGCATCGTTTTGCCGCTATCAGTCCCTTCTGGGATGGTCAGGCGAACAGGTTTGCCCAATGTGTCCACGCTTACCTCGCCCCCCAGGATGGCGGTGTAGAGGTCCACAGGTACGGTCGCGGTCAGATCATCCCCTTTACGGGTGAAAACGCTGTGCGGCAGAACTTTGATCTTCAGGAAAAGGTCTGCCCCGCCTGCCTGCCCGCTCAGGCGCACTCTGGAGCCCGTGTTGACGCCCGGGGGAATGCTGGCTTCAATTTTTCTGCCATCTTCGAACTGTAATGTTCGTTTCGTGCCTGCGTAGGCTTCTTCGAGGGTGATCTCCACCTCGTGCTCCATCGACTGGGCGCTTTGGGCGGTTCGCTGTGGGGAACGGCTGCCGCGGGAAAAACTTTGCCCTGTGCTGAAACCGCTCTGCCCGAACAACGTGTTGAAGAAATCCGAGAAACCTCCCAGGCCTCCGAACATATCGTTGAACTCTTCCTGCGAAACAGTTCGGTAGCCAGGCTGTCCGCCTTGCGGCGCTTGCTGCCATCTGCCCCAATCAAACCCGCCTGGCTGACCGCCAGAGGACTGATAGCGCTGCCATTCCGAGCCAAACTGGTCATACTTCTTGCGTTTTTCAGGGTCTGAAAGCACCTGGTAGGCTTCGTTCACTTCTTTAAATTTGTCTTCCGCTTTCGGGTCTTTGTTCACATCAGGGTGATAACGCCGCGCCAACTTGCGATAGGCGGTCTTAATCTCGCCCTCTGTTGCGGTTTTGCTAATACCCAGTGTGTTGTAATAATCTTTATAATCCATCATTAATCCATTCCTGCCCGAAGCAGCTTAATAATGCACTTATGATAACCGTCCATTGTTGAAATTCTATTAACCTTGCAGGTTTTCACGACACCTCGGTCGTGTAGGGTCCCCTGGCAGACAGAGGTAACAACGCGGCGATTTTCTCCATAATTGCTTGCCCCGCCGCTTTGACTTCAATCCGCCCTGGTAACTTGCCAGGTTCGCCAAAAGCCAGGGGACCAAATACCTCGCCGATGCGTGTCATCACGCGGGCTTTGCGCCTTTTTTTCCCCAGGGTGCCGAAGATATTCCAGTCATCCTCGCTGAAGGTGCCGATCGGGAGGATTGGTACGCCCAGGCGCAACGCCATGAAAGCTGCCCCCGGAAGCGGAGCGCCAAGCGGCGGATTGTGCGTGTGACCCTCCGGGAAGATAGCCAGGATGCCATCCTGTTCCAAAACCGCTTCAGCGGCACGCATGGCTTCCAGGTTGGCTGTGCCCTGCAAAATGCGCAGCGTTTGCCAAAGGCGGGGGAAGATCTTCATATGCATTGGCGCGTTCGGCATTTCAGCATCGCCAATAAATTCCAACGGATATTTCGTGCTGTGGATGGGACCGATTGTGTCGAGGAAATGGAAGTGATTCCCGACGATCAACAAAGGACCTTTTTTGGGCAGGTTCTCAGTGCCATAAACTTTGTAGTCAATGAGTAACTTTGACGCCAATGCGATCCCACCTCGCAGCAATCCCCGCCGAAACTGGTTGCGCGGATAACGATACTTGGCCAAAAACTCTGTTTTTGTTTCTTGTCTGCCCATGCTCCATCCCGAAATGTGTGTATTTTTGCGACTATTATACGGCAAACCCCGTTCGATTACCCTTATCCGTACTAG
>CAYUGV010000006.1:0-17700 GCA_964444335.1 uncultured Anaerolineaceae bacterium | reverse complement strand
TTCGCTGCTAGGGCAGGGGCCGTTCCCTACAACAAAATTACAACCCCAAAACCCTAAAGCTGGTTGGCTAATTCCTGTAGTTCGATCTCTTCAGGTGTTTCTGCTTCGATGGTAATTCCGTGCGGGCGTGACTTGCCCTGGTCGTCCACGTATACAAAAGTCAGAAAGCCATCCACGGTCAGTTCTTCTTTGGTGGTGGCGCGCACGTAAGCGATCAAGCGCGACCGTCCGGTCTGGACGATTTTCGAGTCAAACCGCACAACCTCACCCGGTCTCACCGGCCGCTGGAAGGTCATGCCGTGGATTTTGAGGCAAAGCACATATTGCGGTGGCAGCAGATCTGCCGCGGCAATAAACCCCGCCTCCACCAGCCATTCCGCGCCTCTTCCAGCAAACAGCGTGCGGTGATGGTTGAGGTCCTCCCCTTTCACCAGGTGATGGATTGTCAAAGTTTTCATGCGCATATTTCACCTCATGGGATCATGATGACCAGGTTATCAAAGGCAACCTTAAAACCACCGGTTTCAAAGGTTCCCGCTATCATACCAAAACTACCAGGAGTAAAATCCGGATCCTGGATTTCACCAAGCAAGATGCCATTCACCGCCAGCGCTAGTTTTTCCTGGCTGCATTGAGCTGCCAGGCGATAAGGTCCGGACCCCGCCAGCTGTTCGCTGTAGGTCCAGTCGATCAGGGTGACGAAATTATCGCCGACCTGCTTCCAGATCGTAAAGTAGCCATCCTCGCTGATCTCAAGCGCCGTGAAGTTCTGGTCATCCTGCAGCCCGCAAACAAAGCCATAATCTGCGTCGCCCACCGATTTCACCACGCGCACGTCCGCCTCTGCCATCAGGGCATCATAGGCAAAGTATTGATCCGACCAATACCAGTACATCGGTGAGATAACCTCGATGGTGTACTCACCATCTTCGTAAGCCCGTTTCCCGTCCGCATCGGCGGTGTTAAGCCAACCGCTGTCAGTTTTGGCAAAATCATCCTCAAAAATAACATCTCCAGAGTTTTGATAGACCAGGTTTTGGCTTTCACCGGTGCTTACTGAGACTTCGCCCCGTTTAGCTGCTTCGATCATTTGATTAGCAAGGTTGATCGGGCGCAGAGCGTTGATGAACCCACCCGTGGGCACGCAATCATCATTTTCGTCGATGTAGCCATCGCGGTTTGTGTCTCGAACAGGGCGGCAATCGACGATATCCAGCGAGGCGTCCCCGTAACCCATTTGGGTTGGGATCCCGACAATTCGACCCTCCGCGTCCACCGCCAGCCCGCCCGAATTGCCACCGGCAATGGTGCCACTGGTTTTAATGAACGCCCGGTTGCCAAAAGGTTCTTCGGCTGTAAAGCCGCTGACCTCGCCCCGAGTGAGCGTGATCGTGCCGCCTCCGATAACCGGATATCCGAGGATCACAATCGACTCGCCCAAATCGAGCGCGTCGGAGTCGCCAAGCGGAACAAACGGGAGCTTGAGCTGGCTGTAATCCAGCGGATTGCCTTCCAGGTCCCAGGCCGGCTTGATCACCGCCAGGTCCAGGTCTGCGTCTGCCTGGACAACGTGGGCATAGTAGCTGTCCACCGGTGGTTGGTCCTGCGCGACGGTCAGCGAGACCAGCAGCGCCACGACTTCCTCATACCGGGTGGAACTGACAACGTGATCATTGGTCAGGATCAGTCCATCCGAGCTGATGATCGTGCCCGATCCGCTCCAGCGTGGAGTCGCTTCGCCATCGATATTCACGAATGCGGTAATCTGTACCACCGCCTGGTAAGGGATGGCTCCAAGGTCGGGGGCTTCCTCTTCCGGCGAGACACCCGGATCCCAACCGGTGGGGGTGGTTCCGGCAATTTTCATTTTGGTTTCTATGGCTGTCACGACTGTGCTCGTAACAACGCGCCAGTCTCCCTGCACATCGCCGCTTTTGTTGGCGCGAAAACGAAAGACGAAGTCCTCAACGCCTGTCGGCGCGATGGTCAAATCCAGCTTGATGACCCCATCCCCATTTGCCTGCTGTTCCATGGTCAGCGGCGGGATCGAGCCTTCGTAGCTTGCCCATTCAAAAAAATTGGCATCAAAGCGGATCTCCTGTACCTTGGCGTTAATGGTATCGGGGTTGGTAAGTTTCAGGTCCAAATCAAAGACCTGACCCTGCTGAATACCAGTTTCCGGATGTTTGGCGCTGACCAGAAGCTTTCCCCCGCCGCTTACTGCCGGAGCGGCGCACGAACTGACAATCAGCATCACTACCAACAAAAGCAAGGAACTATGCCTGAATTTGATTTTCATACCATTCTCCGCGAAATCGCTTGTACTCCTGTATTTTACATGAAAGGGAGTGGGTTTCAGTAACCAATGCACACCCCAAAATTTCCAGGCTGTATAATAACCCTACCATCTCTGGAGGAGCCACACATGGAACAATCTTCAACGATTCGAAAAGCGATGAAAAGTGCCAATCTCAGCTTGATCATCGCAGCAGCAGCCGCGACCCTGCTTTTGGCACTATTGGTGGTTGTCAGCATTAAACCGCTCTACAACCACTTCGCGGGTCCATTTGAGGTTACAGCTGAGGAGTTGATTTCTTATCGGGGACCGGAAGATACCATCCGCACTTACGTCACTCTCCATCCGGATATTGCCGTCGATACCGGATTCTACTATTTTGAAAAGCAGGAAGATGGCAGCGAGAAGATCATCCACTCCTATTACGCTTTGATGTTTAAAGATAACCTTTTATTGGCAAAGTACCCGGGCGCGGGCAAAGGCGATCTGCTCGATCCTGAACCTGTTACCGGCCGGATCGTGAAGCTGGCGGAGGTAGAAAACACAGAAGTTCTACAAACACTCATTAGTGAATTCCCGAATCTCAAGGACGCGTTTTTGCCTTTCATGCTCGACACAACGCCTGACGGCGGATCGGCTTGGTCCATAATCATTGGGGTTGCAGCCCTGGCGGTCATTTCCATCTGGAGCCTTCTCCGCTTCCTCCGACGCGCTACAAACCCTGCCAAACACCCCATTGCCAGGGACCTTTCCCGTTTTGGCGACTGGCAGCAGTTGGCGCAAGAGATTGACGCACAGATGGCTGAGCCGCATGAGACACATGGCAATTTCTTCCATCTCACGCGCGATTGGTTGATCTATCAAACTAAAAGCCAGTTTGATGCCGTCCCATATCGCGATTTAGTCTGGCAGTACATGTTCCAGGTTACATACCGTTCGTTTGGATTTGTTACCGGAAGGGTCTACAGCCTGATGGCCTGTGATCGCCATGGAGTTAACAAGAACCTCCCATACGGTAAAGATAGCGCTGTCGTAGTGAATTTACTGGAGAAATTGCGGGAACGTGCTCCCTGGGCATACACCGGCTATTCTGCTGAAATAGAAAACGCCTGGAACGAGGGACGCGAGAACATGATTGCGATGGTGGACGCGCGCAAGCAGGCGATCGAGCAGGCTTCAGTCGAAAACCAGGAAGTCAATGGAGAGTCAGAACCGTAAGGCAATAAAAATCGCCCTTCGCGCCTGGCAGTTATTTCTTCAATTCGTCAAAAACGTCCGGGCAGGTAAGCTTGGCTAATTCCAGTTTATCGTGGGGTCAAGAGGCCAACCAATTGATTCCGGATCGGCACCATACCAGTCGTTCGGGTCAACATTTGTCGCTTCCATTCCCGCTTTTACTTCAACCGGGACCAAAGTGTGGTCCGTGCAACCTTCCTGGTAACCGCAGGTGACAAACTTGGAGTATGCGGCGTAGAAGGTACGCGAGGGATTATCAATCAGGTAAGCCAATACATGATATGTACCCACTGGTAGCGCATCAAACCGGTAATTCGTTTGGTTCAGCACGGTGTTTTGCCAGTAGTACTCACCTGTCAGGACGTTAAATGCCACAACCCTTAGCGGTGGGACCATTTCGGAGGGATACCCCAACCTCCCCGATACACTGCCAGTCGCCTGGACAGTCGCTGTGGGAGCAGGGGTCTCGGTGGGAGGGAGTGGCGTGGAGGTAGGCGCGGGCGTCGGGCAGGCTGGACAGGTTGATGTTGGCTGCATCACCTGCGTCTGTAATGAGGCAATTTGTTGTGCCTGGACCGTTGATTGAACGTTCATCGCCACCAATGTTGCCCGAAGTTCGGCCTCAACGTCGGTATTCTGAGGGGTAACGCAGGCGCTCAGCGTCAGTAGAAGAATTATCATAAGCAAAATGTTACGTTTCATGTGTCTCCTCTCGATCAAGGCAGGTTGTATAAAAATTATACGATCTCATCGTTTAGGAAAAAAGTTGTTGATTAAGGTTTTATAAGATTCACTGCTTGCCCCGCCGGCACTCCATCATCCATCGTTACCTAAGCAACCCTCAGTTCTCACAGATTTCGAGGCCAGGTTTCCACGATGGACCTGTGCAATCCGTACGGAGGGGGCTTGCTCCCTCCGCCAAGGTTTGTTTTGGATGATCTTTGCGGATGGACTGAAGCCCATCCGTACCGGGGCATTTTCATTCTTTCCTAAGAGGTTTTCAGATTCCTATACCCAAATTTTGTTAACTCCGTTTGATCCCTCAAATCGCTTATACTTTAACCCATGCTCGAATTTGACTTTCCCCCACTCCAACCGATGGTTTTCTCCGTCACCTCCCTCACGAATTACCTGCGCGAGTTGCTTGAAACCGACGAGATCCTGCGCGATGTTTGGGTCCGGGGAGAGATTTCCAACTTCGTCCAACATCGTTCCGGGCACCTCTATTTCACCCTCAAAGACAACGATGCCCAGTTGAAATGCGTGATGTGGAAGGGGCAGACTTTCCGCCTGAGGTTCAACCCCAAAGACGGTCAGAGCGTGGAAGCCCACGGCGCGATGAGCTTCTATCCCGCTGGCGGCCAGACACAACTCTACATCGACGAGATGCAGCCGATTGGAGAGGGGCAGCTCTACCAGGAATTCCTGCGTCTCAAAGCGCGCCTCGAAGCGGAAGGGCTCTTTGCCCCCGAACTAAAACGCCCCATTCCGCCGTTGCCACGCCACATCGGCGTAGTGACGTCACCCACTGGCGCCGCTTTGCAAGACATCCTGAACACCTTGCGCCGGCGCCTGCCCCTGGCACGCGTCACGCTCGCCCCAACTGCCGTCCAGGGTGCTGAAGCCCCGGCTGGCATCGTCGGCGGGCTGAAAGCGCTCAACGCTCTGCCCGACCTGGACCTGATCATCCTCGCCCGCGGCGGCGGCTCGATAGAGGATTTGTGGTCTTTCAATGATGAAGCTGTCGCCTATGCAATCCGCGCCTCACGCGTGCCCGTCATCTCGGGTGTGGGGCATGAAACCGACTTCACCATCGCCGATTTTGCCGCGGACCTGCGTGCCCCCACACCCACCGCCGCGGCGGAGCTCGCCACCCCCATCACCAGGGCCGACCTGGGGGCTGAACTTCTATCCATCAACCAGAGCATGAGCACGACCCTGAAAAGCAGGCTCACAAGCCTGCGTCAGGACCTGCTGCTGGCTGAAAACCGCCTGCAGAGGCATTCTCCCGCGCAACGCGTGCGCACTTTCCTGCAATTCCAGGATGAGACCCGTGAGCGCCTTGAGCGCGCCATGAACCATTACCTTTCCCAGCATCAGCTAAAACTGCAAAACCAGGTTGCCCGCCTGGAAAGCGTCAGCCCAATGGCAGTGCTGCGGCGAGGTTTTGCGATCGTCAGCGACGCGCAAACCCACCAGCTGATCTCCCGCCGCAATCAGACCAGCCCAAACCAACCCATCCAGATCCAGTTGAGCGATGGTAAAATCGCCGCGACCATCTCAGGAGACACCCCATGACCGACCAACCCACCCCCAGTTTTGAATCTGCTTTTGCCTCTCTGCAGCAGATCATCAGCCAGCTCGAAAACACCGAACTGCCACTCGAGGAAGCCCTAAAACTCTACGAGGAAGGTAAACGCCTGAGCGACATTTGCAGCCAGCTCCTGGAAACCGCTCAGTTACGCGTGGAAACGCTTAATTCCACTTCTACGCCGACGGAGAGCGAGGCCGCGTGAGCCTGCTTGACTTCTTCACCAATCCGGTGGGTGTTTCAACCATGCTTGGTTGGATCCTGGGGCAATTGATCAAGGTGCCGGTGGAGTATCTGCGCCACAAACGCTGGGATTGGACGCTGCTTTTGAGCGCGGGAGGGATGCCCTCTTCACATTCTGCATTAATGACAGCTGTCACAACTTCCATCGGATTGAATGCTGGCTGGGGCAGCCCGGTTTTCGCCCTGGCACTTGCGATTACAGCCATCGTTGTGTACGACGCGACTGGTGTCCGCCGACAGGCAGGTTTTCACGCCGAACGTATCAACCAGATCATTCGAGAACTGTTTCAGTTAAAGAAATTGGAAGAGGATGAAGTTTCGTACCTTCGGGAGATCATCGGTCACACCCCTGGCGAAGCCTTCGCGGGAGTCCTTTTTGGCGCAGCCATCGCCCTCCTGGTGCAGTTGGTGATGGTTTGGAGTTGACCCCGTTTTTCTCCACATAACAACTTAATCCAGGTAAATGACCCCAAGGGCATAGCCAAGCTTGGACATATCCCGCAGCGATGCCTGCTGCAAGCTTGTCTGCTGGGGATAATCCGCTTTACGTCGGTAGCGCCTGCCAAAAACGCGCTCCAAAGCCTGTTTTTTATCCCCCGACTCACTAACAATCTCGAAATTTTCTGCAAAACGTAGAATCCGACTGTTCGCAGGCAAGAGCTCCTTCAAGCCTGAATATAACAACCATGAATAGCACACCATTGCCCGGAAGTGCGTTGCAGAAAAAACCTGGGTAAAGAAATCTTTCGCCATCCGCAGCGACGCAGTCACGTTCTCTTGCCTGAGGTCTGCCCCTTTTTGGATGTGTACGTTCAACACGGGCGTGCCTGCAGGCAGCCTGGTCTTTTGCGCCTCGCTGATCGAAAAAAAGGATCTGCCGTCCTCGTAGGTTTCCAGGTAAAACATCGTGGTCGGCTGATATTGCAGCACGCCCAGCTTGAAGATCTGTGCGTTCGCCAGGTGCCGAAGCCAGACGCAATCCGCGCGGCTCAACCCAACCTTGCCGGTCTCCTGGAAAAATAGGTGTTGTCTTAATGTGATATCGTGGAATGTGTCCGCAATGATTTCGGCAGAGACGCCAAGAGAGTCATACTTGCCCCGGATCTCAGCCAGCTTCCAAACGATGACTGCCAACCTCCCGAGTGGATGCAAACAGCAGATGGGGAAGTCGTGCCCCTCACCCGCATAAGCATCGTCAGCAAGAAATGGCATATGCTTTAGGTAACGCTGAGCGTAACCTGCCACCAGGGACTCAGCCTGCTCGTCAAACGCAAGAGCACTTAATTCTTGAATGAAAGAAAGAGGAAGTTCAGCCATTCTATCTGGACAAGGTTAATTGCTTACAGATTATTGGGCAGACACGGGGGTCTGCCGCTACGAAAATCAACTCTCCCCCAAACCCCAAGGGGTAGGGGTAATCCCCCGTGATTACCCGTTTAAACGGCTTACAAAGGGTAGCTTTCAGAGTACAAGAAAACCTGCTTGAAAGATAAAAATAAAGGCTCACGGCAAATACTATGTAAACCATAATTGTTCAGCTATATTTCTAGGAATACTGACCACCTGGTCAGATCTTGCAATATTTTCAGCCTTTTTGGGCAAGTTTGCCCTTGACGCGCCGAACGATCGTGCTTGCTTCAGGCACTTTCAACAGCCACAGCATCGCGCCATATACCAGAACACCCAGCGCCACGCCTACAGCCAGCACCAGGAACTTGTTAAAATTCCCAAACAAGGACATCCACGCGAACAGCGCCAAACCCATCGCCGTGCTGGCTGCCAAAGCTGAAACTCCCGTCCTGAGGATTTGCTTGCCGCCCACGCCGTTCAAACGCCGGCGCATGATCGCCATCAGTGCCAGGCTTTCCACCACGGTTGCCGTGGTGTTCGCCAGCGCCAGCCCTCCCAACGGCAGCCAACCGATCTGGCTGAAAAGCCGCGAAAAGACGAACGAGAGCAGAATGTTGCCGGTCATCGCCACGACGCCCACCAGCACTGGTGTTTTGGTGTCGTGCATGGCATAGAATGCGCGGCTCAGCACCTCCACCAGGCTGTGCCCGGTGAGACCCAGGGCATACCAGAGCAGCGCCCAGGCTACCATTTGAGTGGAGGTGGCATCGAAACTGCCACGTTCATACAAAACCCGCACCAAGGGCACCCGCAGGAAAACCAAGCCGATCGTCGCGGGTAGTGCCAGTAAAAGCATCACCCGAACGATACTGGAGAGTGTCTGGCGAAAATCATCAGATTTTCCCAGCTCCACCTGCGCCGAAAGGGTCGGAAGGGAGGCAGTGCCAGCCGACTGGGCAATGGCTGCCTGGGGCATCAGCATCAGGGTGAATGCCCAGGTGAGCGCGCTCGCCGAGCCAGCTCCAAGCGATAGGCTGATGATGGTGTTCGCCACGAAGTTTAGCTGAACAATGCCAGCGCCAAAAATACGCGGCAGCATCAATCGCAGCACTCTGCGCACAGGTGCATCCCTGAAACCTGCCGCGAGCTCGTATTTCCGGGCAGGCAAACGGAACAGGGCTGGCAATTGCAGTAGCAGATGCCCGCCTGCGCCAATCACAGCGCCGATTGCCAGGCGGGTGATCCCCCACGCTTCTGGCAGCAGTAGAACACCCAAAATGATGCCCAAAGAGTAAGCCGCGGGTGCCAGCGCCGGCCACAGGAACACCTGGTGCGCGTTCAGCATGCCCATTACCAATCCGCTGATGCCAAAGATGATCACAGTTGGCAGCATGATCCGCAGCAGGCGTGCCGTCTCAGCCACCTGAACTGGGCTCGAATCCGGCACCAACGCGAATAAACCGCGTTCCACCAGGAAGGGAGCAAAGATCCACATCAAGGTCGAAACCAGGATCAGGACGATCAAGACCGAGTTGACCACCCCCGAAGCTAATCGCCAGGCACCTTTTTGGTCCTTGCGGGTCAGGTAGCCGGTGAACATCGGGATGAATGCTGAACCGAGAGCCCCTCCAGCCGTCAGGTTGAAGAGCAGTTCGGTCACGCGGTTAGCTGCGTTAAACGAATCCAGGGAAACGCTGGTGCCAAAAGCATGCGAGACGACCATGCCGCGCACCACACCTACCAGGGTGCTGAGCACGTACGCGATCATCACGATTCCAGCCGCGCGGGCGATCTGCCGCCCTGCCTGGGCGCTCCCGGAGCTGCTTGCATCCACCTGCTTTGGCAGGACTTCGGGATTATCCACGATCGGATTCCTCATCTGCTTCCTGTTTGAAAGCGATTTTGGCGGCCTCCCAAAGCTGGTCCATTTCCTCAAAGCTCAACTGGTCGACGCTCTTCCCTTGCTCCGCGGCCTTCTTCTCGATAAAGCCAAAGCGCTTGCGGAAGCGCAGGTTGGTCTCGCGCAGGGCGATTTCGGGGTCCACCTTTAGCCAGCGCACCAAATTCACCACCGCGAAGAGCACATCGCCGGCTTCAGCCTGCCGCTCTTCATCGGTTTGGGCGTCTCGTAATTCACCCAGTTCCTCGTGGACCTTGGCAATCACCGGTTCGATGGTATGCCAGTCAAACCCCACGCGTTTTGCCCGCCGCTGGATCTGATCCGCCTGTGTAAGCGCAGGCAGGCTGAGCGGGATGCCTTCGAGCATGCCCTTGTGGCTCTCACCGTTGGTCTTGCGTTCATCCGCCTTGATCTTTTCCCAATTGGTGAGCACGTTATCGACTGAATCGACGTCGATATCGGAAAACACGTGCGGGTGGCGGCGGATCAGCTTGGAATTAATGCCCTGCAGCACGTCACTCATGAGGAAGTCTCCATCCTCGGTCGCGATTTGGGTGTGCAAACCGATCTGCAGCATCAGATCGCCCAACTCCTCGCGCAAGTGGTCGCTATCTTCCTGGTCCAGGGCTTCCAGGACCTCGTATGCCTCTTCCAAAAGGTAGGGGCGCAGGCTCAGATGGGTCTGTTCGCGGTCCCAAGGGCAGCCATCATAGCGCCGCAGGCGGGCGATAATCTGCTGAAAGTCCTCAAAAGAGGTTCCCTGGCTCAATGCCGGGACGTAAAGGCAAGTCAGCATGCCCAGGTGGACGGATTGGTCGATTTCATAAAGCGCTAATCTCTCAATGATCTCATCAGAGGTGCCGGCATTGTGCACCAGCATCACGGAATGCTCCTGAGGATAATTTGCCATCAGGGTCAGCTTGAGTTCGCTAGCTTCAAAGCTGCTGTCCAGCTGAGAAATGAGGGCAGGTAAGGTAGGTGGAAAAGAGGGTACCTCAAGCTGAGCGATGTGAAGAGCGTCTGCCAGGACCATCTGCGGGTGCAGGTCGATCCCAAGCGCGGAACAAACCGGCTCGATGAAGCTGACGCCGTCGATCAAACGGATGGGTAATCCGCTGCCTGCCACTGCTTTCATGACCTCGCTGACGGTCTCCTCTGCCACGAACGGGCTGCCGGGCACGCCGTAGGTCACGCCTTGCTCGCGTTTTCCCAGCTCCAACACTTGTTGAACGATCGTCTCGAGTACCGAGCCAATATCATCGCTGGAATCGTAAACCTCGTCAAAGCTGCGTACCTGCACACTTTCCGGTAAGCCGGCTACCGCCGGGTGGAACTTGGTTCGCAGCCAGATTTCATCGCATTGCTCAAGGTGAGCCCATGCTTCACGGGTCAGGTATTCTGCCCCCGCGGGTCCTAATCCAACAATTGTAATTCCTCGTCCTGTCATTAGTTCAGCATCCTTAATAAACATGCAAAGGCTGCCCAAGTTAAGCTGGGCAGCCTTTTAATTGTAACATTACCCGATTCCAACATGCCAGAAAACTGGCAGGTGGGAACCCAGACTAACGCTTGGTGTAGGTCGGGGCCTTGCGGGCGCGCTTGAGACCTGGCTTCTTGCGTTCCTTAACACGGGCGTCGCGTGTCAGAAGACCCTCGGCGCGCAAAGCAGTGCGCACACTCTCGTCTTCTGAAACGAGGGCGCGTGCCAAACCAAGTTTGACCGCGTCGCGCTGACCGCTAACGCCGCCACCCTGCACTTTGACGGTTACGTCAAATGCGGCTACGCTCTTGCCGGTCGCTTCGATCGCGTTCAGGATCGCAGGCGCATCGCCAGCACGAGTAAAATAATCCGCCAGGGGTTTGTCATTGACAGTGAAAGTGCCGGTGCCGGGGTAAACCCGCACACGGGCAGTGCTTTCCTTGCGTCGTCCAACTGCTTCGATGTATTGTGTCATGATTCCTCTTTACTACTTTTCAATAATAGGCTGGGGATTCTGACCCTGGTGGGGGTGTTCAGTTCCAGCATAAATTTTCAGATTGTCAAGATAACGCGCTGTCAGACGATTCTTGGGCAGCATGCCGCGCACCGCGAACCGAATAATGCGGTCCGGATGGATTTCCAACTGGCGCTGATAATTTACTTCGTGCAGACCACCCGGATAACCGGAGTGGCGATAATATTTCTTTTCTTCGGCGCGGGTCGGGTTCACATTGATCTGGGCGGCGTTGATGACGACCACGTGATCTTCAAGAACCACACCGGGGGTGTAATCCGGGCGATGTTTGCCGATTAACAGCGCTGCAATTTTGGTCGCAAGGCGACCAAGGGTCTGACCGGCGGCATCCACCAGATACCATTCTCCAGCCACATTTCCTTTAGGAATGTATGTTTTTTCCACTTTTACTTCTCCGTTTTCAAAATACATACCCGGCCTTGCAGGCTGGGCAAACAATCTTTTATTTATCCTCGCTAAAGGTCACTGCTTCCAAAGTAAGACCGCGCGCTGGCGCCAGGCTGACGATACCTGTGCTCAGGTTCTCGAGCCCAATCCGCACAGTTTCCACTGGCAGCTCACCAAGCCCGATCCTGACCAAAACATACACAATCCGCCGCACCATGTGGTAGAGGAAGGCATTCCCAATGATTGTGAAGCTCATGCCATCTTCTTCTTCCACCCAGTCCGCCGAGTAGATCCGCCGGATGGTGGTGCCATCTTCCTTCAGCGCTTTACCGAAGGCAATGAAATTGTGCTCTCCAAGCAGGTCGTTTGCTGCCGCCTGCATCATTGAGAGCTCCGGCTTCCGTTCGAGACGCCAGGCGTACCTGTCGCGCAGGGGATCGCGTGCCGATTGCCAGTAGAGCTGATAGCGATACCGGCGGCTGAGAGCGTCGTAGCGGGGATGGAAATCCGGGGCTACTTGTTGCACGCTCTGCACCGCAATATCTGCTGGCAGGAAGGCATTCAAGGCATTCTGCAAGGCGTAATCGGGGTGGTTCCAGTCCAGGTTGAAACTGACCACCTGCCCTTTGGCATGCACACCGCTGTCGGTGCGCCCCGAGGGCATGATTGCCCTGCCTTGCCAGCCCAGCCGCCTCAGGGCTTCCTCAAAGGTAGCCTGGACGCTGGTCTTGATTGCCTGCCGCTGAAAGCCGTTGTAATTCGTGCCGTCGTAAGCGAGGATAAGTTTGTAATGTGCCATGCCTTTCGCTTTCTTGTGAAAGGCCTAAATAACTATTCTGCTGCCTATTCGCTCACCAGCTCAAGCAGAACCATCTCAGCGTTATCGCCAAGTCTGGGACCAAGTTTGAGCAGGCGCGTATAGCCGCCCTTGCGGGTCGAGAAACGCGGAGCGATGTCATCGAATAATTTCTTAACAATTTCATTGCTGTTGTTGCCGAGGCTGGCTGCAGCCTGGCGGCGTGCGTTGATCTTCAGGATGTCGTCGCCTTTTTGGGCGTTGCGTGCCAGTGTGATCAACTTTTCAGCATCTGGCTGAATGGACTTTGCCTTCGCCAGGGTGGTCTGTATTTTCTCATGCTCGAACAGCTGTTTGATCATGGTCTTGCGCATGGAAGTGCGATGACCCATCGTCCTGTTGAGCCGGTATCCTTTAACTTGATGCCGCATATCCTCTTACTCCACTTCTTCTTCTTTTTCCAGATAGCCTTTTTCGACCATGGCCGCTTTCAGCTCTGTCAAACTTTTGTCACCGAAATTTCGGATGGACAGCATGGCGCTTTCGCCTTTGTCCAGCAGTTCAAGCACGTCACCCACGGTGGTGATACCGGTGCGCTTCAAAGCGTTGAAAACGCGCACAGTCAGATCCAGGGCTTCGATCGGGGTTTCGATGACGTCTTTGCTAACAAACGGCGTCTCAACCTCAGCCTGAACCACAGGTTTCACGAGTGAATCTTCAGCGGTGCCGCTGATGATGCGCAATTGCTCCATCAATAGCTGGGAGGATTCGATCAGCGCCTTCTCCGGGGAGAGGGTGCCATCGGTCCAGATCTCGAGCTGCAGGCGGTCGTAATTGGTGCTCTGACCAACGCGAGCATTGGTCACGCCCCAGTTCACGCGCCGCACCGGCGAGAAGATCGCATCCACGGGCAGCACACCGATAGGCAGCCGGTCCGCGCGGTCTCCAGCAGGCAGATAGCCTCTGCCGGTATCGATCGTCATATCCATCTCAACATGGGCATCTTTTTCATTGATGCTGAACAGGTAGAGATCAGGATTGACAATTTCAACCTCAGGAGGACAGCGCAGATCTGCCGCGGTGATTTCGCCTTCGCCTTTGACGTCCAGGCTGATGGTTGCGCTTTCCACGTTGTGGAGTTTGAAGCGCAGCAGTTTGATCTGCAGCATAACCTGGATGACATCTTCGCGAACGCCCTTGATGGTGCTGAACTCGTGCATCACATCGGTAATCCGTACCGAGCTGACTGCCGCACCCTTCAGAGAAGAGAGCAATGTCCTGCGCAGCGCGTTACCCAGGGTGACACCGAAGCCGCGATCAAGCGGGCTGATCGTAAATTTTCCATAGTCGCGGGACTCTTCAGTCCGCTCAATTTTTGGTGTTACCATTTCCATATTTCCTGTCACGGTTACCCCTAACCAGTCTAACGATTAAGTAAGACTGAACTAGTCCTCAGATTAGCGTGAGTAGTACTCAACAACCAACTGCTCGTTGAGATTGCCATCAATTTCTGAACGTTCGGGGTTGCGCAGCATCCGTCCGGAAAGATTGGTCAGGTCACGTGCCAACCAGGTTGGTACAGTGCGACCTTCGGCTTCTTCGCGCAAGTTCTTGAAATAGACCGTTTCCTTGGATTTTTCGTTCACGGTGATGACGTCATCCACGTTGACACCATAAGAAGGGATATCAGCGCGCTGACCGTTCACCAAAAAGTGACCGTGGCTCACCAGGATCCGTGCCTGGGCACGGCTGGCTGCAAAACCAAGACGATAAACAACGTTTCCCAGGCGGGTTTCGAGGATGGTCAACAGGTTAGGACCTGTCTGTCCACGCATGCGCAGCGCCTGCCCGTAAAAACGGCGGAACTGGCGTTCGTAGATCCCGTATACCCGGCGGACTTTCTGCTTGGCGCGCAATTGCTTGCCATAGTCAGATTCGCGACCAGGGCGGCCGGCGTTCATTTTTCCATGCATGCCAGGGGCATAAGCGCGTTTCTCAAAGGCGCATTTAGGAGTGTAACAGCGCTCTCCCTTGAGGAACAACTTCTCGCCTTCCCGGCGGCATAAGCGACAAACTGCATCTGTATATCTTGCCATTTTAATAATTTCCTTTTTCTAAATTACACGCGGCGTTTCTTGGGAGGTCGGCAGCCATTATGGGGCACAGGAGTCAGATCTGTGATCATGCGAACACGAATGCCCAATGATTGGACTGCACGAATTGCAGCTTCCCGACCAGGACCAGGGCCCTTGACGAACAGTTCAACTTCTTGAAGACCCATCTGTTGGGCGGTCTTCACGGTTTGCTCGGCTGCCATTCTTGCAGCAAATGGGGTGCTCTTGCGCGATCCTTTGAAACCAGCTGACCCGGAGCTGCCCCAGCAAATGGTATTGCCCTGCAGGTCCGTGATGGTCACGATGGTGTTATTGAAGGACGCAAAGACGTGCACCTGTCCTGTCGAAATCTGGCGTTTGACCTTACGCGAAGTGGTCGTTCGCCGCGCTGTACGTGCTTGTTTTGCCATAATTCTTCCTCACTAAATCTTTACATGTCTGTAACAGCATAGCTCCAGGTTGCCGCTGGGGAGAAAGGGAACCCCACCCCGGGCTTGCTGTTCAGTTCATTATTATTTCTTGGTCGCTCCACGGCGGCGTCCGCGACCGGCGACGGTGCGCTTGGGACCCTTGCGTGTGCGTGCGTTGGTGCGGGTATTCTGACCGCGGGCTGGCAGGTTGCGACGATGGCGCAAGCCACGGTAGCAGCCAATCTCAACCAAACGCTTGATGTTCATCTGGACTTCCCGACGCAGATCACCTTCGACCTTGACGTTCTGCCCAATGTAATCACGTAGTTTCGAAACTTCGGTTTCGGGTAAGTCTTTTACCCGGATATCAGGATCGACGCCAGTGGCTGCCAGGATTTGATCCGCAGTCTTTGGTCCGATACCAAAAATATACCGTAAACCGATCTGAATGCGCTTGTTGCGCGGGAGGTCAACACCTTCTATACGAGCCATATTATGATTCCTTATCCTTGTCGCTGCTTGTGGCGGGTATTGGTACAAATAACATAAAGCCGACCGTCTCTTTTGACGATCTTGCACTTGTTACAGCGTTTCTTTATCGATGCTGATACTTTCATCAGTCCTAACTCCTTCTTCTATCCGCAAAGAATCTATTATATCTTTATCGTTCAATATTGACAAGGTTTTGGCTACAAACTGGTCAAAACCAGCGGGCCTTCCTTGGTTACTGCTATTGTGTTTTCCTGGTGCGCTGTCAGCTGCCTGTTGACTGAAACAACAGTCCACTGATTGCGCAAGGTCTTCGTGCTTCGGGTGCCAATCAGCACCATCGGCTCGATCGCTATCGTCATGCCTTCGCGCAGCAAAAATCCCTGCCCAGGCACGCCGTAGTTGGTCAGCTGAGGGTTCTCATGCATCTCGCGCCCAACACCGTGACCGGTGTAAGTGTGCGTGCACCTGAAGCCGTTGCTTTCCACGTACGCTTCGATCGCCGCGCCAACATCACCGCTGCGATTGCCAACCACCATCAAGGAAGTGGCAATTTCCAGCGCTTTTTGGGTCACATCGATCAACCGCTGCGCTTCCACTGAGATCTCGCCGACGCCGACTGTAAAAGCCGAATCGCCCACAAAACCTTCGTAAACCGTGCCGCAGTCCACCGAGAGGATGTCGCCTTCTTTGAGCTTACGCTTTCCGGGAATGCCGTGCACCATTTCTTCATTAATACTGGTGCAGATGCTCCCTGGGAAGGGCACCCCGTTTCCGGGGTCATAATTCTTAAAGGGCGAGTAAACTCCATGAGCCCGCTGAAAGCTTTCCGCGACCTCATTCAGTTCACCAGTGCTTACACCTGGTCTGATCTCTGCCTTGACCGCTTCAAGGGTCATGGCATTGAGCCGACCAGCTTCCCGCATCAGGGCGATTTCCGCGCCTGACTTGAGATTGATACTGCTTCCAAACATTACGCCACAGCCTTCAGCAAATCTTCCGTGACTTGCTCAATTTCCTGTGTGCCGTCAATCTCGACCAGTTTCCCAGCCTGTCGATAATAATCGATCAAAGGCGAGGTCTGGTCGTAGTACACATTGATCCGGTGCAAAACCGTCTCCGGCTTGTCGTCGTCGCGCTGATAAAGCGGCGAGCCATCCACATCATCCACCCACTTGACTTTGGGCGGGTTGTAGAGCGCGTGATAGACGCGCCCTGCGTGGCTCATCCAACGACCGCTAAGGCGTTCAACCAGCACTTCATTTGGCACACTGATGAAAGGCACCAAATCCACCTTGCCATCGATCTCAGCCAAAAGTGTTTCAAACGCTTCAGCCTGTGCCGGGGTGCGAGGGAAGCCGTCCATCACGGCTCCCTTGGCACAGTCGGGTCGTGAGAGGCGCTCCCGTACCATAGCGATGGTCACATCGTCTGGCACCAGCTCGCCCTTGACCATAAAACTCGAAGCCAACTTACCCAGTTCAGTTTCCTGGCTCAGGTTTTCGCGGAAGAGATCTCCAGTCGAAACATGTACCAGTCCCAGCTTTTCTGCCAGGATTTTTGCCTGTGTGCCTTTGCCGGCTCCCGGAGGACCCAGCATGACAATGTAAGTGGCTTTCGTGTTCATTTTGTTACTCTCCAGCTTAGTTGATCAGCCGATCATCGTAGCCGTGCATGCGCAGTTCGGTCTCAATCAATTCGACCGTCTCACGGATGGTGCCAACTACAATCAGAAGACCAGAAGCCTGCATCAGGTGCACACCCACACTGCCAGTTGGCAGGAAGTAGCCCATGATGTAAGGTAAAACTGCCACCAAACCCAGGAAGAACGCGCCAGGCAGCGTTATACGCCGCTGAACACGGGTCAGGTAATCCTGCGTGGGTTTTCCACGGACAACACCCGGGATCTGAGCGCCTTGCTTTTTCAGGTTATCGCCATAGTTCTGCTGCTGGAAGAGCACGTCTGTATAGAAGTATGCAAACGCAACAACCAGGACGAAGAACATGATCGGATACCACCAGGTATCTCCGCCAAAGGCTTTATAAAACCAATTGGCTGCGCTATTGACCCACTTGGTTTGGGCGTTGATAAAGAATGAGGACAGAATCGCCGGGAAGGTCAGGAATGACTGGGCAAAAATGATCGGGATCAT
>CAYUGV010000005.1:0-26103 GCA_964444335.1 uncultured Anaerolineaceae bacterium | reverse complement strand
AGGGGTTTTTGGGTCGGATAACCAGTTTTTTCCTTGCTGTTGGTGCCTACGATCGTATGCCACCAGGTGTCTGTGGGAAGTTTGCCCTTCTTTGCCTTTTCCTCCCCCACCAAACCGGGAGCCATGTATGGGATGCGGTCGATATCCTGCCTGTTGAAGGTGTAATTATGCGCATCTTTTACGTAGAAAAAGATGTTGTCGTGCTTGGCAGGCCAGCGGTCTTTAGCCCGGCCACCGAAATCGTACGCCCAGATGATCTCGTTCAGGAAGTTTTCCCGCCCAAAGATCTCATCCAGCAAAATTTTGCAGTAATGCGCCTCTCGAAAATCGATATGGAAATACAAACTGCCAGATTGCTTGAGAATCCGGTAGGCTTCCAACAGCCTGGGTTCAAGAAAGGCACGGTAATCCTTGAAACTGTCGCGATAATCCCGCGTAGCGATGACCTCAGTGCTGTAGCTTTGATCCCCAAAACCGATCCGATCACCCGAGTCCGAACGGGTGGTTTTGAGCTGCCTGCGTGACTGCAGCTTACCAGTGTTGAACGGTGGATCAATATAGATCAGATCGATTGAATTGCCCGGTAGATTTTGTAAGAAAGGCAAATTATCGCCAAAGTGGATTTGATTTTGCATCTGCAAATTGTAGCATGCCTGAATCAAAAAAGCTGTCCGGCAGGACAGCTTTTTTGATATCTGATGTCATTAAGATAACTGGGATGTGCAGTGAGGGCAACGGGTTGCTTCGAGCGGGATCTCAGTCTTGCAGAAGGGGCAGATCTTGGTTGTAGGAGCTGCAGCAGGGACTTCTGCTGGTTTGCGGGCTTTATTGATGGCTTTGACAAGCAGGAAAATGACGAAAGCGATGATCAGGAAGTTGATGATGGCCATGATGAAATTGCCATATGCAAAGACCACAGCGCCTGCTTCCCTGGCGGCAGCCAAAGTGGTGCCCGCAGGAATAGTTACAGTTGCCTTGTTCAATTGGATGAAGAGGTCGGCAAAATTAACCTTGCCCAGGAACACGCCAATGATGGGCATGATCAGGTCTTCAACCAACGACTTGACAATAGCGCCGAAGGCGCCGCCGATGACAACGCCAATAGCCAAATCGAGCGCGTTGCCTTTGGTGATAAATTCCTTAAATTCAGCGACAAATTTTTTCATTATTACCTCACTTTCTTATCCAATTATAACTAAATTGACCTCTGGAGTATCATGCAAAAAAACAACCTGCTGTTCACGGATAACCTTCACCTTTTCAGTGCCCCTGGATGTTGTATAATTAATCCTGTAAGTTTCGAATGGACCTGTTGTGAAAGGATAAAAAATGGACGAAAACCTTGAAAATGCAGCTCAGGAGTTCGAAGATAAAGTGAACGATGCTGCTGAAAATGCCTGGAAACCTGTGGAAGAGTCTGCGGAGCAGGTGCAATTCCCCATCGAAGAAGTTCATGAAGCCGCCCAGGAGCAAGTTGCCCAAGCCGCAGAAACCGTGCAGAGCGATTGGAGCGAAGTGAAAGATGAATTTCACAAGGCTTCTGCCGAAACATGGAGCACACCTGAAACACCTCAAACCCCTGTTCCTCCTCAGCCAGAAGCCGACCGCTGGGGCGCAGCAGTAACCAAAGACGCCGACGATCCCGGTCGCTGGAATGACAATCTTTATACTCCCGGAGCAGAAGAACCCGCACCAGCCGAAGCGCCAAAAGCTGAAGAAGCCCCCAAGGTGGTTGATTACGTTGCAACCCCTCCCGCGAACCCTGACAAGAAGGAAAAATTCCCGGTTTGGGCAATCATCCTGCTCGTCCTGCTCGTGCTGTGCCTTTGCATCCTTTGCCCGATCATAATCTTTGGTGGCAGCATTTGGGCAGTGTTCAAGGACACGGTTTCATTCCTGCCGGCTTTGTTTATCTAACTTCAAAATTTAGCAATCGACAGACCGCTCTTGAGCGGTCTGTTGTGTTTATGCTTCTCGGGTCGGTAATGCTTGTTTCGGTCACCAATTCACCAATTTAGCTTTACGTTCCAACCCCATTCTGAAACATCTAAATTGTGGTTGTCCGAAGAGTTTCCGTGTTAAAATATAAGATTGCGAAAGCAGAGGGAATATGGAAGACATCAACAAGGATTTTCCGGTAATGATCGTCGGACTGGGCAACCCGGGGCCGGCCTATCGCCATACCCGTCACAATTTTGGCTTCCTGGTGATCGACGAATTAGCTGATGCCTTTAATATTCCAGTGAAACGCCTGAAGTTCAAAGCTATGATCGGCGAGGGCAGATTTGGCGAGAACAAGGTTGTACTTGTCAAACCGATGACTTTCATGAATGAATCCGGACGGGCTGTTGCTCCGTTGCTGCGTTTTTTCAAACTTCCACTCTCCAACCTCCTGGTCATCCATGACGATCTCGACCTTCCCTTAGGCATGTTACGCTTGCGTCCCACCGGTGGCACCTCCGGGCAGCGCGGCATGGCATCCATCATCACCCAGCTGGGCACACAGGATTTCCCCCGTATGCGTTTGGGGATCGGCCGGCCACCAGGGCAGATGGACCCGGTGGACTACGTGTTAAAAGATTTCTTGCCATCTGAAAACGAACTGCTGAAGATAGTGTTGCAGACAGCCATCGAAGCTTGCCAAACCTTCATCAATGAAGGTCTTACAAAAACCATGAACAAATACAATGGGGAAGTCGGCTGATCATCCGCTGCTCGCACCGCTTTCGAGTCTGACTGCGTATCAGGATTTGCTCCTTAGGCTCCAGGAAGGCGATTACACCGGCGGCAGCCTGCGCGGCTTGGGATTGCCACGCGCAGTTCGCCTGGCGCTTTTGGCTGCCTTGCACCACGACCTCGATAAGCCCATCCTCTTGCTCACAAATCGAGCGGATAGGGCACTATCGCTCTTTGACGAACTGGGATTTTGGCTGCCGGAAGGCACCAATCTCTACTTTGCTGAGCCCAATCCTTCTTTTTACGAAGATCTGCCTTGGTCCGAAGGCACACGCCACGACCGTCTGCGCGTGCTGACGGAATTCAGCCGTTATTGGTTGCCAGGCGCTGTCACCCCCCAGAGCCATTCGGTCGTGATCGCCCCCATTCGCGCAGCGATGACCCGCACCATTCCACGGCGGGACTTCCTGAAGCATACCTTGCGCATTCGCCTGGCCGAGCAGCGCGACCTGGTGGAAACCAGCGCCAATCTCGTCAGGCTGGGCTATGAATACAGCAACATCGTCGTCCGTCCGGGTCAATTCTCCCGCCGTGGCGGCATTTTGGATGCATGGTCGCATTCCAGCCCATGGCCGGTTCGAATCGAGTTTTTTGGTCCCGAGATCGACACTTTGCGGCTGTTTGACCCAACCACCCAACGTACCACTGAAAAGCTCGATCAAACAGTTCTTTTCCCGGCATCTGAAGCGCTCATTCTCAACCAGCCAGATGAGGGAGAGTTGCCCTACCAGCCGACCGAACTGCAAATCGCTGAGCTCTACCGCTTTCCATCCAGCCTGATTGACTTCCTTCCCAAGGAAGCCCTGGTCTTACTGGACGGTGAGGAATTCATTGAAGCGGCTGCCAATGATATCGAAGAAGAGTCCACTGAACGCCGGGCAAACCAAATTGCCAGCCATGCGCTGGCTGAGAATGCACCTGTTCCGTATTTGACCTGGTCTGAATTAGCTGACAGCCTCAGCCAGCATCAAATGCTCGAGCTTGGTCACACGAACGCCGAAGGCGGATCCTCACTCTCCGCGGATTTTGGACCAGGTCCACGTTTTGCCGGTCGTCTCAAGGAGTACCAGTACCACATTGAGACCCTCGATAATGAAGCCATTCCCTGGACAGTGGTATCCCGGCAGGCTGCCCGCTTGAAGCAGCTTTGGACAGAGACCCATCCTGAAGTAAACGAGAAAGCTACACTACACCATTTTATTGAGGGCTCCATCTCAGGCGGTTGGGTTCTAAAGCAAGGTGCAATCCAGCAGCACCTGCTTTCCGATAGTGAAATTTTCGGCTGGAGCCGCCCGCAACCCCGCCGGCGCCCCATGTTCAACGCCGATGTTCCTGAGACGGTCTATGCGGACCTCAAACCGGGAGACTGGGTGGTTCACGTGGATCACGGCATCGGCAAGTTCATCGGGCTCCACACCCCAAATATCGATGGTGTTCAGCGCGAATATCTTTCGATTGCGTATAAAGATAACGACGTCCTTTACGTGCCAATTCACCAGGCGGACCGCATCACCCGCTACATTGGACCCGAAAGTGGTCCTCCCAGCCTCAGCCGTCTTGGCGGCGCCGATTGGGATCTGACCAAAAGCCGTGTTCGTCATGCCGTGGTGGAAGTGGCGCAGGATCTGCTTGAGCTCTACGCCAAGCGCCAGACCGCTGAGGGATATGCCTTTGAACCGGACAACGACTGGCAAAAAGAACTGGAAGCCTCGTTTCCTTACATTGAAACCCCGGATCAACTGCTTGCCATCCAGCAGGTCAAAGCCGACATGGAAGCCAAACGTCCGATGGACAGGTTGCTCTGCGGCGATGTGGGATATGGCAAAACCGAAGTGGCTTTGCGCGCCGCCTTCAAAGCGGTGACAAATGGCAAACAGGTGGCGGTGTTGGTGCCGACCACTGTTCTCGCGCAGCAGCACTACGAAACCTTCCGCCAGCGCCTCTCCGTCTTCCCGGTCACCGTTGAAATGCTCTCCCGCTTCCGATCGAACAAAGCCCAGGATGAGATCATCCGCCTGACGGCTGAAAAGCAGGTGGACATCCTGATTGGCACGCATCGCATCCTCTCAGCGGATGTCAAGTTCAAGGACCTGGGGCTGGTCGTGATCGATGAAGAACAGCGCTTTGGCGTGACCCACAAAGAGCACCTCAAAAAGCTCCGTTCCGAGGTGGATGTGCTCACCCTCACTGCCACTCCCATCCCTCGCACGCTTTACATGGCGCTCAGCGGCGTTCGGGATATTTCCAATATCAACTCACCGCCCGAGGAACGACTGCCGATCATCACCCACGTCGGGCCGTATGATCAAAAACTGGTGCGCGAAGCGATCGTGCGCGAACTGGACCGCGGCGGACAGGTTTTCTTTGTCCACAATCGCATTCACTCCATTCCGGCGGTCTATAACCACCTCTCCACCCTCGTACCCGAAGCCCGTATTGGCATCGGGCACGGCAGGCTGCCCGAAGAGCAGCTGGCTGAGGTGATGCAGCAGTTTACCGGCGGGCAGATTGACGTGCTTTTGTGCACTTCGATCATCGAATCCGGGCTGGATATTCCCAACGCCAACACCCTGATCATCGACCGGGCTGATACTTTCGGGCTCGCGCAGCTCTACCAATTGCGCGGTCGGGTCGGACGCGGCGCACAGCGGGCATTTGCCTATCTCTTCCGCGATAAACGTCGCGCCCCCACCCCGGAGGGTGAGGAACGCCTGGAAGTCCTGGCGGACAACTCCCAACTCGGCGCGGGCTATGCCATCGCCATGCGCGACCTGGAAATGCGCGGCGCAGGCGACTTGCTGGGCACACGCCAATCAGGCTATATCGCTGCCGTTGGTTTTCACCTCTACACCAAGTTGCTCGGCCAGGCTGTGAAGGCTATGCGCAGCGATTCAGGGCTGCCAGTAGAACCTGCCGTTGAAGCCCCGAGCCTCAATATCAACGTCGAACTGCCGCTTTCAAGCGAGATCCCAGCCAGCTACATCCCCGACCAGGAACTGCGGCTCAAGCTTTACCGAAGGATCGCTTCTCTGCGCAGCGAAACTGAAATCGCTCAAACCGAGATCGAGTTTGCCGATCGGTTTGGTCCGATCCCCCAGGGAGTGCTGGACCTGCTCTACCAGATGAAGGTCAAGTTACGCGGAGAAGCTGCCGGGATCGATTCCGTCAGTATCAACAATAACCAGGTGCTGCTTTCTTACCCTGCCCTGCCCAATGGCATAAAAGACCGCGGCTTACCGGATATTGACCCGAACGTGCGGGCTGGAAAAAACGGCTATTGGGTTAACATCACTGATTTGAGCAAGGATGAATGGAAAGCCCGACTTTTGACAATCCTGCAAAAAATCCAGAAATTGGATTTGACACCGGCGTAGGTGTACCCCGGGCTGACGTTTTTCAAGCCTGTGATACATTTAAGAAATCATGACTAAACAACGAATGATGTTGGTTTTCCTGAGTATTGCCCTCGCACTGAGCGGGCTTGGATTGATGTTTGCTCACCTTTGGCATCCTTACCGACTCGTGGTCGACGGGCAGACCCTGCGCGTGCAAGCCATCGCCTTCACCTTCCGTGGATTATTGCGCCAGCTCCAATACGAACTGGAACCTGGCGACCGCGCCTCGATTGATCCGGACACTTTCACTTTCAACTTACCCAGCCAACTGAGCCTTCAGCGTGCCCGCTTGGTGGAGATTGAAAACAACGGCGAGAAAGTCACGCTGCAAAGCGCGGAGCTTGTACCTGCTAATCTGCTGCAACAAGCCGGGATACGCCTCTTCCCGAAAGATTTAGTGATGCAGGACGGCATGATCATCGATCCATACGCGCCATTACCCATCGGCGCGGAGGTCAGCCTGCAATTCCTCCCCGCAAAGCAGCTCACATTGGATGTTGGCGGCGAACCCCGGGTGCTATTCACACAAAAAGAAACCCTGGCTGAAGCGCTTCTTGAAGCCGGAATCCAATTACAACCCGAGGACCGACTATCCGCTTCACCAAACATTTTGCTCCAAGCCCAAAACGCCTTCACACTTGCCAAAGCCCGAAGAATTGTGATCATGATCGGCAATCAAGTAGTCAACGGGATGTCTGCTGCACCCACGGTGGGTGAAGCTTTGGCGGAGCTTGGCATTTCCCTTCAAAACCTTGACCGCACCATCCCACCAGAGGACCAACCATTGCCAGACAACGGCCAGATCACGCTCATTAAGGGCACGGAAAGTATCTCGCTGGTTAAGGATGAGAGCACTTTCAGTTATTCTTATCAGCTTGACCCTGAAGCCGAACTGGACACAACCTCGGTGGTCACTCCCGGTCAACTTGGTTTGGTTATCTCGCGCCAGCGAAGCCGCCTTGAAAACGGTGTGGTGGTATACACCAAGGATGAAGGTCCTTGGAAAGCTTCCGATCCAGCCGACGCAGTGTTAGGCTGGGGCACCAAGGTGGTGGTCAAAACCGAGGTGGTGGACGGGCAAACGCTTGAATACTGGCGCAAGGTCAGCGTTTATGCCACCTCCTACCACCCATCCGAGTTCAGCTACGGTGCGCAAACACGCTCTGGCATCCCTCTGACAAAGGGTATCATAGCGGTAGCGGCCTCCTGGTACAACGGACTGGAAATGCAGCCGGTCTACGTGCCCGGTTATGGGCATGGCATCATCGCTGATTCGGGTTACGGAATTCCAGGCAGGTACTGGATCGACCTGGGGTATGATGATGAAAACTACGTCCCCTGGCACGATTGGACTGTAATTTACTTCCTCACCCCAGTGCCAGCCTACGTTGCAGCGATATTGCCATGAGCCCTGAATTTCTGAACATCCAACCTCTGTTGAAACGCTACGGCATCCAGCCCAAGAAGTCCCTGGGGCAAAACTTCCTGGTCGAACCTGCTGGTCTGATGAAAGTGATCAACGCCGCTGTACTTACTGGCAGCGAAGAAGTGCTTGAGATTGGCGCGGGCTTGGGCAGCCTCACTTACCTGCTCGCGCAAAATAGCGCATTTGTCACAGCCGTTGAAATTGACAGGTGTATGCTTGAGCCGCTCGCAGAAGCTTTAAAGTCTTTTTCGAATGTTCGGATTGTTCCCGGAGATATCCTTGAACTCGACCCTGCCAATCTCGTTAAGCAGGAAAACTACGTGGTGGTGGCGAATATCCCCTACTACATCACTTCCGCCATCATCCGCCACCTGCTCGAAGCGACTCTCAAGCCTTCGCGTGTGATCCTGACCATCCAAAAGGAGGTCGCGCAGCGCATCGTGGCACGCGACGGCAAGATGAGCCTGCTTTCACTTTCGGTGTTTGTGTTCGGCGAGCCGGAGATCGCGGGCATTATCCCGGCTGGCAGCTTCTTCCCCGCGCCGGATGTGGATTCCGCGGTGTTGCGCATTCGCCTGCATCCCGAGCCGCTCATCCCTGCGGCGAAATTGGATCAGTTTTTCAAGCTGGCGCACGCGGGTTTCGGACAAAAACGTAAGACGCTGCGTAATTCGCTTTCAGCAGGGTTAGGCCTGTCAACTGGTGAGGTCGAAGCCATGTTGCTTAAAGCAGCCATCCAGCCTTCACGCCGCGCTGAAACTCTGAGCGTCGCAGAGTGGGCGAAGTTATTGGAAAGCTTCAGCTAACCTAAAAGTTCTCGCCGGTCTCCAGGCCGCGCGAGGAATTTGACCATATGGTCTTCCAAAAAGCAACTATTTTTCGTTTTTCTTTGATTTTCCGTGAGATTTGATCATCATCAGGGTGCCAATCACACCCACTAATCCTGCCAGGATCACAATTGGTCGCTCCAGTAACCAAAGCAACCCATGCAGACTACTCCTGCCGGCAGACACCAACGCGGTCGTGGGCAAATCGACCTCTGCCTGCCAGTCAAAAGTGACCAGGCGTGGCAAAAACCCTTGTTTAACACAGCCTTCAAGGCTAAAAACATAAATCGGCTTGCCGCTGCGGCGTGCCAGGCGCAGGTCGGTCGCGAATTCATCCCAAGTCAAATAGGGCACATTCTCAAGAGCGCCAGCCTGGATGCCGCCACCGGTATTGCCAATCCCGATTGCCTGGGCTTTTTGAGCGTAGCTCCACAAAATCGAATGCCCATGTGGTCTAAAGAAGCTCGAATACAACATCAGCACTTCCCGATCAACAGCCACATCCACCAACCCGGCGGCTCGCTGAACAACCGTAGATCCGGCATCCCGATCATCCTCGATCAGTGGAAAGTGATAACTTTCCACCATGTATCCATCGGCATGGATCTGCGCGACCAACGCTGTGTACGCTGTTTTTGCAGTTCGATAGGCTTTGGTATCTCTCAGCCGTTTGAGGGCTTTTTGAATGACCGCTCCGCGTTCATTGGCAAATTCCTTCATCTCGTTGATATCGGCTTCAATATCCAACCCCACCGCAGCCCACTGCAGCTGGTTTTGCTCACTCCAGGCTTTGAACTCCTGGTAGCGCGCCGCAGCCTCAGTGTAGTTGCCAAGATTGAACCAGTAACCCTGTTCCTCTGGCAACAGCAGCCAGGCAGTCACTGGAATGTCGAGCCGATTGAGTTTTTTGATAACATTCGCGCGCTCGGGGGAAAGATCCAGTATTCCCAGCGAGAGGCCGGCGTTAAGCGTCTTCAAGTCGTCGAAAACGAAGCGGTCTTCGAATAGTTTTTTCAACGCTTCGGCGCGTAATTCACAAAAGAATGTAATCTCTGTTTTCATAAGCTGATCTGTTTAGTAGAAATTAACCCAATTGGATGCGACTGGTTACTTCCAGCCCTTAAAAGTAAGGATTGGTTTCTTGGCAGGAATGCCGACGGCCCGGGGAAATACGTCGGGTGTTTGGCGAAGCTTATCGATAATGATCAGGTTGCCTTCACCTTCGATGCCTTCAAAGTCCAGGTGAAACAGGTCACTGATCTCACCGCCGCAAAGGTCAACGATTCTGCCAGCCTGTATTACCTCTTCCGGACCTCTTGTTCCCTTCTGCATCAGGCAACGTCCGCCCACTTTGACCAAAGGCAAAAGATACTCCGCCAGGGTTGGTGCTGGAGCAACCGCGCGCGCGATGGCGATATCATAAGCTTCACGGTGCTCAGGCAACCGCCCCACTTCTTCAGCGCGCTTTGAGAGCACGGTAACATCCGTCAGACCTAATTCCTCTACGATGTGACGGCAGAAATTGGCCTTCTTATCGACGGATTCCACCAGTGTCAACCGCATTTGCGGGTTGACGATCTTGACCGGTAATCCAGGGAATCCAGCCCCACTGCCCACATCAATCATACTCTCAGGCCACTCTTCAAAACCCATGAAGCAGGTAAGAGAATCAAAAAAGTGTTTTTCCTGGATTCCTTTAATGTCCTTGATCGCTGTCAAGTTGATTTTTTCGTTCCATAACAACAATTCTTCCTGCACAACCTGGAACTGGAACCGCTGTAAGTCAGACAGCGTAATTCCAAGATGTTTCTCGGTTAATTCAATCCAATCACTCATAGCATGATTATACACAGGCATCAATTCTTTGGTGTGGAAACTTATCCAAAACCTCGTTTGGGGGTCTATTATCTAAAGACGCTGAAAATGCCCGCTCCAAGGTAGGCAAATACGAGCATCTTAGCAATTTTTCCCATCAGGCAAAAGAAGAGAAACTTCCAGACAGGCATCCGGGAAGCCCCGGCCATAAAACCTGCCATGTCGAACAACGGGTTGGGAACCAGGGCCAGCAGAAAGATAGTCCAGGACTGATTGCGCTGCATCCAAGCGGTCAACTTTTTGACTCTTTCGGATTTTTCGAGCATGGGTTGCCCACCAAACCCCACCAGGTATCCCGAAAGTTCGCCCAGTGCTGCCCCTGCCCCAGACGCGATCGCCACCCAGAACGGGCTGAACACCATCGCCATAGCAGAGGTGATCATCACCCCGGGAAGCGGAACCAGGATCGTGGCATTTGAAAGTAGCGAGATCAGGAAGATTCCAGGATATCCGTAGACTTCAAGGTGTTGGATTTTATCGCGATTGAGGAGTAATAAGACAGTGCCCACTATCAACAAAATCAGCAGCAGCAAACGGAAGAAGAGCTGCGGCTTGGTGAATTTGGGTTTTTCTTCCACGATTAGTCTGGCAGCAGAGCTTTAAGGCGTGAGATGACCATTTCTGCTGCTACCGTGTTATGACCGCCCTCAGGAATGATCACATCAGCAAATCGTTTTGTGGGTTCTACAAATTCAATGAAACTCGGACGAACTGTTTTCATATATTGATTGATGACCGAGTCAACCGTACGACCGCGTTCAGTCACATCCCGTTGGAGACGTCGGATGAAACAGATGTCCTGATCCGTGTCCACAAAAAGTTTCATGGAGCATAAGTTGCGCAGTTTCGGTTCAACGAAGATCAGGATGCCCTCCACCAGGATGATCGGTTTGGGAACAACGTGAACAGTGGCTGCTGCGCGAGTATGCTGTTTGAAGTCATAGACCGGCAGATCTACCGATTCACCTCGTTTTAGCGCCTGGATGTGCTTGATCAGAAGCTCCGTTTCGAGCGAATCAGGGTGATCGTAATTAACCTGAAGTCGTTCCTCAAAGGTCTTTTCGCTCTGGTCACGGTAATAAGCGTCATGCGGCAGGAAAGCAATTTTGTCCCTTCCAATCGCTTCAAGGATGCTCTGGGCCATGGTTGTTTTGCCGGAGCCTGAACTGCCGGCGATGCCGATAATTAACGGAGTGGAAGATGTGGGCATGCGTAAATTATACCTTCCTTTCGGGTATAATGACCCTCGGAGGATGACATGAGCGCGAATATTATTGATGGAAAACAAATCGGGCAGGAAATCCGTGACGAAGTCAAGGCGGCGGTCGAAACCCGCCTGGAAAAGGGTCTTTCAGCGCCAGGTCTTGCGACTGTATTGGTAGGCGAAAATCCGGCTTCGCAAGTATATGTGCGCAATAAGCAAAAGGCTTGCGCCGAAGTTGGCATCAACTCCTTTGGGTACAAATTGCCCGAAGATGCCACCCAGGAGGAAGTTGAAACGCTTGTGCAGAAACTCAATGCCGATCCTGCCGTCAACGGCATCCTCGTGCAACTGCCGCTCCCCCATCACCTGGACGAGGAAAAAGTGCTCTCCGCGATCGACCTTAACAAGGATGTCGATGGTTTCCACCCGGTCAACATCGGACGCCTTGCGCAAAAAGGGCGTGAACCTGTCTTTATCCCCTGCACGCCTGCCGGCTGCATGGTGCTCTTGGAGAAAGCCGGCGCGCAACTAAGCGGCGCGAACGCCGTAGTGCTTGGACGTTCCAATATCGTGGGCATGCCAGTCGCGCTGCTGCTCGTCAAAGCCAACGCCACCGTCACGATCTGCCATTCCCGCACGCGCGACTTGCCTTCGGTGGTACGGCAAGCGGACGTCCTTGTGGCAGCCATTGGTCAGCCCGAGTTCGTCAAGCAAGAATGGGTGAAGCCGGGTGCAATCGTAATCGATGTGGGCATTAATCAAAAAGAAGACGCCAGCGCCAAAAAAGGCTATCGCCTTGTGGGCGACGTGGCTTTTGATGAAGTGGCAGAAGTTGCCGGTGCCATCACCCCGGTCCCTGGCGGTGTTGGACCAATGACCATTGCCATGCTGCTCAAAAACACCCTTCACGCAGCTGAATTGGCTGACCAGAAATAATCCCTGGAGGTTTTCATGCCGACCCTACTCGTCAAAAACGCTGACCTGATCGTCACTATGGACGGGCAAGACCGCGAATTGAAAAATGCCGCAATTTTCTGCCGGGATGGTTTCATCGAACAGATCGGAAGCCAGGCTGACTTGCCACAAACTGCGGACGAAGTGCTCGACCTGCGGCACCATGTGGTTCTGCCGGGTCTTGTTAACACCCATCACCACTTTTATCAGACCCTGACTCGCGCTTTGCCTGCTGCGCAGGACGCCAACCTTTTCAATTGGCTGACCACGCTCTACCCGATCTGGGCGCGCATGAACCCGGAAGATATCTTCACCAGCACGCAAACCGCCCTGGCAGAGCTCGCACTTTCAGGCTGCACGACCGCTTCGGACCACCTCTACCTATTCCCCAATGGCAGCAAGCTGGACGATGAGATCTCTGCCGCTGCAGAGATCGGAGTGCGCCTGCACGCTTCGCGCGGATCAATGAGCCTTGGGCAGTCGCAGGGCGGGCTTCCACCGGATTCCGTCGTGGACACCGAAGAGAACATCCTCAAAGATAGCGAACGCCTGATCCAGCGCTACCATGACCCCAAACCCGGGTCCAAACTTCAGATTGTCCTCGCGCCGTGTTCCCCCTTCAGCGTGACAGGCGAACTGATGCGTGAGTCGGCAGCCATGGCACGTAAATATGGCGTCCACCTCCACACCCATCTGGCCGAGACCGAAGACGAAGACGACTTCTGCCTTGCGAAATTCGGACACAAGCCAGTGGCTTACATGCAGACGGTCGACTGGATTGGGGATGACGTTTGGTTTGCCCATTCTGTCTGGGTGAACGAAGCCGAAATGGATCTTTACGCCCACCATGGTTGCGGCGTGGCTCACTGCCCATCCTCCAATATGAGGCTTGCTTCCGGCATCGCGCCGGTAATGAACATGTTGGCTCGCGGAGTAAAGCTGGGGCTTGGCGTGGATGGCTCTGCCAGCAACGACGGTTCGCACATGCTAAATGAAGTCCGGCAGGCGTTATTGCTCGCGCGTCTCAACAGCGGCATCAAAGGCGCTTCACGTTCCGCGCCAGACGCCCCTCCCCTGATGACCGCCCGCCAGGCGCTCTCGATTGCCACTCGCGGCGGCGCTTCGGTGCTCGGCCGTAAAGATATCGGTTCGCTCGAGGTTGGAAAGTGCGCGGATTTCTTCGCCATGGACCTGGACCAACTGGACTATGCCGGCGCGATCACCGACCCCCTTGCCACGATCCTCTTCTGCCAACCAGTTAAGGCTAATTGGACCGTCATCGGAGGTAAGGTTATCGTGAGGGAAGGTCACCTGACTACACTTGATGTTCACAAACAAATTGAGAAACACAACCAGGCGACCAAACGCCTGTTACAAGTTTAAACCAAATAATAATAGGACTTCCGAGGAGATTCTTTATATGCAAAGCAAAGGTTTGGCAGTAGTTGCAGTAGGCGGTAACGCATTAATCAAAGACAAGAACCATCAGACTGTTCCAGATCAGTATCAGGCTGCAGTGGAAACGATGAAGCACATCGCCAGCATGATCATTGATGGCTGGGATGTGGTTGTCACGCACGGAAACGGTCCACAGGTAGGCTTTATCTTGCGCCGCTCTGAAATCGCGTCCCACGAGCTGCACGAAGTTCCGCTGGATTATTGTGGCGCGGACACCCAGGGTGCCATCGGCTATATGTTCCAGCAAGCCCTGCACAACGAATTCCGCTTGCGCGGGATCGAGAAGCAAGCTGCCACTGTGATCACGCAGACCATCGTCGATCGTAACGACCCTGCTTTCCAGAACCCAACCAAACCCATCGGTTCCTTCATGGATGAGGCAGCCGCAAAAGAGAAGATGTCCAAAGAAGGCTGGACCATGGTGGAAGATGCCGGTCGCGGTTGGCGCCGTGTTGTCCCTTCCCCCATCCCCCAAACCATTGTTGAAGCAGACGCAATCCGCAGCTTGATTGACCATGGATTTGTGGTCGTGGCGGTTGGCGGCGGCGGCATCCCGGTGATGCAGCTTGAAAATGGCGATCTCACCGGCGTGGAAGCTGTAATCGACAAGGATTTTGGCTCAGCCATTCTTGCCAGCATGATCAAAGCCGATCTGTTCCTGATCAGCACCGCGGTCGAAAAAGTGGCGATCAACTTCAACAAGCCGGACCAAAAGTGGCTCGACCAGATGACAGTTGCTGAAGCCCGTGCATACCTGGCTGAAGGTCAGTTCGCCAAAGGCTCGATGCTGCCAAAGATCCAAGCCATCCTGAAATTCATGGACCAGGGCGGTAAGAAGGCTCTGATCACCGACCCTGAACACATCAAGGACGCCCTCGAAGGCAAAACCGGCACCTGGATTGTGCCTTAGTCGGTAAGGTAGAATAAACGAATAGTAGAAATTGAACTGGATAAGCGGGTGAGTTGAACTTGAGCACTCTAAAATTCACCCCTTATCCCTGCGCAACTTAATGGGAAACAGTATGCCGCTTAGCTACTTTCAATGCTCTGAATGTGGGCAGTGTTTTGCGCCCGACGAGGTCACCTATAACTGTCTGACCTGTGGTGGCAACCTGGATACCCACTTCAGCTTTGAAGAAAATCCTGTTGAAATTGATCAATCTGCCATATTGAGGAGCAAAGAATCCTCAATATGGCGTTACGCCCCACTGCTTGCCGCTCCTGATCCCGGTTTCAATCAGATACCCTTGCACCAGGTGGGTTGGACTCCGGTCTACCGCCCTGAATCCCTTCAAAAATCCCTTGGGTTGCGTGAATTATGGATTAAAGACGAGAGCCGTAATCCAAGCGCGTCTTTCAAGGATCGTGCCAGCGCCCTGGTGATCGCCCGCGCGATTGAGGCGGACATTGAGACCATCATAGCAGCCTCGACTGGAAACGCCGGCGCAGCCATGGCTTGCATGGCTGCCAGTGTGGGTAAAAAAGCGGTCATTATTGCACCGCGCAGCGCTCCACCCGCCAAGGTGGCACAATTATTGACGTTTGGCGCAAAGGTTGTGTTGGTGGATGGAACCTATGACCAGGCGTTTGACCTGAGTATCGAAGCTTCAGATGAACTCGGTTGGTATAACCGCAACACTGGTTACAACCCCTACACCGTGGAAGGCAAAAAGACGGCTGGGCTCGAGATCTGGGAACAGGTGTTGCGAAATCGCGATCGATTTGATCAAAACATGACCGTTTTCATCCCGGTGGGTGATGGCAACATCCTCAGCGGCGTGGCCAAAGGCTTTGCCGACTTGCTGGCTCTGGGCTGGATTGAAAGATTACCCAGGCTGGTGGGCGTGCAGGCTGAAGGCTCCGCGGCCATTTTCAATGCTTTTACGGCTGGCAAAGATGTTATCGAACCGGTCAGCGCAAAAACCGTCGCGGACAGCATCAGCGTGGACCTGCCGCGGGATGGACTCCGTGCACTCAAACGGGTTAAGCAGAGCGGCGGGTACTTCCTGACCGTTTCAGACCAGGAGATCCTCCAAGCCATCCCGATACTTGGTAAAGCAGGCCTTTTCGTGGAACCGGCTGCCGCTGCGGCATATGCCGGGCTCCAGGCAGCCATCCGGCTAGGTCTGCATCACCCAGACGAACCCGCCCTGGTACTTTGCACTGGCAGCGGGCTGAAAGACGTCAATGCCGTCATGCGAGCCGTAGTGCCTGCCCCGATCATTGAGCCAACATTGAAACAACTAAAGGAGGTGCTCCATGTCTGATCCTGTCTTCAGCATCATAGCCCCAATTTACAACGAACTCGAGAATCTCCCCCTGCTCTACGCCCGCGTCAGCGAAGTGTTGAACCAGACTGGCGAAGAGTGGGAATTGATCCTGGTGGATGACGGCAGCTCGGACGGCTCCACGGATGTCATGCGTAAGCTTGCTTCTCAGGATTCACGCGTACGCCCGATCATCTTTGCCCGGAATTTCGGGCACCAAATCGCCGTGACTGCCGGCATGGATTACAGTCGGGGACAATCAGTCGTTATTATCGACGCGGACTTGCAGGATCCACCGGAAGTGATCCTTGATTTGATAAAAAAATGGCGTGAAGGCTACCAAATCGTTTACGCAGTGCGCACCGAGCGCGAAGGGGAAAGCTGGTTCAAGCTGACCACGGCCTCGCTCTTTTATAAGCTGATTTACAAGATCACCGATGTCAAAATGCCGCTCAATACCGGCGATTTTCGCCTGATCGACCGCCAGGCACTGAACATTATTAACCAGATGCGCGAACGCAACCGCATCCTGCGTGGCATGGGTGCCTGGGTGGGCTTCAGGCAGATTGGCGTGGAATACAAACGTGCCGCGCGTCATGCCGGGCAGACCCACTATCCTCTCAAGAAAATGATCCGTCTGGCAATGAACGCCGTGACCGGTTTTTCGACTTTTCCGCTTCAAATGCTGACCACTGGCGGTATCGTCCTGGTTGCTCTCAGCGTGATCCTGCTGCTGGTTTACCTTGGGTTGGCAGTTTTTAACCACTTTGACCTCACATATGTGCTGGCAACCTGGCTGACCATGATCTTCCTGGCAGGCATCCTGCTGATCGGCATGGGCATCCTCGGAGAGTACATCGGTCGTATTTACGACGAAGCGAAAGGTCGTCCACTTTACATTGTTGCCGAGGGACCCGAAAAGACCCTCGACCCCACCCGGCTGGATCGGGTAGAAGAAAAATAAACAGATCAGAGGAATCCAACCATGACAAGAATTGACTTAACCATTATGCAAGACCGTCTCGAACGCACCCTGCAGCGTGTACGTGAACGCAAGATCATCATCCCCACCCTGGCGCAGCAACGCGACCCCTCGTTGGTGCCCGCCGACATCCAAAACCGGCTGAAAGAGATCGGGCTTTGGGATCTGCACCCTCTGAATCTGTTCCGCATCACCTGGCACAATGAACCCAAACCGTTTGGCGGTCTGTTTGGTGATGTCAACTACCTCGAGTTCCCCTCCAGTTTCACCGGCACCAAAGCCCGGGTGGTTGCCCTGGTGGGCAAGTGGTTCCCCTGCGGAGTCCACAAGGTTGGCGCTGCCTTTGGCTGCCTTGTGCCGCGCCTCGTGACTGGTCAGTTTGACCCCACCACCCAAAAAGCAGTCTGGCCCTCCACCGGCAACTACTGCCGTGGTGGTGCGTATGACTCGCATCTTCTTGCCTGTAAATCTGTTGCCATTCTGCCGGAAGGCATGAGCAAGGAACGCTTTGAGTGGCTGCGTAATGTGGCAGATGAAGTCATCGCCACACCAGGCACTGAATCAAACGTCAAGGAAATCTTTGATAAATGCTGGGAACTCCGCCGTAGCGGCGAGGATCTGATGATCTTCAACCAGTTCGAGGAATTTGGCAATTACCTTTGGCATTATCTGATCACAGGCAACGCCATGGAGCAAGTAGCGCGCAAGCTTTTGGATGAAAAAGGTCACGTCGCTGGTTTCGCGTCTGCAACCGGCTCTGCTGGTACGATCGCCACGGGCGACTACCTCAAGCAGCAATTCCCCGGTATGAAGATCATCGCGAGTGAAGCGCTGCAGTGCCCAACCCTGCTCAACAACGGTTTTGGCGCGCACCGCATCGAAGGCATTGGTGACAAGCACGTCCCCTGGGTACATAATGTGAAGAACACTGACTTCGTCACAGCCATCGATGACAACGCAGTGGTTAACCTTGCGCGTCTCTTCAATGAGCCTGCAGGTAAACAGCATCTAATCGACTCTGGCTTCGACGCCGATTTCGTCAATCAGCTCGACCTGCTGGGATTCTCCAGCATCTCCAACCTGCTCTCCGCCATCAAATTCGCCAAGTACAACGAATTGACTGAGAAAGATATTGTCCTCACCGTTCTGACTGACTCGATGGAACTCTATCAGAGCCGCCTGATCGAGATGCACGAAGAATTCGGCGAGTACAGCAAGGAAAATGCCATCGCCGACGAAGCCCGCTACCTGCAAGGTGTTACCACCGATTATATGGAAGAGCTTGGTTATCGCGAGCGCCAACGCATCCACAACCTGAAGTATTACACCTGGGTTGAACAGCAGGGACGCACCTACAGCGAGATCATGGACCAATGGTATGACCCGGATTATTGGCTCGAAGTCCAGGCCCAGCAGCCTGAGATCGATGCCTTGATCGAGGAGTTCAACCACAAGGCGAAGGTTGAGCTCTAAAGGAGCCATTTGAGCGCGCTAGAGACAATTGACGATACCAGCCTGGTGCTGGTGGCGATCATCCCCAACCAAAGGGATCTCGACATTGCCCGCCTTCTGGGCTGGTATCGCATTCCGCTGAAAAACGCCCCCAAGGTGATTGCTGTCGACTACCTGGCGCTCTATCAGACTGGCAGCTTTGGTGCCAGGGAACGCTGGCAGATCAGATGGCTGGCGCCGATCATTGGGCATGAACTGACCACCCGTGATCAACTCTTTCGCGACCAACCGGACCACCCCAGGGCAAATGAAGAGTATTTCAAGCTTCAACTGGGCGGTCTGATCGAACTACCCAAGCCCATTCCCGCCGGCAATTGGAAACGTGTGACCTTCTTCTACACGACCATGCGGCACGTTCGGGATGCGAAAGAACTGGGCGACCTGCCTGTACACGACCAGGAACGACCAGTCCTCTGGGCGGCGCTGCGAGAGCGCGCATCGCGGAGCGAAGCCTACAATGCGGCTCCCCTGCCGGAAATTCCCCTGGATCCAACCTTGTTGGCTTTATTGAGCGGCATTACTTCCGCGAAAAAGTGAGGTTTTATGAAAACGCTCATCAAGAATGGAACGATTGTCACCGCGCAAACGACCCGCAAGGCGGATTTGCTGGTGGAGGATGAGATCATACGCCGGATCGATGAACGTATCGTAGACCCTGACGCAGCAATTGTTGACGCCAGCGGTCTTTTAGTCCTCCCCGGCGGCGTGGACCCGCACGTACACCTGGATCTGCCAATGTTTGGTACGATTTCCGCGGATGATCATTACACTGGTGGAAAAGCGGCTGCCTTTGGCGGCACTACCACCATGATCGATTTTGTTTCACAGGAGCCTGTCAGCCTCGCAGAAAATATCGCGCGGCATCGTGCCATGGCGGACCCAAAAACCAGCATCGATTACAGTTTTCACATGAACATCACTCATTTCGACGAACAGGTCGCTGAAGAACTTCCTGACCTGCCCCGATTGGGTGTCACCAGCATGAAGGTTTTCACCGCTTATAACGGCCGACTGCGGTTGGATGACGGTAATATCTTCAAGGTCATGCGGATCGGTGGAAAAAATAATCTGCTCACCATGGTCCATGCTGAAAATGGGGATGTGATCGACATCCTGGTGGCAGAAGCGCTCGCTGCTGGAAAAACTGCTCCCATCCAGCATGCCCGCACCCGACCTGCCTGGGGCGAGGTGGAAGCTAGCTTGCGTGCAGCTGCCCTGGCAGCCCAGGCAGATTCACCCCTTTACCTTGTTCATATGAACGTGGCTGGTGAGGTGGATCAGCTTGCATACGCCCGCAAACATGCAGTCCCTGCCATGGGTGAGACTTGCCCTCAATATCTCTTTTTCACCGAAGACGACCTCAAACGCCCTGACGGCGCAAAATGGATCTGCTCACCGCCTATGCGCAAGCCAGTTGACCAGCAAGGGCTCTGGCAAGGCCTGCTGGATGGTACCATCCAGGTCCTGGCGACCGATCATTGTCCGTTCTTCTTCAATGGCAGAAAGCCAATCGTTTATGAAGGCAGGGAAATTGCCATTCCGGGAAAAGAACTTGGCAAAGAAAACTTCACTCTTATTCCCAATGGCCTGCCTGGGTTAGCAGACCGCTTGCCGGTTTTCTGGACCCATGCTGTTAACACCGGCCGCATCACCCCGAACCGCTTTGTGGAATTGACCGCTACCAATCCTGCCCGGATCTTTGGTCTCTATCCCAAAAAAGGCACTCTCGCCGAAGGATCGGATGCGGATATCACCTTGTGGAATCCGGAAAAAGAGTTGGACTATGGGCTGGCTTGGGCGCACCACCGC
The DNA here is from genome assembly GCA_964444335.1 of uncultured Anaerolineaceae bacterium. Taxonomy (GTDB): domain Bacteria; phylum Chloroflexota; class Anaerolineae; order Anaerolineales; family Anaerolineaceae; genus Mesolinea. The sequence continues at coordinate 5,658 of CAYUGV010000005.1, read as the reverse complement.
ACAGACTATAATTTATATGAAGGTTGGAAACTGCGTGGTTACCCTGTCAAAGTCTTTTTGCGAGGAAAATTGATCGTTGACGGTCAAAACTGGTTCGGTAAAGCTGGCGAAGGACGCTTTATTCATCGCCAGGCAGGCGAAATTCTTTGATCCTTTCAATTGAGATTATCTTATGATCCTGATTGGAATATTTGGCTTATTATGGCTTCCTGCCATCGCCCTGACCATCAGCCAGGCAGTCAAGCCAAACTTTGCGCGCTCCTGGATCATCGCAATTGCCGGCGCTGCCCTTGCCTGGCTCGGAACATTTTTCCTGAGGCTTTACCTACCAATGGAAGTAGAACTGATCCGCTGGCTGCCTGAATCCCTCTACCATACCGTGATTGCCTTCCGCATTGATTACATCAACTGGCATTACATGGTTGCCATCCTGGCGTTGTGCATCGCCGTGATCCTGACTGATTCCAGCCGGGCTTCCTCCAACACCTCTCCCACCAATTGGGCTGCCGCACTGGCGCTGACTGGCTTGAACCTTGTTTCTGTCATGGCAAGAGGACCGCTAACTATGGCAATTGCCTGGGCGGTAACAGACTTGGTGGAGATGATTTACGTCCTCAATTTTCTCCGCAGTCCAGGGGCAAACGGAAAAGTGACCACTGTCTATGGCGTGAGATTGATCAGCACGTTCGTCCTGGTTGCTGCGACTGCGGTAGGTTGGCAAGTGACCGCTGGGTTGGACTTCACACAGATTCCCCCAACCGCCAGCTTGCTCTTCCTTGTTGCAGCCGGATTGCGATTGGGAGTGCTGCCTCTGAACCTTATGGTTCAGGATATCCCGGAGCTTCGGCGCGGAACCGATCTATTGCTGCGCTTAGCTCCGGTTGTTTCCGCCCTGGTTTTAATTGCGCACTTACCCTCTGAGATCCTGGTTTTGAATCAAAGCCTGGTATCGGTAATCAGTGTCCTGACCGTCCTTGCAGCCCTTTACGCTTCAGCCATGTGGCTCACTCGTGCCAACACAAACGAAGGCAGACCTTACTGGATTGTGGCGCTTTCGGCTTTTGCTCTGCGATCTGCCCTCAACGGAGAACCTGCCCAAAGCCGGGTTTGGGGGTTGGCGCTGCTTCTGACCGGTGGTGTCCTTTTTTTATTCGATCCCCCTATCCGTAGAGTACGTTTCATCCCCCTGTTGGGATTGATCGGACTTTTGGGCGTTCCTTACACACTGGCAGCTTCAGGTTGGAGCGCGGTACTTGGAAACGGGGTAAACCTGCCTGGCATTGTGATGATCATTTGCCATGCGATGCTGGTGGGTGGTTACCTGCGTTACATACTCGAAGCCAACAGCACCGTCACTGGCCTGGAAAAGTATGCCCGCATCACTTACCCGCTTGGTCTGATCCTCATTATCCAAACCATATTGGTGCTGAACCTGGTTGGTTGGCCGGATGTGCTCACCATTGGTGTTTGGTGGGGAAGCGTTGCCAGTATCGGATTGGTTTTGGTGGGCGGTGTCATCACCAATAGAATCGGGTTGCAACTTACCAGCGAAGGTTTCAAGGCAAAAATTCCTTTCTATCGATTGGGGCATCAAGTTCTGAACGCTTTGCGTGTCGTCTTCAGCCTGGATTGGGTTTACGCGATCGCGCGCTGGCTCTTTGCGCGGTTGGGTGATGTTGCGGGCTTTTTCCGACAGGTACTCGAGGGTGAAGCCGGTGTCCTTTGGTCCATATTCTTCCTTTTGGTCATGGCAATCCTGATCTATACAAGGGTTGGTCAACCATGAACGAGACAATGCACATTATCGCAGTTGCTGTCCTCTTGCTTGCCGCGGCGATCAACCTGGTGAGGCGTCAATGGGCGCTGAACCTGCTTGCTTTGGCGCTGCAATATACTTGCATTTTTTTGGTTATTCTTGAGGTTCGCTCTCCGATGCTTGCCGGGATCAAACTGATCGTTGGACTGATGGTCAGCGTCATGCTCTATATGACCCTGGTTTCTTCAGGTTTGGTCGAGTCAATCCGTAAACGTCGACGCCTTTCTTCCGGAGAAGTCTTTCGCGGGACAATCGCTATTCTGCTTGTTCTGATCAGTTACTTGGTCGCATCCGGAATGCAGCAATCTGTTTTTCCACAAAGCAGTCAAATTCTCCTCACTGCCAGCCTGGGATTGGTCTTCTTTGGCTTGTTCCAGATGGGCACCATTACCGAACCTCTCTACCTGGTTATTGGTTTACTGACGTTTCTCTCAGGATTCGAATTGCTATATGCAAGCCTGGAGTTCTCGCGGGTGCTCGAAGCGCTTTTCACCGCTGTTAATTTGAGCCTCGCGCTTGTTGGCTGCTATTTCATCGTCAAAGACGTGGAGGGCAGGTCCGAATGAACCTGATGAGCACTCCCACAATCTGGATCTTTTTCCCTCTTCTGCTCAGCCTGGTACTTAGTGCTGTTCATCGATTGCATAAGCTCTCGGTCTGGATCGCCTGCCTGGGCAGTCTTTTGCTTTCAGTAGCAGCTTTTATCCTCCCGCAGAATCTTGACTTTACGCTGGGTGGGAGGAATTTCCTGTTCGACGACACTTTCCTGATCCTCAACCGGGCTTTGATCCTCACCGGCAGCCAACTGAAAACTGTTGCGATCATGTATCTCTTCAGCTTCCTGTGGAACATTGCCGGATTGCGTTTTTCAGTAAGCCGATGGTTTCCGACAGTCTCTCTGACTATAACGGCATTGTGGGTCACAACCCTCTCCGTGGAGCCATTCCTTTATGCCGCGTTGATCGTGGAGTTGATCGTTCTGATCAGCATTCTGCTGCTCACCCCACGTGGAGAACAAACCGACCGCGGCGTGATGCGTTACCTGGTCTCACAGACAGTCGCGATGCCTTTCATTCTGCTAAGTGGTTGGATGGTTGCAGGCATTGAATCCGCCCCGAGTGCCAGTACCTTGATCCTGCGCGGAACAGTGATGATTCTCATTGGTTTTTCACTGTGGCTGAACATTTTTCCGCTCCACTCCTGGCTTCCAATGCTTGCCGAAAAAGCGCATCCGTGGGTTTTCAGTTTTGTCTTTTTGATGCAGCAGAGCATCCTGGCATTGTTCTTGTTAAAAGTTTTGGATCAATTTGCCTGGCTTAGGAATCAAACCGGGATTTTGACGGTGATACAGTGGGCAGGCGTTCTCACCCTGCTGGCTGGGGGTGTGTTGGCATCTCTTCAGACCAAAGTCAACCGCATACTGGCGTACATTATCCTGATCGAAACCGGATATTCGGTGCTTGCAATCGGCCTGATCGGTCAAGGGGGAGGGGAAGCGCTGGCGCTTAGCATTCTGCCCCGGGCGCTTGCATATTGGCAGTGGGCTTACACCCTGAGTTCCATTCAACAGATTGCGCCGGAAATTGACGGTAGTTTTACGTCCTTGCGTGGTATGTTCACCACGTTACCTTTCCACAGCCTTTCCCTGGTCATCAGCCTGCTCACCTTGCTCGGTTTGCCTGCCTTTGGGCTCTTCCCCGCCAAACGCATGCTCTGGAACAGCGGCGCGGGCCTGGCATACCACTACACCCCTTTGATTGGTTTGGGAGTGGCAGGTATGGCACTCTTCATCCTGCGTCTGATGCATACCTTGCTCACCACCGATCCAAATTCCTCATCGCCAGCCGATTCCATCAATGGCAAAGAATCCTTGTGGCAGATTTTTGTCCTTTGTTTTATGACTCTCCTGTCAATGCTGATGGGGTTGTTGCCCCATGTTTTTCTTAATCCTTTTTTAAGTTTGCTGGATCCCTTCATCCACCTCCTACCGCCCAATTAGGATGACAGGATGGGTAAACATTGTATAATCACATCAGCTTCCACTGAAAGGTGAACTATGGACGACTATTCTGGAATTGAACAACTTGAGAAGCGTGTCGAATGGCTCGACAACGAACGTCGAAATGACAAAAACAACCTCGCTTCTTTGCAGAACCGCTTAAACCAGCTGGAGAGCGATAACCTCAACCTGCGTAAACAGATCAAAGAGCTCGAGTTACTGATTAACAAAAACACAAATCAAATGGCGACTCTTGACAAATACGATAACAGGATCGACCGGTTAAATATTGACCTGACCAAGCAGATCCGAGACGTCAACGAACGCGCTGAACTCAATTTGAATGAAGCTATCAAGCGTACAAAGCTCGAGATCGAAGCCACGCGAAAATCTGTTGCGGATGTTTTCCCCTTCACTGAGCAAATCGAACCTATCCGAACGGAAATGCGAACCTATAAGGTTGAAGATGCACGTCTTGCCCGCTTGATTGATGAATTAAAGGTCAAGGTTCAGGAAGTGGGGCGCTTCGATGAGGATTATCGCCGCTCTTTGAACTTACTGGAGGAAAGCCGCCGCCAGGAAGCCAAGCGCCTGACGGATTTACAAGGAGAAGTCGCCTCAGTGCGCAAGCGTTTGGAAGAGACACGCAGTCGCTTCGACAGCTTCAGTGATAGTTTCCGCACGTTGGATACGCGCATTGCTGAATTGCAGACGTTTGAAAAAGACCGCAAGCAAGCGCAGTCTGTCTTCATCGAAAAGGTGAACAACTCGCTTGTCGAAAAAGACAAGACCTTCGCCGCCTGGGAAAAACGTTTCGTTGAGATTGATAAGGTTAACCTGAACCTTAACAAACAGATGGAAGACCTTGAAGCTGCCCGCCAGGCAGTCAGCAAGGCTGTCAGCGGTGCGGATGAAGTTACGCAGCGTTTTGAACGCCGGATCAATGAAATTACAGAGTTCCAGAGACTGAACGATGAACGCTTCCGCCAGGAATGGACTGGCTTTAAATCGGATGATGTAAAACGTTGGACGAACTACATGCTTTCACAGGAAGAACAGAGTCGCGAGAACGCGCAGCAGTTCAAGGACCTGGCAGCTCAACTGCAGGAAGTTGACGACCTGACTGCATCCATTCGAGACCAACTCGAGGTCCTCAACCGAAGCACATTGCGCCATGTACAATCCATCCTGATGGCTTATCAGAATTCCATCCAGGAAATCGCACCGTCCCTCGAGAAAAAGTCTGGCTGATCATGCACATCGTCGGTACAGCCGGGCATGTGGATCACGGTAAATCAACCCTGATCTCCGCATTGACCGGCACTAATCCGGATCGCCTCAAGGAAGAGATCGCCCGTGAGATGACGATCGACCTTGGATTTGCCTCCATGGTGTTGCCGGGAGGGGAAACGATCGGTATCATCGACGTGCCCGGGCATCGCGACTTCGTGGGGAACATGCTTTCTGGCATCGGCGGCATCGATGCGGTTTTACTTGTGATCGCAGCCAACGAAGGCGTCAGCGCACAAACACGCGAACATCTTGCCATACTGGACTTGCTTGAAATATCACGCGGTTTGATCGTTCTGACAAAATGCGACCTGGTAACAGACCGCGAATTGCTGGAGTTGGTCGAGCTTGAAGCCCAGGAATTGGTGGAAGGCACCACACTGGAAAATGCTCCGATTTTACGCGTCTCAGCTAAAACCGGAGAGGGTTTGGAGCAACTCAATCTTAAGCTCGCGGAATTATTAGCCAACACGCCTCCCAAGCGCGATCTCAATCGCCCCCGCTTGCCAGTGGACCGCGTCTTCACCCTTTCGGGCTTTGGCACGATCGTGAC
>CAYUGV010000004.1:22748-26181 GCA_964444335.1 uncultured Anaerolineaceae bacterium | reverse complement strand
GAACCCGTAAAGACCCATCAACAGCACATAACCAGCACCGTCGCCAATCGGTCCGCCGATGTAAGCACCCACAGCGCCAGCTCCCGCTCCCGCCAGGTTGGAGATGCCCAACCAGCGTCCAGCTTCTTCCTTGGGCACGATCGAAGTCCCAAGCGCCCAGTTGGAAGAAAAGAAGGCTCCTGTTGCCAGGCCGATCAACACACCGCCAACGAACATGATCGGCATGGTGCGCGACATGATCACAACTACGGTTCCCAGGGTCGCCAGCAATCCGCTGATTAATAACAGCTTTTTGGCACCAAACTTATCCGTCAGCCAGCCGGATGGGATCGAGATCACCAGGATGGCTACCCCAACCACCATCATCAGCAGAGAAGCCGGCTGTGCCGCCGCTTTTCCTTGCAGATCCGGGAAACGTTCCTGGATGAAATACAGCACAAAACTGGCGAGGTTGTTGGCTCCAACCAAAAAAGCCAGACGGTTGATCACCCACCAGGTGAAGCTTGGACGTTTCTCGGCTTCTTTACCAAGGCTGATCCGTACCGAGGCGATCACCCCGAGCGCGACTGCCAGAAGCATGCCTGCGATGCCGACCACACCGACGAGCACCAGCGACAAAGAGCCCTTGAGCGCCAGGAGAAGCGGAACGAGCCAGCGCACCCCCATCCCAATCACGACTATCACCAGGGTAAATAGAGCTGTCATTGCCACCAGGCGCAGGATTCCAGCCCAATCCATGGGTTTGGCTGTCTGCTTCAATGGCGTTTCCCTGACCATCATCGTCAGGACGGTTGCCACCACGAAAACGGCGATCATAGCCAGGATTGCCGCCCAAAGGTTGCCCGCGGTGACCAGCTTGGAAATGGTAAATGCCACAACAATTAACGGCAGTGGCAACTCGAAGAAGGCTTTGATACCGGAATATCTGCCCCTCTGCGAAGGCGGTACCAGGTCCGGGATCAATCCCTGGGCTGCGCCGTGCCCAATATTGGAGAAGATCATTGAGAACACGATCACCACGAAGAGCGCCCAATATCCAGCCATGCCATCCATGCTGCCGGCAATCCAACCCACCCCAAGGAAGGCAATGATCTCCAGCACCGTGCTGACCAGGATGAAAGGTCTTCTTTTACCCCAGCGGGAAGTGTTGTGGTCGGAGAGCATGCCTGCGACTGCTTGCACCAACAGCGCGACCATCAACGAAACCAGCCGCATGTTGCCATAGCTGGCGCCTTTGGTTTCATCTCCCACAAACTGCTGCACCAGGAGCGGCACGATCAGCGGCGTCAGGGTTTGGCTGCGCAGCGTCAGCGCAAAGTAGTAGATGTTGATCGTGATGGCGTCGTACCAATGCAGGGTTTTTTGGGTGCCAATCTCACTCATGGATATCTCCAACTCAGGGTTTGTTAGGAAGCAGGGGATTGCGAAAACCGTGTTCAACTTCCCATGGGTAGATGATGCGGGCATCAGTCGTCGCGCCGTAATAGTCGGGCTTGCTGGAATCAAATAAATTGCGGTAAGGATTGAAATGCAAGACACACGTGGAGGGCAAGCCACCGGCTGCCGCCACGCGTTTGCGCACCGCGGTAATGGTACGCCCAGAACCCCAGACATCATCTACGATCAGCACCCGTTCGCCGGTCAGGACAGCGTTATCCGGGAACTGGAGGAACTTCGGCCAGGCCAGGTAAGGAGATTTGGCTTGCCCGGGGCTTTCGTGGGCTTCAAAAAAATCGACCGAGGCTGTGTAGATATTGCGGATGTCCATGGCTTCTGCCAGGAACCCTCCCGGCACGATGCCACCGCGGGTGATCATCAGCAGCACGTTGTATTTGTGGTCAAATTGCTGCAAGAGGTTGTCGATCAGGCGATGCACATCCTCCCAACTAATTAGTTCCTGGCGTTGGTTCATAGAAAAACTCCAAATTGATTGGTGTAACAGCCTGTAAACATGCTTGGACTGTAATTATAGCAGGTCAGAGGGGTCAATCTGCACCTGCCAGCCGCGGAGGGGTAAGGCATCCAGTAAAGGCAGCGGGTCCGGACCGCGCAGGATGATCTGCCAGCGGAATTGCCCGCCAACTTTACGATAGTACGCCGGCACCGGGCCGATAAAGCTGGTCTGGCGCATCCTCCGGGCGGAAATCTCAGCCCTGAGCAAGTCAGCCATGGTCTGCGCCTGGCTTTCGGCTCTGCTTTCAACTGGGTGGCGGTATTCCAGCCGGATCAAGCGTGAGTAGGGTGGATAGTTGAGCGACTTTCGCAGTTCGAGTTCCTGTTGGTAGAAGCCCTCAAAATCATGCCTTGAAGCAGCCTGGATCACGTAATTCTCAGGCTGATAGGTCTGCAAAACCACCTGCCCGCCCAATGGGCTCCTGCCGGCCCGACCGGCAACCTGCGTGAGCACCTGGAAGCTGCGCTCAGCAGCGCGATAATCGGGCAGATTCAAGCCGACTTCTGCCAGCACGATCCCGACCAGCGTAACCAAGGGAAGGTCAAGCCCCTTGGCGAGCATTTGCGTGCCGATCAGGACGTCAGCCCGGTGCGCGCTGAAATGTGAGAGGATCAACTCGTGTTCACCCTTGCGGCGGGTTGTGTCGGCATCCCAGCGCAGCAGGCGCGCCGAAGGGAATTCCTTCTGCACCACCTCTTCAAGCCGTTCGGTTCCCAAGCCCAATTGGCGGATCTGGCTGCTGCCGCAGTCGGGGCATTTTTTGGGCATCTGGCGGGTGTAATCACACAAATGGCAGATCAGGTTTTGCCCCGATCCATGATGCACCAGCGGTTGGTCATCTCTCGGGCAGCGCAGCGTATAGCCGCACTGGCGGCAAAAAACGTAGGTTGCTTTGCCGCGGCGGTTCAGAAAAAGGATTGCCTGCTGCCCGGCTTGCAGCGTCTGGGCAAGCTTGTCGCGCAGCGTCTTGGAAAGCACGCTGCTGTTGCCGGCGCGCAGCTCCAAGCGCATATCCACCACGTTCACTTTCGGCAGCTCCAGCGTGAGCAGTTCATCCGGGTTGCCTCGACCTGTGACCTCGCTACGGTGCGCCAGGATGCGGTTGGGCAGGCTCAGCAGTTTCATTTCTCCCCGACGAGCGTCAAAATATTGGGTGACGCGCGGGGTGGCGCTGCCCAGGATCAAATTCGCGCCGCTGAGCTTTGCCAGGGCTTCTGCTGTTTCCACGGCGTGATAGAAAGGCTCTCGCTCGGTCTCATCGTACGAGTCGTGGTCACATTCATCGATGGCAATCAAGCCCAATTTGGGTAGGGGCACAAACAGCGCGCTGCGCGATCCGACAATCAGCTTCAGTTCGCCGCTGCGGGCTCTGCGCCAGGTGTCGTAGCGTTCACCATCTGAGAGCTTGGAGTGGTAGAGACCAACCTGGTTGGGGAAGCGCGCCATGAACCGCCGTACCGTTTGGGGGGTCATGGCAAT
>CAYUGV010000004.1:11968-22648 GCA_964444335.1 uncultured Anaerolineaceae bacterium | reverse complement strand
CCTGGTTGGGGAAGCGCGCCATGAACCGCCGTACCGTTTGGGGGGTCATGGCAATCTCCGGCACCATCATCAGCACCTGGCGCTCCTGTTCCAGCATTTGCGCGGCTGCCCGCAGGTAGATCTCGGTCTTCCCCGAACCTGTGACGCCGTGCAGCAGGATAGGCTTCTGGTCGGACTGCCCAAGGCCTGGCTGGATCTGCTGCCAGACCTTGTCCTGATCCGGAGTGAGTGTTGGGATGACGTCCGGCTTTACCTGGATCTCCTCTAATGGGTCACGCCAGACCTCGGTTTCGTTGAAGTGCAGCAAGCCCGCTTCGGCGAGGACCTTCAAATCAGCATAACTGGCGCCGGTTTCGGCATAGATCCACGAGAAATCGATCGGGAAGGCTTCCTGTGCGAGTAGATCCAGCACCTTTTTCCGCCGCTGCCGGGTTGTGTCGTTTTTTCCAAGCTGCTCAAGAGTGAGGGCTTCGATTGCAGCAGGCGGTAAAGAAAGCGCCGCGGTGCGCAGCGTTTTCGGTGCGATGCCGGGCGGCGGCAGCACGTTACCCGTGTGCACGAGCCCTGCCAAGCGCAGGCTCTCGAGGCTGCCGCGCCACTCGATCTCGCCAAAGGCGTGGTCAAGCTGCCTGCCGCGCAGGGGACCGCGTTCTTTCAGCAGTTTCAACAGGCGTTTTTGAACGGGTTTGAAAGCGCTTTCGTCGAATTCTTTTTCTGCATTAAATGTGGCGACAATATCTGCCCGGCGGGAGAAACCGACTGGGATCATCAGGTTGACGCAGGCGCCAAGCGGCGCGTACCAGGCATCCGCCATCCACTTTGCCAGGCTGAGCTGCGTTTCGGTCAGAACGGTATCTTCGGAGAGCACCGCCTGGATTGGGAGTATTCCCTCCACATCGCTTTCATCCAGCAAGCTCAGCACCACGCCCTGTACGACCTGTTTGCCAAAGGGCACAGCTACCAGGCAGCCAGGTTGAAGTACACCACCAAGCTCTTCCGGGACCAGGTAGTGGTAACTTTTGTCTATCTGAGCCAGGTTGATGCTTACATCGGCGTAAGGTTTCAAGCTTAGCCTGCCATCAGGGGGTGATAATAACCAGGAAATCAGCGGCGAAGTACATCCGGTTGAACTGATTGTTGGGGATATCCGTGTTGTTGACCAGGTAATCCATCCAGACGTTTGCCTGGGTGCTTTGCCCGGTCATCTGGTCAAATTCGTTGAAACTGAAGAAAGGCTGGAAGCGGGCTGCCGAAGCACTCACCCGGTCCATGTCGATGTAGATCTGGGTCCATCCGTCCGGGTCGAGGATGATGGGGTGGTCCGCCAATACGATCACCTGGTCGGGCAGGTTGCGCAGGGTTGCCTCAAAGTCCGGCAGGCGGATAGTGTCGAAGAGAGGCGCGCGCTGGTCCAGCGGCAGGCTCCAGTCCTGGTGCATCTTCCAGGGTTCAAAGAGTACGTCAGATTTTTGGGTTCGCAAACTGATGTAGGAGGAACCGTCCGCCGGCATGCCTGCGATCGGGACGTTCTGACCGTACAGACCGGTGAGGACCAGTTTGACTTCCAGGTTAGTTTGGTCAAAGACGTGCCTGACACGCAGATAGTAGACAGTCACATCCTCCCCCAGGACCTTGATGGTCTCGCTATGGATGCCGCGATCCATCAGCTGGAAGCTGACCATGGCGCTCAGATTGCGCAGGCTGCCATCTTCGCGGGTGTCTTTGCGGGTGATGTATTCATAGCCGTAATCAACCGTTTGCTGACCGGCGGTCAGGGGGAAAAGCGTCGCCAACCGGGTAGGAATGGGGGTGGGGGTGGAAGTGCTCGTCGCGGTCGGGACGGGCGTGTCGGTTGGGGTAGCGGTGGCGGTCGGGGTCATGGTGACCGTGGGCAGTTGGGTAGGCGTTTGCGAAGGCGTGGGTGTGATACTGGCAGTCGGCAACTGGGTGGGCAGCGCGGTTGGCCGACCTTGCAGCGGCTTCTGGCAGCCAGCCAGGCTGAGAGCAACCAAAACAAGCATAAGGAAGGCAGCAATAACCTTCCAGGAGCGTTTATTCATGCGATATTGCCTTTCCGGTCGAGATAACTGCCGAAAGGTAGCCCACCACGTTGCTTCTGTCGCCTGTTACAGCCGCGGAAGTGCGGTAGTCGGCGATCGTCACCTGGTCTGCCCCCAGCAGGTGGCAGGTCTGAAGCACGGTTGCCATTGGGGCAAGCCCGCAGGCTTCCATCTCCCCTTGTTGTTTATGGCGATAAAACGTCTCAAGGTTAAATTCCCGCACAGCCTGGGCAAGGTTGCCATCCAGGCGGTTGGCAACGCGTTCGGAGTAAAAGTGCGAGAGATCACTGGACGCAACCAAAAGGGTACTTTCCTCCGGAGTGAAGCTCCGGATCAGTTTGACCAGTGCGGCGGATAACAGCCGCACCAAAGCAGTGGATTGGTCCACCATCATCAGCGGGATAAGCCCAAAACCACCCGGCAGGACTGTCTGTAAAAAGGGCAATTCGATCTCAAGCGAGTGCTCCTGGTCTTTTCGGACCGCAGCAAGTTCGAGCCCGCTCTCCTCACTAATAAGAGCATTCAGTTTTTTAAGCGCATCCCGATCGACAGGTACGAGTCCAAGCGGGGTCGAATAAGCGTCGTGACCGGTGGTCAGCAGGGGTTGGCGATAAGGCTGATGTGAAGGAGAGAGGATGATCACGCGGGCAAATTGCCTGCCCAGGAGGGTCTTGAATGCATGCGCGGCAGTCAGCCCGGAGTAGATATACCCGGCATGGGGCACGATCAGACCCACTGGCTGTCCATCGAACGCAGGCGCGACAGCCTGTTCCAAAAAGCCTTCGATCGTTTTGCGCAGCACCTCAGCTTTACCGGGGTACCAGCTTCCGGCGATGGGCGAAGGACGTGGGTCACTAATCTCCGCGGGATCCATGCCTTAATTGTAGCACGCTCAATGGTTGTAGGGCAGTTCGCAGGTAACAAAAACCCCACGTTTTCAAAGTGGGGTTTTTCGTCTTGCGAAGATTTTCGCATTGACTTGCGAGATCTTAGCGCTTTTTTGAGATATAGTCCAGGCGGGCCTGGTTGAAATAGTGGTTGTAATCAGTCCATAACCGGACCAATTGCTCAAGTTCTTCTTTTGAGTGATCCTGTAAGAACTTTTTGAAAGACTCTTCGATAGCGCCAACGATCTCACGGATCACTTTGTGCCCTTTTTCGGTCAACGAGATGGTCCAAACCCGGCGGTCCTCTGTGCTGCGTTCCCGCTGAAGCAGGGATTCATGCTCGAGTGATTGGCAGACGCGGCTCAGATTACCAGGGTTCATGCCCATGATCTCTGCCAGGTCGCTCAACCGGACCTGTTCCTGGATGAAGATCTGAAGCATGGTTCGCCCCTGCAAACGTGATAGCTTGTTCCGAGTGCTGAATTCAGTCAGCATAAACTCTGTATTGACGGAGGCATCTCGCAGCAAGTCCCAGATGCGCAGGCTTAGATCTTTTTCTTCCATGATTCTCCTCAAGATTGTCGATTAAGTTAGTTATGTCTGACAATTATATGCACAACAACCATAAATTGGTCATTTTAGTACAACGATTGAGATATCAGGGAAGGGAGTTGGCTTTGGCTCGGATCAGGAGGAAGCCGGCGGTGCCGGTCATGCCGAGTTCTTTGCGCAGTTTGTCGTTGGTCAGGTCTGCAAACAACCCCACGCCTGGTCGTCGGGGGTCGTAGAGCATTTCCTCCTGGATCACAAAACCATCCCCTTTGTTGATGTTGGTCACGCTATAGGCTCTACCGCGGTCATCCACCCTGGTCACAACCAACATATGGTCGAAACCGTCATACTTGGAGATCCCCTTGCGAACAAACAAGTAAAGCCAATCCCCTGGTTGAAGCGGGTGGTTAGCCCAATCATAACTGCCGATGCTTTCGTATACGCGGGTGTAATCGTATTCGGATTGCGGAAAGAATTTTTGATCGAGCGTAACAAGCCCATGGCACTCTGGAAGTTCTTCGCGGGGGCAAAGCAGCCACATGTCGTGTGGGTTGGCATCTTCAGGCAGGTAGCCGGCATCCCGCATAATTGCGACGGTTATTGGACCGCAAGCATTATCTGCTGATTCGTTTGGATCTGATGCAAAATTGATTTCCCGCGCCACGAGGTCGGCTTTTTCTGCGGTATCCGCCAGGTAGTGCAAGCTTGCCTGGTAAAGGTTGGCTTCGCGCTGCTGCCTGAGAGTGAGCGTGGCAGTTGGGGGCACGGGCGTCGGGCTCGGAAGATGCGTGGGTGTGTTGGTGGGAGCGTGAGTCGCGGTGGCGGTTGGCAACGCGGTGGGCGTTGGCGTCGCTGGCAGCGGCGAGGGGGTTGGGCTCGGCGCGACCGGGTTCACCACGCAGGAGGAAAGCGCGAACAGGCAGGCAAGCAATACGAGCACAATCCTGTTTCTCATTGCAGAAAGTCCCATGGGTTCACGCGTCCGTATTCATCGCTGCGCAGTTCGAAATGCAGGTGCACTCCCTCAGCTTGGCCGGTGTCGCCCATTTTGCCAATAACGTCCCCAGCATAAACTTCCTGCCCGCAGACCACGTTCACTTCTGCCAGGTGGGCGTAAAGCGACTGCCAGCCAGAGCCGTGATCGATGACCACCATATTTCCATAACCCCAATCATTCCAGCCGGCATACACTACGATGCCGTTGTCGACCGCCTTTACGGGATCGCCCATTTCACCCCGAAGGTCAATCCCAAGATGGTTCGCCGAGGGAGCATAGTCATAACCGGACAAAGTGTGGTCTTCAACAGGCCAGCGGAAGTTGAGCGTTCCAACCACGCCATCGTAACTCCCCGCGCACGCTCCGGGTCCCACGTTGACCGCGGTTGCGGGCTCCTCGCGTGTAATGCGCGGCGTGCGCCAGTCGGTGAACTCGCCTTTCCCACCGGGCACCACCAGCATGGTTCCCGGGGCAATGTTCGGCGAAGCGTAATCTCCCAAGGTTTCTGCTGCCAGGTGATTCCCTGGATAATTTACGATCGCATCGGGCGTAACCTGGTAATACTCTGCGACGCCGTTCAGACCTTCCCCGGCGCTCCAGCGGTGCAGCGTGCCATCCACTGGCGAGATCAACAATTGCTGCCCGGGGTAGATGAAGTGTGGGTCGTCGCCAAGCACATAGCGGTTGCTCCAGAGCACCGTTTCCGGGCGTAGGTTGAAGCGTTCAGCGATGGAGAAGAGATTATCGCCCGCCTGGACGGTATAACTGACGATTTCCGTGCGCGCGCGCATTGGCAGCACGGTATCCGGGTTCAATTCGCGCCGGATCGCGTCACTTTCCGTGACGGGTTCCACTGCCTGCGCCATAAACACTTGCGAGTTGGATGAAACTACTTGCGTCTCAACTACCGCCTTTAATTCAGCGGCGCTCTGACCTTCCACGCTGATATAGTATTTGCTCATCCCCCACACCACCAACGCCATCATCATCACAGTCGCGACCAGCGTCAATCCGCGCATCGCGGCAGGTTCAAGCCCGAGGTTCCTGATGCGTTCCCAAAGCCCTTGTTTTCCGGTCGGGTTGGTTTGGGCTGCTTGATCAGCTGATTTTCCAGTTATCGGATTGGAATTGACCATCCAGGATCCGTTCTTTTGCTCCATGCCACGATGATATCACGAGTCCGACAGGCACGTTTTCACTGAATAAGGCAACGATTCTTCCAGGTGTGCCATCAATCCCGCTCGCAGCTTTTCGGAATCAGCCCAATCGACCACGACACTATTCAAACCTTGCCAGCTCGCGTAAGCCCGCAGAGTTTTTGCCAGCGCCTTGGTCAAGCCGGCTGTGATACGAATGCCTGGTTCCAAATAGAGACGGATCACTTGCAGCCTTCCCTCTTTGCGCCAGGCTTTGGCGTCCATCCTGCCGATAAGTTGCCCCTGGTGCAGAATAGGCAGCACAAAATAGCCATACTTGCGCTTGGGGGCAGGAGTGTAACACTCGATCGAATAATCAAAATCAAAAAGCTCTTTCATGCGACCCCGGTCGCTGATCAAGGGGTCGAAAGGCGAAAGAATGGTTGTGTGGGTGGCTGGCAATTGACCTGCCAACGCTGCTTCCAAAAGATAATCGTTTTCCACGTGGGCAAAGAAAGGACCGCCTTTGAGCCCCTCAACGCTCACGGGGAAAATTGCGCCTTCCGCCAGGAGTTGCTCAATTGCCGCGGCAGTTTCTGCCTTTTTGATATAAAAATAGTTGGCAGCCCAGGTGTTGTTGGCAACCCCAAGGGCTTTGATGGCTTTGCGGATCAACTCGCGAACAGCCACAGGATATTCGGGCGTTTGCGCGTCGTTCCAGGTGGGCAGGACGCGTTCGCGCAGGTCATAAACCCGCTGAAAGCTCTCCCGCCTGGCGATCATGAGGTCCCCGCGGTAGTAGAGGTGTTCGAGTGCGACCTTTTCCACCTTCCAGTCCCACCATGCACCGCGCGACTCCTTGCTTTCAAAATCGGATGAACGCACAGCGCCATTTTGGTGAATGTGATCCAGTATCTGATCCAAAATATCCGCGTTTTTGTGTCCCCAATCGCGGATATTATCCCAGCCAACAAATTTCTCACGCATCAGAGCCCGGAAGAGCGGATAATCCTCAATTGGCAGCAGGCAGACCGCATGCGAAAAATATTCAAACAGCTGCCCTTCGGCGTGCAATTCCTCGAGCCAGTTGGTCTGGTAATTGCCCAGCCGCGACCAGAGAATGTGCTGGTGGGCGCGGGCGACTACGCTGATGGTGTCGATCTGCAGGTTGTGGATTTGGCGGATGGTAGCCAGAACATCGGCTTTGCCGGCTTTGCGACGGGGAGGGGTGAGCAAGCCAAGCGTTGCGAGCATTACCTGCTTAACTTGCTGCTTACTGAGATTGATTTCGTGATTCACGAAGGCTATTTTATCTTAATCCGTATGCCGGATTGCCAATTCCGATCTGGAACTAAAAAAACCGGGTTGAGAAAACCAACCCGGCCTACACTATTGATTGATTCACCGGATTCGGTAATTAAATCCAGTTCAAAACGTTACTTATTAATATCGGTCGATATGATCCACAAAGGCGTCCACAATTGTTTGCGCAAATCTTTGGGTGCTTTCGGATTTGAAACCGCCATTGCCATCAAGCAATTCCGCAACTTTGGAGATATATGCTTCAGGCTGCTGCAGGATGGGCATGTTCAAGAAGGTCAATACCTGGCGCAGGTGGTGGTTGGCACCGAAGCCACCCAACATTCCTGGTGAATTACTGATAACCGCGGCTGGTTTGCCATCCCAGGCGGACTGCCCATACGGGCGTGAGCCGACATCCAGTACGTTTTTCAAAGCAGCAGGGATGGTGCGGTTGTGCTCGGGGGTGATGAACAGGACGGCATCCTTTTCGCCCATTTTCTGGCGAAATTCAGTGTAAGACTCCGGCGGCGTTCCCGCGTCAAAATCCTGGTTGTAAAGCGGTAATTGTCCGATCTCAACGATCTCCGTCTCGTAACCTTCGGGGAAAAGCGGTTGTAAGGCTTGCGCGAGTTGCGTGCTGTAACCTTCTTTGCGGATGCTTCCGCTGATAATTGCTATTTTCTTACTCATGATTCAATCTCCATGTAATGTTTTCCTTTACTATCGCCGATCAGGAGTCCTTTTTCAAGCGTCAGTGCAAAGCTTCTTGAGAAGTTAAGAAAGCTCTAATAATCGACGACGGTTTTTAACTTCTTAGGGTCAGAGCGAGGGGAGGTTGGTCCGCAAAACGCAGGCTGAGCGAGCTGGCGTCCAGGAATTTGTTACGGTGAGGACCGCGAAGTAAGTAGTCTTTGATCAGCCCAAGCAGGTAGGATTGGAACAATTCGGGGGTCTTGTTCTTTCCGCGTTTTTCGAAGATCATCTTGTGTTTGGCTACCGCCGCAGCCTGTTCAGGATCCAGGATCTTTGACACATCGGTGAACGCCAACAAGGAGAGGCTCCAGTGGTCATTATCTGGTTCGCGGATCAAGAATTGGTAAGCCCTCAACGCCTCCAGGGAGTCGTAAGTGAATGCCTCGTCAATCCAATATGCAAAGAGGGCGTAGGTACGTTTGCGGCGGATGTTTTCGATAAAGCCCATGGCTACTGATTATTCAGGCGAGCCTGTCGGCGCAGGGCAGCTTCTTGCGTAATCCGGTGGGTGCCATCGCAGAGGGGTTTATTGCGCGACCCACCGCAGGTGCAGAGTGTGACACGGTTCATTGGCAGGAAAGGCACGCCATCAGAACGTTCGATTGGCAGGTAGCCCATCACAAAAATTGGCGCACGGATCGGTCCGTAGGAAGTGATCTCAATGGTTTCAGCGATCTGCATTGGAAACTCTGGCTCTAAATCGTGATCCAGGTCGTTAGGCAGACGGCAGGTGAGCGAGCTTGATGGGCAATCGTGCACCATCTTGATGGCCCGGTCGCGCTTGGCATGGTCAATCGAACCATAGGCAAGCTCTGATACCGAGGTGTTACGAAGGACGCAAAAACCGGACTGCATGCAGAGCGAGGAGTCTTTTTTGACCGTTAGCCCAGGTCCTTTATAAGTGAACACCCGCAGAGAAGCACGGTCCGTACGGGCAGTTTCGGTGCCGTCAAAGCCCTGTTTATGGGTGCCATCGCAGAAGGGATAGCTGGCAGATTTTCCGCAGCGGCAGAGAAGGTAAGAATCGCTTTCCGGGGTTTGGTCGCCGAGGAATTTCCACTCAAGCGGCTCACCATATTCCGAACAAACCTGCGTGAGTTTGATAAACGGAACTCCGCCCTGTACTTTGTAAGGTCCATTTTTCTTGATCGTGATTTTTGAGGTATGTTCGTTTTCGCTTTCGCTCATATCAGCCTCCGCGCAGGGTAATTATACAGGAAGGATCGTGAACCGGGTTAAGAGTGCGTCTTTGCTGACTTCCATTATTCTCTCAATTAGCGTAGAATTTTTTTACCACATTCATGTTGAGGTGAACTTTGGCACCACATCCCTATCCAGACCATCTTTTTGGAGATCTTGATCAGCCCGCGAAAGGCTCCTTGCACCACATCGCCCGAAACAGGGGACTGCATCATGCTTACCGCGTCGCCCCCTGGCTGCCCAAGCCGGGAGGAGCCTTTCGGTTAACTGCGACCAGCAGTTCGGATCTGCCAGTTCAGCAAGTGTTTCTGCGCTACAGCCTGGATAACGGCGAAAGTTGGCAGGAGATGCGCTTTGATGCCGGGGAATTACGCTGGGACACACTGGTATGGAGCTGGCTGCGGGATTGGCAGCTGGATTTCCCAGCCCTGCTTGAGGGCGAAGAACTGCGCTACCAGGTATATGCTGAACTCCCCGGTGGGAAGCGTTGCTTCGCGGATAGCCAGGCTGCAGAAGCAGCTGGAGCGACGACCTTCCGGCTGAGGTTCACGCATAACAACCAGCCGCCAGCGTGGTCAGAGGAGGCAGTGGTCTACCAGGTGTTTGTGGACCGTTTCAACCCGGGCAAGGGCAAAAAGTGGCTGCAAACCACCGACCTGACAAAACCGTTTGGGGGAACCCTGCGCGGCGTGATCGAAAAGCTGGACTATATCAAGGATCTGGGCTTCAACACCATTTGGCTCTCACCGATCTTCTGTAGCCCCAGCCACCATGGGTATGACATCAGCGACTACCTGCGCGTCGAACCGCGCTTTGGCACCGAAACCGACCTGCGCGAGCTGCTGGACCTGGCGCATGCAAAAGGGTTGCGAGTCTTGCTGGATTTTGTCGCCAACCACTGTTCCAACCTGCATGCCCTTTTCCAGGCCGCCCTGGCAGGCGATCAAAGCGCCAGCTCCTGGTTCAAATGGAAAAAGTATCCAGTATATGAGAGCTTTTACAACGTCCCGGAGATGCCCTGTTTCAACCTGGAGCCAGGCAGCCCGGCGCGGGCACACCTGCTGGAGGTCGCTCGCCATTGGCTGCGCTTCGGGGCGGATGGCTACCGCCTGGACTATGCCAATGGACCAACCCGGGATTTCTGGCTGGATTTTCAGCAAGCCTGCCAGGAAGAAAACCCGGATTGCTGGACATTTGGAGAGGTGGTCACTCCACCTGATGAGCAGATCACCTTCGCCGGTGGCATGCACGGCACGCTTGACTTCCTGACCTGCCAGGCACTGCGCGAAACCTTTGCCACCGGGAATTGGAATCTGAACCACCTTGCAGGATACCTGGAAGCCTATTGGGCGGCTTTCCCACGGGAGTTCTCGCGGCCGGCTTTTATTGATAACCACGACATGAACCGCTTTTTCTTTACCGCAATGGGATCAGTTTCCGCCCAGGAAGCGGCATTGAGGTTGCTTTACCTTTTACCGGGTGCGCCGATTGTGTATTACGGTAGCGAGCGCGAACTCTCTCAGCGGCAGTCGATCCACGCCAACCACGCGCTCGGGTTTGACGAGGCTCGCCTGGAAATGGATTGGAAGGAACAAAAAGATCACATCAGCGCCACAGTGATGCGTGAAATGGCGGCGTTCCGGCAGGAGCATCCCTGGTTGAGCCGTGCCAGCTGGCACACGTTGGAGCTTAATGACCACAAGGCTATCTTTGAGGTAACTGAGTCTAAAAATCACCTTTTGGTAGAGATTGGCAGACAGAAGAATACCTGGCGCGTTACTTTCAGGTAGCCT
>CAYUGV010000004.1:6122-11868 GCA_964444335.1 uncultured Anaerolineaceae bacterium | reverse complement strand
TTTGGTAGAGATTGGCAGACAGAAGAATACCTGGCGCGTTACTTTCAGGTAGCCTACCTGGTATATCCATTAAGAACAGGAGACCATCAAAATGGTCTCCTGTTTGCTATATAGTGGTGGAATATTTTTACGGCTTAGGGAACGTCAATATATACATAATCGAAATCGATGATAACGGGAGTGCTGTCGAACGAGGAAACGCCTACGCCGATCAAGCCTTCCGGCAAGTTGTAGTTGTTATCCTCAACAGTCCGTTCCAGCACGCCATTGACCCAGAGTTTGATCTCCTTGCCCTCACAACTCATCGCAAAGGTGTTGCTCTTCAGCCCGGTGTTGATGTTCCGGGAGCCACCATTGTAGAGCCGGCGATAACCCGTATTCATTGCTTCGATGTAAGCATAGATGTCATACAGACCGTCATTTCCGATGTTGACCTCGTAAAAACCTGAATCCGAGTACCGGCAGACAAGCGTGATCATGTTATCGTTGGTGCCCCGGTTGGTTGCGGTCGCTTCAATGTAGACATCCTCGTAGGTATAGTCCTCATAATACACATATGCATAGGTGTCGTAGTCCTCGATGGTGAAAGTCAATTTACCATCAGCAACGGAGATATCCGTCTTTTCTTCGTTCCCCTGGAGGACTTCGTAGTACCAGTTATCCGGTACATAATCGAACTCCTCGGTGTAATAAGGCTCGGATTCGGCAGTTGGTTCGCTAGTTTCCGTGGGAGCCAGGGTTGGAGCAGAAGTGGGAGGAACGTTGGTAGGTGGAACAGCGGTGGGTGGGACGGCTGTTGGTGGAACGGCAGTTGGAACAACGACGGTTGTAGCGGTAGGTTGAGCAACTTGCTCAGCCGGTGCAGAGGTGACTTGCATCACCTCCGGTGAGGCGGTGCTCTCCTTCTTACCCCCCAGGTCGAATGAAAATTGGCATGATAAAGTAGATAATACGAGGACTATCAGGATTGCCGACAGAGTCTTGATCGTTTTAGGGTGCATATGATCCTCCAGGGTGAAATAAGGTTGGAAAGGGATAAGTTAATATTAGCATATAAACAGCCTGCTGTAACCATTAAAATCAAGATTCTCTTGAGTAATTGTCTGCTCCTTCTCACATGGCAATGTCCATCAATCTGACTGGAGATTTGAGCCGCGGACAGGTAAAATAGTGAATGAGTACCTCTTTTGAAAGGAGATTCCAATGAGCGACCAGAACCAATTTGTTGATGAAAATCCAGCAGGTTTCAACAATGAACCCGCAGGTGACTACAAGGAATATAGCCGACCAACTCAAGCCAATGAAACACCAAAAACCGATCCTGAAACAAGCTCCAAGTTCGGAGCAGAGATCCTTTCGATCCTGGAGGGTTTCGGCGAGGATATCAAGCGTTTGAGCAAAAGCGTGACGGAATACATCGATAAAGAATCGTTTGGCAAAGCTGCGGAGAGCGTCAAAGATGCCTTAAGCGATGCTGGTGAAGGCATTAAGCGCACAACCCAAAACATGGGTGAAAAGCTGGAAGAAGAACGCGTCCAGCGTGCCATCCGGGATCTGAAGGATTACGCAAAGAAGACCGGCAAGTCCATCAGCGACCTCTTCAAAGAAGAACCAGTCACTCCCACACAAGATCTGAAAGAAGACATGGCGAGAGCCGCGGACGACCTAAAAGAATCGCTTCAGCATGAAGAAGGCGAGTCGGCCGACCACGATATGAATTTTGAAAACACCTTTGGTGGCTAACTGTTCCAAAAATAAAGACTCCCTTAGCGGAGTCTTCTACTGATAAAACCTCAACATGCAGTTGTACCGCTTGATGGGTAATACCATCTGCCCGTTCACATATTCAACGTAATTAAGCACAATTTCTTCAAGCCGTGGGCGCTGATCTGCCTGCAGGCGCAACTGTTTCATCGCGTAGGCAATCGCTTCTGCTTTGGAGTCTACCGGCTGCCCAAAGTCATGGAAGATCTCTTCGCATGTAACCCTAAACCCAGCCTGTTCCAGCCTGCCCTTCACGTAACAGCTGCCAACGCAGGAATTATCCTGGTCAGTTAATCCAAATTCCCGGCCGAGATCTTCGTAGAAGCCTTCGCGGGGGCGGATGCCTTGGTTGACGATTACACCGCATCTGCGAGTTTTGCGCCGGAGAGTCTCTATCTCCAGCCCGGTAAAGCCGAATTGGTGATGGTAAAAGGCAACTGCCACATCCCAGTCATCTGTGCGCACGTCCGGCCAGCGGGCATGAACCACCTCGATGTTTCCCAAATCCAACTGATGCAAATCCTGATTCAATACCTTGAGGGTATTCTCATCTTTGTCGATGGCGATCACGCTTCGGCTGATCCCGGCGAGGAAGCGGCTGACAATCCCAATGCCGCAACCGATATCCGCTACAACGTCAGTTGGGCGTATCATGTCCTTTAAGGCGGGTCCGTAGGGCACCTCAGGATAATTCCAGAAGGAGGTGGCTTTCTTGTAGTAATCCGCTGAGCTCAGGGGTTCCCCAGCCATTAATCCCCCACCTTAACCAGCTTCTTAATCATCATCTTTTTAAGATGGCTGATTCCGCAGGAAAGCGATAATCTCTTAAACATTTCGTCTTTTAAGGCGTGATCCCACCATGAGCCCGCCAGGGCTGTGACACCTGTGCCCTTAAAGGCTTCGACAAGCATGGGCGTGGAGGAACCTACTAGCACGATCTCGCGCGCCTTCTGGCAGAGGTCGAGCAGTTTATCGATGCTGCCGTTGATGAGGGTGGTGCCGGTGATGATCATCAGATCGCACTGCGGCAGGACTTCGGACTGCCGCGACATGTCCAGCACCTGTGCCGCGCCTTCCCCGCCGCTTACGGTCAGACCCTTGTCAAAAATGGTGACACGTGCGCACATTTTCGTAAGTTGTTCAGCCACAGGCGGGATGTATCCGATCATACCGACCTTGTCAGCCGAGCGGACCTGCAAATCGAATGGAGTTGGCGTGTCAGGTTCATCGGGCAGGTCCAGGGCACGGGTTGCGGCGGTGATGACTGCCATGCCCACGCCACGCTGCGCGTCATCTTTGCCCTCCAGCACAAGCCGGGCTACCTCAAGCGCGGGTTGTCCGATGATGTGCTGGGCAAAACCAAACGCCGAGCAGCCAGCCGGTAAACGGTCGCGCAGGATATATGAAAGACCGATATCACGATGATCCAGTTCGACCGCGGTGAGCGAAAGACCCAACACGGCATCAGACACAACGCGATCCTTCAAGAGAGGTTCGGCAGACTGATAGACTCTATCGATAAGCATGGTAACTCCTATAAACCTGGGGCAATGCAGACCATGCGGTTGATGCCCTCCACCTTGATCAGCCGCAGGGGTACGCCATACATGGCGCTGAGCAGCTCTTCCGTCAGGATTTCCTGCCATGGACCAAAGTGGAAGATGGATTGTTCATCAATAATAGCTGTTTTGGCGTCCAGCAGCAGCACCTGGTCGGGATTGTGGGTGGTGAGAACGACAGCATAGCCCTTGGCAGACAGATCCTTGACCAGCCGCAAAACCTTGAGCTGATTGCCATAGTCGAGATGGGCTGTGGGCTCATCCATCAGGATCAGGCGCGCTTTTTGGGCGATGGCGCGCGCGATTGAAACCTGCTGCAGTTCACCAGTGCTGATTCGGGTATATGCCTTGTTTGCCAGGTGGCTGATGGCCATCTGCTCCAATGCTTCTTCGGCCCGTTGATAATGCTCCGGACCGGGTTTCTCGAAGGTGCCCAGCCACGGGGCGTTGCCGGTGACCACGTATTCGAGCACAGTATAGTCAAAAGAGGGTAGCAGCGTTTGGGGCACGTAACCAATGATCCGCGCGATTTCGCGGGCGGGCATGTGTGCCATGTCTTCCCCGCCTAGCAGCACACTGCCCAGCAAAGGCTCGCGTAACCTTGCCAGGCAATTTAGCAGGGTAGTCTTGCCGATCCCATTGGGACCGAGCAGGCATACGATCTCACCCGCCCGAACTTCAAAGCTGATATCTCTGAAGATCTGGCGGCTGCCATCGTATGAAAACCCAAGGTCTTTGACCTGCAAAAGCGATTCCATGGTTACTCCAAACGGGTCCTTTGTTTGTAGAGTAGCATGGCATAAAGCGGAGCTCCCACCAAGCCGGTCAGGATGGAGAGGGGGATTTCCACGGTTGTGACAGTGCGGGCAAGGGTGTCGATCAGCAGCATAAAAATAGCTCCGATCAAGATGGTCATGGGCATGGAGCGGGTGTTGTCGCTTCCGGAAAGCAGGCGGCTGAGATGCGGTATCACCAGGCCCACCCAACCAATGGTGCCGCTGATGGAAACGGCGCTGGCGGTCAGCAGGCTGGCGCAGATGATCACAATCATGCGCACCTGGCGTAAGTTCACTCCCAGTGTGCGGGCTTCAAGATCGCCAAAGGAGAGGATGTTGATCCGCCAGGAGAGGGATAGCAGCAAAGTGGCGCAAACCAGGAAAACCGGAAGGATGGCTAACAGTTCACGCCCAAGAACGGACGCCAGGCTACCCAATTGCCAGTAGACGATCGAAGCCAGCTGTGTTTGCTCCTCCGCCACGAATTTCATAATGGCAAGTACCGAGCTGAGAAAGCCGCCGACAATGATGCCAGAGAGCACCAGCATCATGTTGGAACGGTTACGTAAAAGGCGCGGCACGAGCGAGGTGACAAAAACCGCCAGGATGCCGCCGGCAAAAGCAAAAATCTGGCGGGTGGCCAACCCTGCGCCAATCAAGATTGCGGTTGAGGCTCCCACGGCTGCCCCAGATGAAACACCAAGCAAATCCGGCGAGACCAGCGGATTGCGAAAGACGCTTTGGTAGACCGCACCTGAGAGCGATAACATCGCGCCGATCAACACTGAAGCCAGCACCCGCGGCAGGCGGACGTTGAAAACAATATTGACCATCGAAGGGTCAACCGGAACGTTCATTCCCAATTTGGAAAGCAAAACATTCAGGACTTTTATTGGATCATTGCTATACCGCCCAAGGCTGAGCGAAAGGAAAACCCCCAATAACAAAAGCATAGACAACAGCCAAAGCCACTGTCTATGCTTATTGTTAATTGGAGGCTTGCTTGTTTTCAATCTAACAAATTACTCGATTCCCAATTGTTCTGCCGTGAAAGTTTTATCATAAACGATTGTGTAGAACTCGTCCACATTTTTCATCAAGGCTTCAAGGGTGTACAGATCAGGGTAAAGGTTGTGGAGCGCCCAATCTATGCCAAGAGCCAGGGCTGCAGTCGGCTGATCCCAGGGTTCGAGCTTGGATGGGAACTCGTAGACACGCTTGTTTTGGATGGCGCTGATGCTGCTCCAGGCGGGATCGTTCAGGAGATCGTCAGCGGTAAAATCGGCATATTGCGGGAACCAGATCACATCCGGATTCCATGTGATGATCTGTTCAATGCTTACGTCCACAAAACCGCCCACTCCTTCCACGCCGCTGACCGCATTAACACCGCCGCCAGCTTCAATCAAGCTGGTTTGGATCATCGAACCAGGAGCAACGGAAAGCGCGGAACTGCCGCCAAGGAAGAGTACGGATGGTTTCTCGGTTACGTCCTTAAGCAGGGTCTGGGCATTTTCGAGCTGGCTGTCGAGGAAGGAATTGATCTTTTCGGCTTTTTCGTTCTCACCAATTGCCATGCCAAGCAGCTTCAAGGTCTGTTTGACCGTCTCGAAGTTTTCGGTGCTGTCGAGGATGACTAACACCGGA
>CAYUGV010000004.1:1548-6022 GCA_964444335.1 uncultured Anaerolineaceae bacterium | reverse complement strand
GGTCTGTTTGACCGTCTCGAAGTTTTCGGTGCTGTCGAGGATGACTAACACCGGAATGTTGGCGGCTTCGAACTGCGGCACAAGGTCCTGGTGGCGCTCAGGCAGGATGACCAGGTCGGCTCCGGTGGCAATCACGCTTTCAATATTGATGTTGCTGCCCTTGCCAACTTCAGGTAAAACATCGAAACCTTCAATAACCTGCTCATAAAGCGCGCGCCCCATTGATTTGCTGCCGAACCCAGCCAGGTATTTTCCTCCACCGCCAAGCACGACCGCAGCGTTGAGGGTTGGGTTGTGGGTGCCGGTTAGTTTGGTGGCAGGCTGTTCGAGTGTGACTTCTCGACCGATTACATCCACGATCACGATCGGTTTCGCTGTGGGTTCAGCCGTTTCCTCTTTGGTTGGTTCCGCGGTGGGTTCTCCCACGACAGGCTCGGTTGGAGCGATTGTTGGTTCAGGAGGGGTTGTGGGCTCAGCAGTTGGCGTTTGGGCAGCGCAGGCGCTGACCAGAAGCATAACGGCCAGGACAATGGGTAGGACGATCTTCTTAATGGGTTTGGACATATAAAACTCCTTGTTAATAAAGTGATTTGATCAAATGCTCAATAAATGAGAATTTTTTGATTTTACCACCGTTACCAAAATATATCACAGCCGCAGCGCCTCACTGGTATACTGTAAATGTTATGTCACTTATGACCGCGCAAAACCTTGGGAAATCCTTTGGTCCTGTGGATATCTTCGACGGGATCAGTCTTTCGATTCCCCGGCTGGCACGGATCGCGATCGTTGGTCCTAATGGTGTTGGTAAAACGACGCTTTTGCGCATCCTTGCCGGGGAAGATACTCCCACAGAAGGCTCTGTGCACCGCGCGCGAGGTTTGCGCGTAGGCTATCTGCCGCAGGAAGCGGTCAGCGTGCTGGAAGGAACGTTGTGGGATTCCTGCCTTCTGGCTTTTGAGGACCTGATCGCCAAAGGCGAAGAGCTGCGGGAAATGGAAAAAATGATGCAGGATCCCGCCTGCGATCCTTCCGTGCTGGAACGTTACGGCAAGGTGCAGACGAATTTTGAATTCAGCGGCGGCTACACCTACCAGGCACGCATTCGACAAACACTGGATGGCTTGGGATTCTCCGAACACGATTACCAGCGACCGCTGAAGCAGCTATCCGGCGGGCAGCGAACCAGGGCTCGCCTGGCGCGTATCCTTTTGGACGACCCGGATCTACTTCTGCTGGATGAACCCAGCAACCACCTGGACATCAACGCCGTGGAATGGCTCGAAGCCTACCTAAGGGACTGGAACGGAGCAGTGGTGATCGTCTCGCATGACCGCTATTTTTTGGATCAGACTGCCCACTTCATCTGGGAGATGACGCCCGCGCTGGAAGTCTACCGCGGCAATTACACTGCCTATCTGCGCCAGCGCGAGGAACGCTACACGCGCCGCCTGGCGGAATTTGAAGCACAGAACGAATATATTGAGAAGCAGCAGGATTACATCCGGCGCTTTTTGGGCACACAAAACAACAACCAGGCACGCGGCCGGCAGCGCCGCCTGGAGCGACTTTTGGCTGACTCAAGGCTGACCGCCCCGACCGCCAACATCCGCCCGATGCACTTGCGCTTCAAGCTGGCTGACCGCTCTGGCAACCTGGTTTTGCGCACTTACGATTTGCAGGTGGGCTATGAGGACGAAGGGCGACCGCTTTTCACCTGCCCGGACCTGGTGCTGGAAAGGCGCGAATGCGTCGCGGTGATCGGACCCAATGGCGCTGGTAAAACCACCCTCTTGAGGACTGTTCTGAGCCAGATCCCGCCTTATGCCGGGAGTGTGGAGCTGGGAGCCAACCTCAAGGTGGGCTATTTTGCCCAGGCGCATGAGGGTTTGGTGCCGAATAACACTCTGATGGAGGAAATTGGCACGGTAGCTCCGAACATGCTGCCGGCAGAAGTGCGCAATTACCTGGCACGTTATGGCTTCCAGGGTGAGGAGGTCTTTGCGCAGGTGGCAACCCTCTCAGGTGGCGAACGCGGACGTTTGGCGTTGGCAAAACTGGCGCTCTCGGACGCAAATCTCCTGATGCTCGACGAGCCCACCAATCACCTCGACCTCGCCACGCAGGAAGTGCTGCAAGATGTACTTGCGCACTATCCAGGCACGATCATGCTCGTCTCGCATGACCGCTACCTGATCGACGCGTTAGCAACCCAAATCTGGGAACTTGATATTGAAAGCGCCAGTCTGCAGGTGTTCAAGGGCGCTTATTCAGAATTCAGGCAGTTCAAAGAAGGGCGTTTGCAGGCCAGGGATGCCTTGGATATTCCGCTTGCGTCAGAGCCAATGGAAGAACCCACACCACAGCCCGGAAGAGTTGGGCTGAGCAGAAATCAGCGTCAGCAAATCGAGAAGAAATTGGCAGCTCTGGAACAAAAGATCCATGCGGCTGAGACTGAAAAAGCCAGCTGCGAAGCCCACCTTTCCAAGCCGTCAGGTGACTTGCGGAAGTTGGAGAAGGTTACGGAGAATTATCAGACCGTTACGGTCGAGTTGGAAAAGCTGCTGGCTGAATGGGAAAGCCTGGCGGAGCAGCTGCATCAGGACGATCAATCTATAGACTGAAATGGTATAATTTGTCCAATTTTAATGGCAGGTAGTTAGCGATGAACTATTTAGTAACTGGAGGGGCGGGGTTTTTGGGCACTGCCCTAAGCAACCGCCTGGCAAAACAAGGACATCACGTGCGAGTCTTGGATGACTGCTCGGCGGGAAATCCTGTTTATTTATTACCCGAAGTCGAATTTGTCCAGGGAGATATCAACGAAAAGACCCTGCTCTGGAGGCTGCTGCAGGATGTGGATTGTGTCTTCCACCTGGCTGCCAAGGTCAGTGTGCCTGAGTCCTCCTTGTTCCCAAGCAGCTATAACCTCGTGAACGTCAGCGGAACGGTGACCCTCATGGAAGCCATCCGCGACACGAAAGTCAAACGCGTGGTGCTGGCGTCCTCCGGCGCGGTTTACGGTCGCCAGGACCAGACGCCTTATCTCGAAACCTTCGAGGTTCATCCCGAGTCACCCTATGCCGTCTCAAAACTCTCAGCAGAGCACTATGTGCGCACGATTGGAGCCCAGGCAGGAGTGGAAGCAGTCTGCCTGCGAATCTTCAATGCCTACGGACCGGGGCAGCGTGTTCCCCATTCCCACCCGCCGATCATTTCCAACTTCCTCAAACACGCCCTCACCAATGGAACCATCATCATCCACGGCGACGGCAGTCAGACGCGCGACTATGTTTATGTGGACGATGTTGTTAATGCCTTGGTGACCTCCTCCACCGCGGTGGGCGTTGATCAGCAGGTGATCAATATCGGCAGTGGGGTGGAAACGAGCGTTCTGGAACTGGTCCGATTGGTTCGGCAGGTGACAGGTAAGAAACCTGAGGAGGTCTATAACCCCCTCAAGAGTGGGGGCTCAGACCGCATGTGTGCCGGTATCGCGAAGTCCCAGGAAAAGCTCAACTACATTCCGCTGGTACCGCTCGAGACCGGTTTGCGGCTGACGATTGAGCGTGATCCCCAATTTAAAAAAGAAATTGAACCCAAGCTTCCCGCGTGATTTCTTCGCGCGACCAGCGCCGCAGGTAGCCCCGGAACTACTGGGGTGTTTGCTTGTGCGTTGCTGGGACGGGCAGCGTTTGGCGGGCGTAATCACGGAGGTGGAGGCCTACCAGGGGGTGGATGACCAGGCCTGCCATGCCAGGGCTGGCAAAACCGCTCGCAACGCTGTGATGTTTGGCGGACCCGGCAAGGCATATGTGTACTTCACCTACGGCATGCACTGGATGCTCAACCTGGTGTGTGAAGCCGAAGGGCTGCCAGCAGCGGTTCTGATCCGTGCGATCAGGCCGGTGGAAGGGCTGGAAGTGATGCGGATGCTGCGCCCTACCCTTGCGGACAAACCCGGCTGGTTGAACGGTCCGGCAAAGTTAACCCAGGCGCTGGCGATCGGCAGGGAGCAAAATGGGGTGGACGTGTGCTCGGAGGATGAGGGTTTGTGGGTGGAGAAAGGAATCAGCGTTCCAGCAGAAGAAGTGGAAACCACGCCGCGGATTGGCATTGGTTACGCGCCCGAACCCTGGCTCTCGCTGCCCTGGCGCTGGGTGTGGAAGGCGGGCAATGTTTCCTATCCCATGCAGCAAAGATAGTGTAAGATTGTGCCGATGAGTCTATTTCCTCGCAAGAAAGATAACGCTGTTTTTACCCCCGAAAGGCTGCAAGCCCGGGTTAGTTCGGTTTTAGGGCAGGGCATCCACTGGATTGGCAACCTGCACGGCACGGGTGGGGTTCGTATTGAAGGCACCATGCAGGGCGACATCGTCATCAAGGGCCTGGTTGTGATCGGCGAGACCGGAAAAGTTATTTGCCCGGAGCTGAAAGCGGAGACGGTCGTGGTGGCTGGGACCATGCAGGGTAA
>CAYUGV010000004.1:0-1448 GCA_964444335.1 uncultured Anaerolineaceae bacterium | reverse complement strand
ATCAAGCGCGAACCTTGCGCCTGAACAAGAAGCAAGCAAGGTGACAGTGAGCGAAACCAAAAAAACTGGAAAACCCAAGCTAAAATCCCCCTGGGAAAAATAACAATTACGGTTGAGGCAGCTCCAACAGGATCGTCACGGGACCATCATTGCGGATATCCACCACCATGTGCGCGCCAAAAACGCCCTGCTGGGTGGCGACACCCATTTCACGCAACCGGGCGGTGAAGACTTCCACCAACGGTTCAGCCAGTTCCGGCTTGGCGGCATTGATAAAGGACGGGCGCCTGCCGCGGCTGGTATCAGCGTAGAGCGTGAACTGCGAAACGACGATCGCCGCGCCGCCAACGTCCAACAAGGATAGGTTCATCTTCCCAGCTTCGTCTTCGAAAACACGCAGGTAGGCGGTCTTCTCAGCCAGTTCCCTGGCGATCGCCGGCGTGTCATCGGGTCCAATCCCAAGCAGGATCACATAGCCAAGTCCAATCTGAGCAACGACCTCATTGTCAACCGTGACACTGCCTTTGGTCACCCGCTGCAATACGGCTCTCATCGCGTCTCCCTGGACGTTCCGCGCTCAATATAACCAGGCCAGGTGAAGTTCTCATCAAAGTCCACTTCCACGATCCCGCAATGGGGGATGCGACCGGGATTGTAGAATTGTTTCATCACGTACCCATGGGTCACGACGATGATCTTTTCGTATGCCAGGTAAGGCAGCAGAGCTGAAGCCGCTCGGCGCGCGACCTGGTCGTAGCCTTCCCAGTTCAACTTTGCTTCGGGTGTGCGCACGCCCTTGAAACGGCTGGCTTCTTCGATGGCAGCCAGGGTGTCGGTGAAATCACGATTTTTGTACTGTGTGTCGATCAACCATTCGTGGATGTCAAACGCCACTTCAATGGGAAGATCGAGCCGGCGAGAGATGATCGCCGCTGTCTGCAGCGCGCGCGTGTAGGGGGAACTGACAATCAATTGGCAGCCCTGTAAACGCGGATCTTTTGCCACTGCTTCCGCCTGGGCAACACCCCTCTCCGTTAAAGGCGCTAACTCGCGCGCCGGGCCCGGAAAACCGCGACCTTCCGTGAATGTGTAGTCCTGTTCCCCATGCCGTATCAATACCAGGTGCATAGACACCTCCTGTTCAAAGTCTTATTCTAACAAGGATTAGCGCCAATCAGCAAACTTGGCAACAAGACGCGTAAATGCTGTTGAGACAAGAATGATCGCTTACAGATCTTGAGGCAGACACAGGGGTCTGCCACTACGAAAGCTGACTCTCCAATAGACATCTGGGCGTAGGGGTAATCCCCCGTGATTACACGCCTACATGGCAAACACGAGGTTTACACTATGATCCAGGATTATCTGCTTGATGGATGAAAGTGTAAACAATTACTCAAAAAAAGATAAAAACAGTCATTGTTTCCACAACTCTTGGATCCTCCATT
>CAYUGV010000003.1:24134-30671 GCA_964444335.1 uncultured Anaerolineaceae bacterium | reverse complement strand
TGGCTGAACAGGCATATGCGCACGCGGCAGGAACAGATAACCAAGGGTCTGCCAGATATTTTGGACATGCTTTCAGTTTGTGCCAGCGCAGGCCTGGGATTTGACCAATCCCTGCAAAAGATCAGCCATCATTGGGATACCGAGCTTGGTCGGGAATTTAAGCGCGTGACCGAGGAAATGGAGCTCGGCGAAACGCGAGCGAACGCTTTGAAAAGCATGAGCAAGCGCCTGGATGTGAAAGACCTTTCCCAATTCATTGCCATTATCACCCAGGCGGAGAAAATTGGTATGAGCTATGCGGACGTACTGTATAGCCAGGCACAACAAATGCGCATGTTGCGCGAACAGCGCGTGCGCGAGCATATTAATAAACTACCAGGCAAGATGGTCATCCCAATGGCGTTGCTGATCTTCCCTGCCATTCTCGCGGTGATTTTGGTGCCAATCATTCCTGTTATATTGAATGCTTTCAAATAAAAGCATATCAGAAAGGGGAACCTATGACTAATTCGGAAGACAATAGTTGGAATTCCAATCAAGATTCCGATATTAATGATTCCCAGAACTTAGATAATCAAAACGAAGTCTTTGAGTTTTCAAGTGATCCTGAATACCTCAAGTTGATTGAGCATTATCAAAAAGCGGAGTTTTCCGCATGCGAAAAGCTTCTGGAGAGCCTCGAGCAGCGCTACCCTGGGCAGCCCGAACTGAGGACGATCAGGGAAGACCTTGAAATGAAGGGGTCTGTTAATAACCTCAACACGTCAATTTGGAAGAAAGAAGCTCGCGCCAAAGGAAAATCTACCTTAAGGCTGATCTTATTTGCCCTGGTGGCGATTATTGGGATTGGCGCTGTGTTTTTTGCATCCTCTTTGCTTATTCTTAAGAATAAGCCTGTAGAGGTCACGCCAGACGTCAATTCTCAACTTGATCAGCTGTTTTCACAGGCTGAACAACTGCTGCAAAGCGGGCAAGCCTCCTCCGCGTTGGCGGTCGTGCTAAAGGTCCGGGCTCTGGACCCTGACGATCAGAGACTGCCTGATTTGATTGAACAAACCAACACACTGCTGGAGTATGAAGCGCATTACCGGGCAGCACTGGGTTTAATTGAGCAGGGGAAGGATCAGGAAGCGCTGAACGCGCTTAAACTGCTTGAATCGGAAAGAGCTGGCATGTGGGACATCCCCCAGCGGATTGCTGCCATGGAAAAGGAGATGCAAATCGCCGAGCTACTCAAAGCCGGTGATGCAGCTTACCAGAGGCAGGATTGGTCCGGGGTGATCGAGGCTTATGAGGGTGCCTTAGTGCTCAACCAACGCCTGGACGATACCATGATGAAAGAGCAATTGTTGTTTGCTTATCTGAATCGCATTATCGGTATGCTTCAGAGCGATCACACTTCGGTTGAAGAGATAACGCTCTCTGAGCAATATTATCGTAAAGCTGTGACCTTGATCCCGCAGAACAAAGAGTTCGTCAGCCAGCGCGAGAACTTGCAGCAGATCAGCCGGGATTTGCTCCTAAAGAAATATACCCAACTTGCCAAATCAAAGCTGAACGACAAGAAACAAACCACCGCCACGATCAACGAAGCGATCTATTATCTGACGAAAGCTTCGAACCTTAACCCGGACGATTCGGGGTTGCTGGCAGATTTAATTATTGCGAATAACTACCAGCTCGCGTTTTCCAGCTTTATTGATATGAATTGGCTTCAGGCAATCGCGAGCGCCCAAGCCGTGGTGGATGCCAAGGCTGATTTTGCTGGCGGTAACGCAAGCGCTTTGCTTTATGAAGCTTATTATGCGTTGGGCAAGCAGAACTATAATTCTGGGCTTTACCTGGACGCACGGGAAAACCTGGAAAAAGCAGAGATCATTGCCTGGGCAGATGGCGATAACCGGCTGAAAATCTTCCAGGTGCAGGTGCTGCTCGGTGATTCGATCGGGAAAGTGGATGATTTTGAGAATGCTGTTTCTTACTATCAGTACGCTCTGAATGCCATAAATTACGGGGAAAAGGTTGCGAACAGATCTGACCTGCTCAATCAATACCAGGCGGCGGAACAATTGGCAGCAGCCGGCGATTACAGAGGGGCTTATGACGCTTTCCAGAGTGTGATTGGCGCAATCGATGCGATCTATACCATCTCCGAAGTTGAAGTGGGCTCTGGCGTGTGCCTGGCGCTGTTTGCCAATGAGAATCTATCAACTTTGGATGCAATTTTGAAAGCGAACGATCTCCCCACAAATATGGTGATATCATTTGGGAGGGTGTTGCGAGTGCCTTCGATACAGAAGTAGATTTCGTTGACGCACCCAGAAAATCCAACGGGAAACAACTATGTTTACAAATCGACCTGCGCTAAAGAAGACTGCTGATACCGCCGCGAGTTTTGGATCGCTGAAATTCTCGGACCTCGAGAGAGATTTCTATGTGATCCGTGAAAAAGTTCAGCAAGTGCTGCTGAATAACAATAATCACAGCGAAAATCTCGATCCACAAAAGTTACGGGAGAAGATTGAAGACATCTACAACCAAGTGTTGATCGATGAAAACCTGCTCTTTAACCTCACGACCCGGAAGGGAATACTTGAATGGATCCTGGCCGATATCACTGGATATGGGCCACTTGAACCACTTTTGAGTGATGAGGAAATCACTGAAATCATGGTTAATGGATACAATCAAATCTACGTTGAACGCTTTGGCAAAATTGAGTTAACAGACGTCAAATTTGAAAATGACGCTCATGTAATGCGCGTAATTGATCGAATTATCTCTCCCATCGGTAGGCGTGTGGATGAGACCTCTCCAATGGTGGATGCCCGATTGCCAAGCGGTTACCGCGTCAATGCCATTATTTCGCCGCTTTCTCTCAATGGTCCTGTGCTCACTATCCGTAAGTTTGCCGCGAAGCCGTTCACCATTCAGGATTTGATTGCCAATAACACCATCTCGTTTGCGTTGGCAAATTTTGTTAAGAGCTGTGTGGAAGCCAGAGTAAACATTGTAGTTTCAGGTGGAACTGGTACAGGTAAATCGACGTTTCTTAATGTACTTTCATCCTTCATTCCAGAAGATGAACGCGTGATCACGATTGAGGATACAGCCGAACTGCAGATGCATCAACCTCATGTTGTTCGCCTTGAAAAACGACCGCCCAACATTGAAAGTAAAGGTGAAATCACAATTCGCCAACTGTTGATCAATGCCTTGCGTATGCGCCCAGACCGCATTATTGTGGGTGAGTGCCGCGGAGGTGAAGCATTGGATATGCTTCAAGCAATGAACACCGGCCATGATGGTTCCATGACCACTGTCCATGCTAACAGCCCTCGCGATGTGTTACGGAGAATTGAGGTAATGGTGATGATGGCTGGTATGGAATTGCCGCTTAAGGCCATCCGTGAGCAGGTAGCATCTTCCATTGAGCTTGTTATCCATCAGGAACGTTTGAAGGATGGCACCCGAAAGGTTACCAAGGTTTCTGAAGTCCAGGGTATGGAAGGCGATACGATAGTAATGCAGGACCTTTTTGTATTCCAATTTGCTGGTATTCAAAACGGCATCGTGAAAGGTGTTCTCAAACCGACCGGGCTTCGTCCGAGGTTCCTGGAGAAATTGGTTGCCAACGGCATTGAAATCCCGGACAGCGTTTTTGAGAAATAGTGCTCAACTTGGGTAAACTTTGAAAACCGGGATACTCACCAACCAGGCTCTGCCTTCGGTAAAGGTACAAGTTAAGTTTTGCGATACCTTCGGCAGCCGGCTGAAGGGGTTGATGTTTTCCAAACAGATTCCTTTGGACCAGGGCATTATCCTGGCGGAAAAAAGGGAATCCCGGGTGGACACCTCCATTCACATGATGTTTATGAATTTTGATATCACTGCGTTGTGGTTGGATAAAGATTTAGTCGTGGTAGACAAAGTGATTGCAAAAAAGTGGGCTCCCGGTTACCTGCCAAGAGTTCCAGCCATGTATGTCGTTGAGCTCCACTCGGATCAGTTTTCCAATTTTTCTGTTGGGGATCAATTGTCTCTGACGAATCTCCAGTAGTTTTTTATTTGTCTGGCTAATATCTAACTATGCCTATTGTTCAGGGTATCTTTACTTGCCGTGAACAGCTTGCTGGTGCTGCCGAAGTGATGGGCGAGGGTGCCATCGGGGAATTGGATAGTGGTGTTCTTGCCCTCCCGCTGGACTTCCAGCCCTCGGTAGCGCACGATCAACGGCCAGGGGCAGGGGTTCTCCCCCGAGATACTGACCTTCTGCTCGTTGATAATCTGGATTCCGGCCACCTCAAGTAGGAGCAACGGTGGGAGTAGCCCGCGGATGCTGTTGCGAATCCCCCCGGAAAAACCACTGCTGCTGTGGAAGCTCTCCAGCAGGGCATGCTCACGCTTGAGCATCCCGCTGAAGCCCAGCATCAGCCGGCTGAGAAGATCGAAGGCGAGTTTCTTTTCGCCAATGCGGTTGAGGTGCTCGATCAGCAGGCAGTTCCAGCCGATGTTCACGCTTCCACCCTCGGCATTGGCGGGGTTGAGGTCCGTTGGCAGACCAAAGCGGTAGCGTATGTCCTGCGCGGCGGCCCAGGCGGGCAGCTCTTGCTCACCAGTTTGCCCCTCCCAGCCCAACTGCTGGCTGATGTCGGTGATCTGCAGATTGCTGGTGTAGACCTGCACCGACCCATTGGCAAGCTTTAGCTCTTCCAGGCGGTCAAAGCTCGAGAAAACACCGCTGGTAGTAATGTGGAAGCCGTGCGGCAGCCAGAGCATCATGCTGGAATCGATCGTTTCGCGCAATTCACGCCCCTGTTCATCCGCTCCTACAACCTGGAATCCTGCGGGCATGGAGATCGCAACGCTTTGCTTGATCAGGATGTTGAGCCTGGCAAGGTTTTCGAGCCCCACACTTACCCAGTCTGGATCTGGCAACTGCACATCGATCAGTTTTTGGGATGGGTGGACGCGATGGGAGTCGCGGTCGATGAAGGATGGATTTGGCTGCTCATCGCGAAAGCGGGCGATGGCTTCCCGCAGGCGTTCCTGGTATGAGCTGATTTGAGCGGATAACACTTCATCGCCCGTCACACGCGTCATGCGCTGGAGTGTTTCGAGCTCGTCCGAGAGCAGGATTGTCAGCCCAAGGCTCTCGGTGGTCGAGATGCGGGTGGGGAGAGAGTCCTCCTGCCAGACGTTGAAATTGGGCAGATCCGTCAGGCGGGCATGGTCAGGATTGGGCCATTCTGGCAGGGCGTCCTGGTCGCGATCGTGCTGAGGCGAGAACCAGCGCAGCGTTTGCTCCGCCAACAGCGGAAGGCATTCCGCAAGGAATTGCGGCTGTTGGTGGCAGGCGTGGACGTCCCAGACCAGCGCTGCCAGCTGCGGGAAGGGCGGCGCGTACTTGCATTGCGGTCCTTTAAGAATCGACCGCACCAGCTCGACCGCCAGGTCGACCTGGGCGGGTAATAACGCACGCACGAATTGACGAATCTCCAACATGGATGGTCCGTCCGTGGTTGAGGTCCAGTTCCTCAGATCAGGTGACTTGTGCACAAGGTTGTGTGTGTTGCGCTTATCGAAGAAAGTCAGCGCTTGCCCGGGATCCTCCGGCTTTTTAACGAGCAGGTTGGCTTGATCCTGCATGGTTTTGAAAACCAGGTTCCAGTCGTGCAGCGGGGTTTCGATCTCGAGTGTGCGGGCTTGCTCGGCAACCTCAAGGCGGGCGACCTCCGCCTGCCAGTTGACGGGGAAAGGCTTGAGGGCGCGTTCCTGGCTCTGGGCCGGCGAGAATGCCAGGCTGCATCGCCAACTGGTGGAGAATTCTTCTCCAGGCTGCAGCAGCTTACTGATTTCCAGTGCCTGGTGAGGGCTGATTACCGGCTTGGGGCTGCCATCCATCACCAGCGCGACGGTTAGCTCCCCACTTTGCCCACGCAGGTAGGTTTTGTAGTCCAGCTTGGTGATCGCCATAGCCTGCCCCCCCGTTAACGGCACGAGCAAACCTGCCACGCGCGCGCTCAACTCGGCATTCTCTGTGCCAGTGTTGCGCAGTGTGATCCGCCCGCTTATGGCGTATGGCTCGCGCGCCCAGAACTCGAAAAAAGCGTGTGTATCCGGGTCAGGAGAGAGGTTCAGTTTGGCATAGTTCCCACTCAGGCTGTCAATGCGGGGAGAGGTGAGAAACTCGTTTAGGTTCTGGAAAAAGTGCTCGTTCCGACCAACGAAAGGGAAAACGCGGAAGGACTGTGCCTGCAGCCCCAGGCTGGTTTGAAGCGACAGCGCCTGAGAAGGCTCAAGCTCCAATTGCCAGACGATATCCGGGCTTTCCAACTCTGCCGCGAAGGCGTGGTCCGCAGCCAGCGTGAGGCTGAGGGGGTCGGTGGTAAAAAACGGTCCAGCGGGCATGGCATAAGTATAGCCTGATAATTCCCATGATATCAAAATGCGGCGTAGTATTAGAATACACAATATCGGAATGACATGATTTATGGTTCACCAAGGGAGACCTAACGGTCAAAATCACTCGCTGGT
>CAYUGV010000003.1:19754-24034 GCA_964444335.1 uncultured Anaerolineaceae bacterium | reverse complement strand
TGACATGATTTATGGTTCACCAAGGGAGACCTAACGGTCAAAATCACTCGCTGGTCCCAAAGGGAGGCTACGCACTGAGGAGACCAGCGAGAACACAGGCATCCCGTTTCCGCCTTCGAAACAAGAGCTTTGACGCGTAACGTAGCCTTTTCAGCTTATGCTAAAATTCCAGCATGGATAACAGGATGGACCATGTTATGGAAGAGAACGAACAGAACGAGATCAAGCCCGCAGAATACCAGGAATTGGGCGAATTCAAAGAAACCCCCGGCTACACCCCCGCCCTGGACCCGGTCAGCAAATTCGAGAGCTTTGAGGGCTATGGCGCGGAAGAAATGATGGACCCTGCTCTGGAAGCAACCCCAACTCCAGCGCCTGAGCCGACTCTCGAATCGGTGCCAGATTCGAGCCACTTCGCGGAATTATCTGGCTTTAAAGAAGTAGAAAGTTTCCCTGAACCCGATTGGGAACCGGAAGTCATTACAGACTTTACGACTGGGCATTGGGCGGTGGATCCTAAATTGCAGACCGATGCGCCACAGACCGTTATGGATTTGGGTCAGCCTGAATCCATCCTGAACCCGGACGACATCCCAACCATCCCTCCCCAGACACAAGACCTACCCCAGGTTGTGGAGCCCCTGCCAGAACCACTGCCGCAGGTGGTGGAAGTGGTTGACCCACAAGCCACCATTCTGGCTTCAACGGCCTTTGTGAACAACGTCGAAAAGGCGAAAGAGGGCACCCAACCTATTGTGACTTCTCATACCCAACCGAAGAAAATCACAAGGCAAGCTCAACCCAAACCCGCGCCTGCGACCAAACCCAATAAGGAAAAAACTCCCAAACCACCTAAGGCTCAACAGAAAAGTGGTTGTTTTGGTAAAACGCTGCTTTTTGCGGCAATTGCCTTTTTACTGCTAATGATGGGTGTGGCGGCTTTCGCGATCTACAAGTACTTTGACATCGCCAAAACCCTACCAGCAGTGGACGAGCTACAGAATCGCGCCTCACAATTTGAGACCACGCGCATCCTCGACCGCAACGGCAATATCCTATACGAGATTGTCGACCCAAACGCAGGCAAGCGCACTTATGTGCCGCTGGATCGCATCTCACCCTACTTGATCGCCGCGACGATCGCCACGGAGGACAAGGAATACTACAATCATCCCGGCTTTGACTTGCTTGCATTAGCGCGCGCGCTCTATACCAACTACACTTCCGGCGAGATCGTTTCGGGCGCTTCCACGATCACCCAGCAGTTGGCGCGCATGCTGCTGCTGACGGACGAACGCTTTGTGCAATCCTACGAGCGTAAGGCACGCGAGATCATCCTCGCGGCAGAAATCACGCGTCGTTACACCAAGGAACAGGTGCTGGAGCTGTATCTTAATGAGATTTTCTACGGCAACTTTGCTTATGGGATTGAGGCAGCGGCAGAAACGTACTTCAACACAACCGCCGCGGATTTGACTCTGTGGCAATCCTCATTCCTGGCAGGGTTGCCGCAAGCGCCGGCAGAATACGACATTTACACCAACCGCGAAGCCACTCTCGACCGAAACAAGACCGTACTTTTGTTGATGTACCAGCTCAGCAATGAAAAAGGTTGCATCCACATTGGCGAGGAACTCACTCCAGTATGCCTGGACGCGATGCAGACACTTGAGGCATCCAATACGTTGGAAGCTTATGAGTTTAAGAAACAGGATATTGTGATGAAGTTCCCCCATTGGGTGGTGTTCATCCAGTCTTTACTCGAGTCGCAATTTGACTCACAGACCATTTACCGCTCTGGTTTTACGATCTACACCACTCTTGACCCCGACTTGCAAGTGCAAGCCGAAGAGGCAGTTCGCAGTCAACTGGCTCGCATGACCGAAAATAATGCGACCAACGGTGCAGTGATCGCGATGGACCCGAAAACCGGTGAGATCCTCTCGATGGTAGGCTCGGCAGACTTCAATAACCCCGAGATCAGCGGACAGGTCAATATGGCTCTAACCCAGACTCGCCAGCCTGGATCTGCGATCAAGCCACTGACTTACCTGGCAGCATTTGAGAAGGACTGGACCCCAGGCACACTGATCTGGGACGTGCCGGCGAGCTTCCCGCCTTCGGGCGACCCGAACGACACCAACCCTCGCTACGAACCGGTCAACTACGATGGCCGCTTCCACGGACCTGTGACTGTACGGGACGCTCTGGCTAATTCGTACAACATCCCGGCTGTGAAAGCGCTCGAGTACGTGGGCATTTACGACGACCCCACCACGCCCAACCCGGATGGCTTTATCAACCTGGCGCGCCGTTTGGGCATCACCAGCCTGAACCGACCTGATTATGGGCTCTCGCTGACATTGGGCGGTGGCGAAGTGAGCCTGCTTGAACTTACCGGCGCTTACCAGGTACTGGCGAATGAGGGGCGCAGAGTGGCACCGGTGGCGATCACCAAGGTGGTGGATCATAAGGGCAGCGTGGTTTATGAATATACTCCGACCAGTGGAGAACAAGTGGTGCGGGCGGCACACGCTTACCTGCTCTCTTCGATCCTTTCCGACAACAACGCTCGCGCGCCGATGTTTGGCACCAACTCCGTACTGGCTCTGCCTTTCCAGGCGGCGGTGAAAACCGGTACCACCAACGACTATCGCGACAACTGGACGGTCGGCTATACCCCGGATCTACTGGTTGGGGTGTGGGTGGGAAACGCTGATTACACCCCTATGATCAATACCTCCGGAGTGAGCGGCGCTGCGCCGATCTGGGCGAACATCATGCAGATCGGCATCCAACAACTACGAGGGGGCAGCGCGACTGCTTTCGCCCGGCCGTCAGATGTGGTGGATATGACCATTTGCTCCGTATCGGGTACTATTCCCAGTGAATACTGCCCCAGCCAGCGCACGGAAGTCTTCGCCTCGGACCAGGGTCCGCTACCCAAGGAAGAAGATCTTTGGGTCAAAAGCATGATCGATTCCTGGACCGGGCTGCAGGCTTCACCTGCATGCTCTGAGTTCACCAAGGAAGCTTTGACCATCAACGTAGAAGACAAGGATGCCATCAAGTGGCTCAATACGGATGCCGGCAAAGCCTGGGCGGATAATTACGGCTTCCCGGATCCTCTGGTCATCAAACCCGAGAGGGAGTGCAGGCTGGATGACCCCCGCCCGATCATTGACATCATGGGTCTGCAAGACGCTATCATCGAGAATCCGTTCAAGGTGGTGGGTGTGGTGGATGCCACGGCGAACTTCAAACAGTACAAACTGCACTGGGGCGAAGGCGAGAATCCGAGCCAGTGGAACCCACTGCAGGAAGATTGGATCACTACCCCTATGCGCAGCGCGGGCGTGCTGACGGAATGGGACGTGAGTGAGCTGGATGGGAAGGTGATCACGCTGCGCGTGACTCTGCACAGCACCCAAAATACCGAGGTTCAGAAAAAGTACACTATTTATTTCAAGCTGCCAACTCCAACCCCAACGCTGACACCCACTCCGACGGAAACTCCGACCGTGACCCCCACGTTCGTTCCGACGCAAACGCCCACACCCGCGCCGGACGAGCCAACTCCAGGCTCACCGTAAATCGCAAACAAAGGTCGGGCTCCATTTAGGAGCTCGACCTTTTCTTATCAATAGATCACTAGAACAAAGCTAATTGGGTCGAGCGGTATTCGGGCGGATCGCCAGTTATCTGAGTGGTGAATAACTCCCGGGTGAGGAGCGGATTATCGCTCAGGTTGCGCAACTGGCGATATTTAACAATATTCCAATTTTCCGTTTTGAGCGATTGCAGATGCGGATCGCGACGCAGTTTGAAGGCAGCGAGGTTAGCGCGGCTGCCTGGTAGCACAATCAGTTTTTTGCCAGGCAGATCCTGGTGACGGATTAGCAGATCCGAAAACTCGGTGGTAATGATCGGGAAGAAAGTGAACTCCGGCACGCCATCGTTCCCAAGCCAATGGATTGATTCAGTTTTTATCTCACGCGCCATGCGAAGACGATTTGCCAGGGATTCAATCAACTCAATGATCGTTTTCAGGTCCTTCTCGCGTTCCCTTGTGGCTTCAAATGCTCGCAGCGACCAGGCTTTGAAATCGGGGGTGGGATCGGCATAAGACTCGAGAATAGCCTGTATCATCTCCATTTCAACGTTTTGGAGACCCGGGAGTTTCAGGTTGACTGCCGTCAAAGCATCCTTCATCGAAAGTAATGGTTGGTTTTGGAGGGCATTCAAAATGGCTCTTTCCGCGCGATCCGCAGCGGTTTGAG
>CAYUGV010000003.1:16769-19654 GCA_964444335.1 uncultured Anaerolineaceae bacterium | reverse complement strand
TGGTTTTGGAGGGCATTCAAAATGGCTCTTTCCGCGCGATCCGCAGCGGTTTGAGCACTGGCACCGGCATCAACCAGCCAATATAAGCCAGAATCGGCTGAAATGCCTGGATTGAAGCGCGAGAAAGTGCCCGGATCCGTCAGCGCTTTGTCGATCTCCTCCTGTAATTCGTTGAGGGTCTCACCTGGACCGGGACGTCCTTCCAACAGACCCTCTGAGAGGAGCGTGACTACAACGGCGCTAAACAGCCGCAAATACTCCGCTGGCTCGCCAATCCTCTGCAGGAACTGTATGCCTGCTCTTTTGACCGCTTGTGTGAGTGATGTGCTTTGGCTGCTTAGCCTGTTGATGCGACCGAATCGCCAGGCGGTCTGCAGCACGGTCATGTCGCCGTTGCCAGCCAATTGGTGCAACGTCAGACTAGCGTTCTGGGCTGCAAGGAGACCAGCCATGGTGAACATTGGGTCGAGCTCGGTTACCTGGAGCAAAACAGGCACGCCCGGACGCAGTATCTTTCCGAGCTGCGATAGCACCTTCTGCAAGGCGGTGGAATGCCAGGTCCAGTCGTAGCGCTGCTTCAGCAAGCTATTGCGCAGGGTGTCGCTGCCTTCCCGCCCCCAAAGCCAGCTGCTCCATAAACCACTCAGGTTCCACCAGGCCTGGTTGCGGCGCGGCAGGGAGGTGATCACCACGTCCACCGATCCGGGAGCAATGGGAGGATCGAGTTCGCGCAAGCGTCCACGGAAAATGCTGATGCCGCCTTTTTGAGGTGGCAAGGCTGGCCACTCTCGCAGCGGTACAACTTGCTCGATCTTGCTCCAGGCTTTTTGGGCTGCCAGCAAGGCTTGCCACGGATTGAGCTCCTGGAAAAGCGGTGGACGTAAAAGCTGGCGTGGCCGGCTGCGACCGCCGGGGTGTGTCCAGAGCGAGTTAATCCGATCAGCGGTGCTGAGGATCAGAGCTCGCAGAAGCGTGCGCTGGCGCAGTGTAATCGTGGGATTGTCGAGCCGGCTTAGCATCGCCTGGAGGGATGCAAGGCTGCGGTGCGGGTAGAAAGCAATTACATCGGCCATTAAATCGCGCATTGGGTCGCCGGGGTTGGCCGAAAGCTCAAGCAGGCGCGCTTTGAGCACGCTTAGGGCAGGCAGAGGTTCTTTGCTGGCAAGCAACTCCGGGGTGAGCGGATATTCTGCTTGCTTGCCGCAACCCGGGCAACTGCCAAAGGCAAGTACCGGTTCAGCGGCGTCTTCCGCCCAAACGAGGTAGTCGACCTGGAGTTTTGGCTTAACATCGAGCTGCTGACACTCTTGATTGGGGCAGTCTACCTGGTAATACGCGTTGATCTGGTCCTCAAGCAGTGAACCCTCTGCTGACTTGATGTTTGCAAAAGCGTGGACTGCTTCACTGATCTCTTCTGCAGTTGGCGCGGATGCCATCACTTCGAGGATGAAGGCGGCGATGGGATTGTTGGCGCTTACCACCACCCGGTGGCCTGCCCGAGCCAACTCCAGGATGACATATGGATCCTGGCCAAATGGATCCAGCACCAGGCTATTTGGCGGGGCAAAACGCTGCAGCCAGGCGGACATTGAACCCGGATAATATGGCGGCAAAAAGCGATCCAATGGTAGCCCTGTCTGAGGCTGGTCAGCCGGTGTGGACCCGTTTACATACGGGGCGACCAATTCGGACAGGGCGGTACTGCTGGACATTTTCTCCTCGTCAGGCAGTTCTCGAAAGCAGAATTGCTACGCCATATGGTGGCAGATCCAGGGTTGAGTCTGTCATGTGGCTGGTGAGTGGTTCGTTGCCGCTAAAGATCAGATCCCAGTGGTTGAACTCATCCACCGGGAGGGTGAAACTCTGGACGCGTTTTGAGAAATTGAGCACAACCAACATTGTCTCTTCGGAAGTGAAACGCTTGTAAACGAGGAGGTCATCCTCTGCGGTGTCGATCATGCTCAAGTTTCCTGCATTCAAGGCGGGATGTTCCCTGCGTAAGGCAATCAGGCTCTTGTAAAAATTGAGCAGAGAGGCAGGGGTGCCTGTCTGGTTGGCGACGTTGCGGACTTTGTAGTCGGGATGGACAGGCAGCCAGGGCTCAGTGGTGCTGAAACCTGCAAAGGGATGCGCATCCCACTGCATGGGTGAGCGGCAGCCATCGCGACCTTTATTGAAAGGCCAGTAGCGTTTGCCGACAGGATCCTGGATTTGACCACGTGACAGCGAAATATCCCGCATACCGATCTCCTCACCATAATAAAGGTAAGGGGTTCCGCGAACAGTCAGGTGCATGGTCGCTAAAAGCTTCAATTTGGCATCGTCATTGGGTCCGGCATAGCGGGTGGAGGAACGGGGAGTGTCGTGGTTGTTGAGGAAGTAATTTGGCCAGGCGTTCTCTCCATGGAGACCATCCCAATATTGGATCGCTTTACCAAAGGCTTTGGCGCTGAAGGGGGAGTTCGCGTAGCCGTAGTCAAAGCCAGCATGCAAGCGATCATCGCCTATGTAGGTGCGGGCATGGGCAGAATCTGCCAGGAAGGTTTCTCCGACGACGTAGCGTTCCGGGTACGCATCCAGGATCTTGCGAATGTCCTGGAGGGCAGGGATCATCTCCGGTTGTGAAACATCGTAAATGTGTTTATAACTATCAAAAGGACGGCGATGCAAGCCAGGCAGCCGGGGATTGTCGCGCAGGGCAGCATCCTTATACCAGCAGTTGA
Source organism: uncultured Anaerolineaceae bacterium (assembly GCA_964444335.1). Classification (GTDB taxonomy): domain Bacteria; phylum Chloroflexota; class Anaerolineae; order Anaerolineales; family Anaerolineaceae; genus Mesolinea. Next base: position 16,931 of record CAYUGV010000003.1, on the reverse strand, counting down.
AAACATCCAACCTGAAGCCGTCCACGCCCTTGTTGAGCCAATAGCGGAAGATATCCAGCATGGCAGCACGCACATCGGGGTTGCGCCAGTTTAGGTCGGGTTGTTCCTTCGTGAACATGTGGAAATAATACTGCCCACGCTTTTCATCGAATTCCCAGCCAG
>CAYUGV010000003.1:0-16669 GCA_964444335.1 uncultured Anaerolineaceae bacterium | reverse complement strand
CCGTCGATGCCAAGCTCCTGCAGGTAATCGAGATGCTGGATGATGCCGGTCAGGTCGCCAATGCCATCCGCGTTGGTGTCTTGAAAAGAACGCGGGTAGATCTGGTAGATGATGCCATTTTTCCACCATAACTTCTTCTCTGTCATCTGATCCATCTCCTCAGGATTTGATTATTATAGATAATATGAATTTTACATGGGAATCAAAGGAAAAACGTGACAATAGATAGATTCGAGCAATAATCCAGCCGATTCAATGAATTGTGATTACGCTAATACTTTTATTAGCTCCGGTGTTCAGAATTGCATTATTGAAACTGCCAAGCTTTTATTCTTTACTAAAGTGGATTAATCGTAAAATTGATATGAATGTACGCAAGCGCGCCCATCCTGACGCAGGAGAACAGAATGCAACTATTCAACAAAAAAGCCAAAGTCGTCGCAATTGTCGACGGTACAATCCTTGAGATCAGCGCTTACCCTGATGAGGCGATAAGCAAAAAATTGCTCGGGGATGGTTTCTTTATCGAACCGACTGGGGAATTGATCTGTTCACCCATTGATGGCAAGGTGGTAATGATTTTCCCTACAGCTCATGTTGTTGCGGTTCAAAACCGGGAATATGAAATCCTGATCCACATCGGTGTGGATACCGTAAAACTGGGGGGGAAAGGTATCCATGCACTCGTGAAACAGGGCGATCGTGTTAAAGCTGGCGACCCCCTGGTAAAACTGGACTTGAATGGGATTAAAGCATCTCCGGAAGTCAAAGCAATCAGCACTGCGGTCATTTTTCTCTCTGCCGACAAGCAAGTCACTGTGAATAATCCCGGAGCCTCGGTAAAAGCCGGGCAATCCAATATTGTCTCAGTAAAGTAGTTGGGTAGGTGATTGAAGAAAACAAGCCTCAATCGATTGCTGCCAGGATAACTCAGGAAGAAAGCACCCAATTTTCACACCTCGGACAAGCAGAGAAACACTCAAAACTTGCATTTATGCACAAATCTGTTAGAATATAACCGTTCGTAAATGAATACTTTTCTCGATGAAAAGTGGGCAGTTGTCCACTTTTTTGTTTAGTGGAATTTTGGAGTGGAAAGAAACATGAAAAGCGAATTTGCCTTAGCCTTCAACGAGATCCTGGAAGACAAGGGCTTGCCCCGTGATGTGATCATGGGAGCAATCAACTCTGCCATGGTGTCCGCCTATCGGAAGTCTGTTGGCGCGTCTACAGCCCAGGAAGTCCGGGTCGATATCGATCTCGACAAGGGATCCGTGGCAGTCTATGCCGAAAAAGAAGTCACTGACGAGATCTTTGACCAGCGGACTGAAGTCCTGTTGGAAGATGCCCGCAAAGTCGACCCAAATTGCCAGCTTGGCGATTTGGTGATGATGGAATCCACTCCTGATAACTTTGGCCGCATAGCAGCCCAAACTGCCCGCCAGGCGATCCAGCAGAAAATCCGCGACGCAGAACGCGCTCAGCAGTATGAGTTCTTCAAGAAGCAGGAAGGCGAAATCGTCAGCGGTATCGTGCAGGCAGTCAACTCGCGCCAGGCGACCATTGGTTTGGACCTGAAGGCGGAAGGCACGATGCAGCGCAAGGATATGATCCCCTCCGAACGGTTCCGCATCCACGACCGCATCCGTTCTTACGTGGCTGAGGTCAAAGACCTGCCCAAGGGGCTGCAGATCGTGCTTTCACGAGCCCATCGCAACTTCTTGCGCCGGCTGCTCGAGAACGAAGTTCCCGAGATTTACCACGGCATCGTCGAGATCCGTTCGATCGCCCGTGAGCCTGGTCAGCGCGCCAAGGTGGCTGTTTCCGCCACCCAGCAGGGTATTGACCCGGTTGGCGCCTGCGTGGGGCAGAGAGGCGTCCGCATCCAGGCTATCGTGCGCGAACTGCACGACGAGAAAATCGATGTGATTGAGTGGAATCCTGATGCCGCAATTTATATCAGCAAAGCCATCAGCCCGGCCCGCGTTTCAGGCGTGTACCTGAACCACGGTAAAGGCGATGACAAAACCGCCATGGTGGTGGTGCCTGAGGATCAACTCAGCCTTGCCATCGGACGCGAAGGGCAGAATGCCCGCCTGGCAGCCAAGCTAACTGGTTGGCGGATCGACATCATGAGTGTCTCTGAAGCTGCCAGCAAGGCGCTGGCGCAACTGCGTAAGGACCCAAGCCTTGCCAAATTGGCAGCTGAAGAAGCTGACACCATGGCAAGAGTGGAAGCTTTGCTGCAGCAAAAAGACGAAGGTCGGGTGCTCAACCTGGACGACAGCAACTTGATCGCACGTTTTGTTGATCGGGTTGAAAAGCGCGGCGAAGCCGACCGCAAGGTCGAAGAAGATGCCCGCCAGGCTGAGATCCGCAAGATGCGGGAATCGATTGATCCCCGTGCGTTCCAGCTCAGCATCTTCGATGTACCAACGCTCAAAGAGCACCTGCAGGTGTTGTTGCAGTCTGCCGGCATGGATACCTTTGGCGATCTCGTTTTGCGGGTCAAGTTGGATTCTGACTCCATCCTGGCTATCGATGGCATCGGACCGAAATCCCACGAGGAAATTCTCGAGGTGGTTCGCAGCTATCAATTCCCGGTCATCGAGACCGAGCCAGTTGAAGTTGAAACTCCTGAAGTGGTAACGGTGGTTGAAGTTGAACCGGTAGTTGAAGAACCAGTAGAAATTGTGGTACCTGAGACTGTTGAAGAACCAGAAACTGTTGCTGAGGTGCTTGAACCGGAAGAGATTGAAGAGACTGCCACAGCGGAGAAGACTGTTGAACCTGTCGCGGAAGACAAATCCTTCGAAGAACTCTTCCAGATGGACACCTTACGCCGCACAAGCGAAACTTCTGAAGAAGAGGACGAGAATGGCTTGCCTGGTGATAAGAAGAAAAAAGGCAAGAAGCGCAAAGGTTATACTGTGGAATACGACCCCGATCGCGATGCGACCTATGTGAAACACAAACATCGCAACGACGATGACTGGGGTGAATGGTAAAAGCTGGTGTGATGAAGCAGAGTAAAGGTGGCAGCTAAAACCGCACGAAAAGTTAAGCACGTCCCTCAGAGGACTTGCGTCGGATGCAGGCAGGTTTTGCCCAAAAGGCAGCTTACCCGCGTCGTTCGCGGCTCTGAGGGCGTGGTGATTGACCTCAGCGGAAAACTCCCGGGTCGTGGAGCCTATCTTCATGACCAAAAGAGTTGTTGGGTCAAAGCTTTGAAGGGTTCACTGGCAAATGCACTGCGGACCACCATCCAGGAGCAAGACCTGGCAGCATTGAGAACTTTTATGGAGACTTTGCCGGAAGGCGAGGCTTCAGACGAGGAATCAATGACCGCCTGAAATACCTTGTTTTGCTCGTGTATGGCGTCCGGAGGGGTTGTGAGCAAGTGACCGTTAAAGAGAGACGGAGTAGATATGAGCAAAACTGAAGAAAAAACGATTCAACTTCCCTATAGTCTGTCGGTTCGAGAACTGGCAGGGCTACTCAATACCAGCGCAGTGACAGTCATCAAGATCCTGATGTCCAATGGCGTCATGGCGAGCATCAACCAACAGATCGATTTTGATACCGCGGCTGTGGTCGCGACCGAACTTGGTTATGAACCCCAACTCGAACAGGAAGAAGTTGTTGTTGAAGAAGAGGGAGAGATCCCACTGTGGAGACGCGTGATTCTGGAAGAAGACCCCAAAAACCTCGAATCCCGTCCTCCTGTCGTAACCATCCTTGGGCATGTTGACCATGGCAAGACCACACTGCTCGATGCCATCCGCCACACGGATGTGGCTGGGGGCGAAGTGGGTGGTATTACCCAGCATATCGGCGCCTACCAGATCCAACACAAAGACCGCACCATCACTTTCCTTGATACTCCCGGTCATGCCGCATTTTCGTCGATGCGTGCCCGTGGTGCCCAGGGCGCTGATATCGTGGTGCTGGTAGTAGCAGCGGATGACGGCGTGCAGCCGCAAACCCGCGAAGCTGCCAACCATGCCAAAGCCGCGCAGGTGCCGATTGTGGTGGCACTGAACAAGATTGACAAAAACGATGCCAACCCCGATCGCGTCAAACGCCAGCTGGCTGATATCGGCCTCCAGCCGGAGGAATGGGAAGGCGATACATTCGTCATGCCTGTTTCTGCCAAAGCCAAACGCGGGCTGGATGACCTGCTTGAAACCATTCTCTTGGTTGCTGACGAATTAACCATCAAGGCAAATCCCAAAGGCGCGTGTATTGGCACCGTTGTGGAAGCCAACCTGGATAAATCAACCGGCAATATGGCAACTCTGCTGGTGCAAAATGGCACATTGAAAGTCGGCGATGTGGTTGTGGCAGGTGAGGGCACTGGCAAGATCAAGGCTTTGTTTGATCAGCGCAACAAGCGCGTTAGCAAGGCTGGTCCTTCGACCCCGGTGGTTGTGATGGGGCTCAACGCGCTGCCCGAAGCTGGCGATCTCTTCCAGGTGGTCGCGAATGAACGCGAAGGGCGCGCCATCGTTGCCCAGCGCAAGGCTGAGCGCGAAGCGAAGCGGAATACCAAGCGCGCCACGCTCGAAGAACTCTTCAGCCAATACAAATCCGGTCAGGCAAAAGATCTGCGCCTGATCCTGAAGGCGGATGTCCAGGGTTCTCTTGAACCTATTATGAACGAACTCGAAGACCTGGGCAAGAAACAGAAGGGTCTGACAGTCAAGATCCTGCATGCTGAAACTGGCAATGTGACTGAAAGTGACGTAATGCTGGCGGCGGCTTCGAACGCGATTGTGCTTGGTTTTGATGTGGATGTGGACCTTGGCGCGCGCCGTTTGGCAGAGGTTGAAGGCGTGTCAATCCGTATTTACAATATCATTTACCGTCTTCTCGAAGACGTCGAGAAAGCACTTAATGGTATGCTCGAACCAGAATTGGTTGAACGTGTCATTGGCAAGGCGGCTGTGTTGGCGACCTTCAAAGTCTCCAAGGGCGGTACTGCAGCGGGATGCCGAGTGTTGACTGGCGAGCTGCGCCGTAATGCTTCTGTGCACGTGATGCGTGCCGGTGTGGAAGTGGTCAAGGCCGAAATTTCCAGCATTCGCCGTGAAAAAGACGATGTGCGCGATGTTCGTGAGGGCATGGAATGCGGAATTACGCTTAAGAATTTTGAAGACTTTGAAGTGGGTGACCTGTTTGAGTGCTTCATAATGGAAAAGTTTGGCGGCTAAGCGTCTGCGTAACGAAGGAGAAAAGCAATGCCAACACCTTTAAGAATGAAAAGAATCAACGACCGAATCAAGCAAGTTCTTTCGGTTTTGTTGATTTCCAAAATTGATGATCCGCGCCTGGCTGGCGTTTCGGTCACTGATGTCAAAGTCGATCGCGAACTGGATTATGCCAACATCTATGTTTCTTCGCTGGATGGCGCAAAATCCTCCCGCGATGTGATTGCCGGGCTCAACCATGCGCGCGGCTATCTAAAGCATGAAATTGCCCAGGAAGTGGACTTGCGCGTTATGCCAAGACTACGTTTTTTTTGGGATCCAACCCCAGAAAGAGCTGATAGAATAGACACCCTGTTAGCAAAATTACACGAGGAATCGGAAAAAATGGACGATACTGACGAAGTAATTCTGGATGGGGATGAAGATTTGTTTGACGAGATCACCGGCAAGGATTGGGAATCGGACGAGGACCTTCCAGAGCTGGAAGAAGATCTCTTTGACGAAGATTATGATGAATAGTCAGCTTGATGACACCATCCGCCAGCAGTTAGCTGTCGCTCAAAAGATCGTTATCGTGGGGCACATCCGACCGGACGGCGATGCTGTCGGTTCGATGCTCGGTCTGACGCACGCGCTGCGTGCCAACGGGAAAACGGTCATTCCTGTTTTACAGGATGGGATGCCTGAGAAATATGCCTTCCTGCCAGGAGCGGCAGATGTACGCACTTCTGTGCCCGCTGATTACGATTACCTGATCGTAGTTGATAGCTCAGACATGCCGCGTATTGGTAAGGTGCTGGAAGGACTTCCCTCGCCAGACCTGGTGATCGACCACCATAACACGCACGACGATTTTGGAAAGTTGGAGTACGTGTTGCCTGAGGCTGAAGCGACTGCCCTGGTGCTCGTGGATAGCCTGCCGCATTGGGGGCTGACCATCACTCAAGACGCTGCGACCTGCCTTCTGACGGGATTGCTCTCCGATACGATTGGTTTTCGCACCGCCAATACCCAGCCCGCAGCTTTGCGTGCTGCAGCGGATCTGATGGAAAAAGGCGCTGACTTTCATGACGTCTACCTCAAAACCCTGAGCGACAAGACTTTGGCAGAAGCGCTTTATTGGGGACAAGGCTTGTCGAAAATTCGACAAACTGGCCCAATTGTATGGTCTTCATTAACACTTAATGATAGAATCATTTCAGGCTATCAGGGCAACGATGATGCTGACTTGATCAACATCCTTTCTGCGATCAAAGGTCCGCTGATGACCATCCTTTTTGTGGAACAAGAAGGCGGGGTTAAGATCAGTTGGCGCTCGGTGGAAGGTGTGGATGTGTCGAAACTCGCAAGAGAATTTGGGGGGGGAGGTCATAAAGCTGCCGCGGGGGCTGATGTTGAAGGGAATTCAGAGAGAATTCAAGAGAATGTGATTAAAAGCTCGGAGCGATACCTCAAAGAACTCGGGTCGAACTGGGTTGAAAGAGATGCAAATGACTGATATGCAAATTAACGATCGAAGCAATTTGGCTAATAGTGTTTCCGGAGTATTAGTCGTCGATAAACCTGTTGGCATGACGTCGCATGACGTGGTGCAACAGGTCCGCGCTGGCACCCATATTCGACGCGCTGGTCATACCGGCACGCTTGACCCGCGGGCATCAGGCGTTTTGGTCGTCCTGATTGGACCCGCAGTGCGTCTGAGCGAATATGTTTCCACTTCTGACAAACGCTACCAGGCCGTACTTCGATTTGGCATTACCACCAGCACCTACGACACAGAAGGTGAGATCACCAGCCGGGCTCCGGTGGACATTAGCTACGAAGAATTGGAAGAAACCCTCAATACTTTCGTGGGAGAGTTCGAGCAAACCCCACCGATCTATTCGGCGATCAAAGTTAATGGTCGAAAAGCCTATGATTATGCCCGCGATGGCGAGACGGTAGATCTTGAACCTCGCATGATCACAGTCCACTCGATCGAATTGCTCGATTGGGATCCACCTGAAGCCGTGATCGATATCCACTGCTCATCGGGCACATATATCCGATCTTTGGCATCCGATCTGGGTCAGAAGCTTGGTTGCGGCGCGACCCTGGTTGGCTTGCGCAGAACCCGCAATGGGCAATTCGGCTTACGCGACGCGGTTTCTCTCAGCAAACTCCAGGATGCTTTTAACAATGGTGATTGGTACAAGTACCTGATCCCGGCGGCTGAAGCACTGGGCGACTGGTATACCATCACGCTCACATTCGAACAGGTGGACGCAGTTCGCCATGGGCATCGTGTGGCAGCGCCAGAGGTGGTTGAAGCCGGAAAGTGGGGCCGCGCGATCAGCGAAGAGGGCGAACTGGTGGCACTGATTGAATACGACGCTGAAGCAAACGAATGGCAACCCCGGAAAGTTTTCTTCAGTTAGTTTTGAGATGAAATGAAAATAGCCCCGATTGGTAAGTCCAGGAAGGGCTATTTATTTACCTGCACACGGAAGAAATGACTGAATTCATCACTGACTGGCCTGAACAACCCCCGAAGAGCCCCTGGATAACCATTGGCAATTTCGATGGGGTGCACCGTGGCCATCAGGCACTAATCCAGAGATTGAGAGAAAGAGCAGAAGAGTCGAAAGGGCAGACCCTGGTGCTCACCTTTTGGCCGCATCCGCGCGTGGTGCTTGGGCATGTAAGTGAAGCATTCTTACTTACCACGCGGGAGGAAAAACAACGTCAACTGCAGGCTGCCGGGGTCGACCTGGTGCTGACTCTGCCTTTTGACCGAAACCTGGCGGATACCAGCGCTGAAGCTTTCCTGCGGCAATTATTCACCTCTTTGAAACCTGCCGGTCTACTAGTGGGACCTGAATTTCGCCTTGGCAGGCATCGCAAGGCTGATTTTGCTTTCATCCAAACCTTTTGCGAGGCGAATGGGGTTGTTTGTGAGGCTTTCGCGCCTTTCAGGCTTGATGGGGAAATCGTCTCATCCAACTTGATCCGGTCAAACCTGAACGACGGGCAGGTTGAGAGGGCTGCAAAACTTCTTGGGCGACCATTCAGCCTGGAGGGTGAAATCCAACATGGCAAACAGATCGGCAGAAAGTTAGGCTTTCCGACGGCCAACCTTATTCCAGAGCCCCTACAGCTTTTGCCCCGTTTTGGTGTTTATGCCACGCGGGTTTTCCTTGAGAACCAGGTTTTAATGGGGGTCACAAACGTTGGGACCAGACCGACTTTCGAGTTGGACGCAGCGCCGAATGTGGAAACACTGATATTGGATTTTGACGATAAAATCTATCACGAAACCATACGGATTGAGTTTATGAAATTCCTCCGCCCGGAGCGCCGCTTTGAGCAGGTGGAAGAATTGATCGCGCAAATTCGAGACGATGAAGCCCAAACCAGGAGGATTTTTGAGTATGGACCTTAACCGCCGTGTATATCGCCTTAGTCCCAGTCAGTTTAGCGCGGAAACGATTGCTGTCACCTTTGCCAAGACTTCGCGCTCACCTGAACCTTTTGATGTGATCGCTGCGGAACTCAACGACGAAAAAAGCGCGCAATTTAGTGAGAAGTGGATCGTTGGTTATGGTCACTCGAGTGTGGCCGAGCATGCTGTGCTCCACCTGGCGCTTGAGAATGTTTCGCGGCTTGCGATCGAGACGATCGAAGGCAATCGGCTGGCATCCTACACCGAAAAATCCACGCGCTACCAGGAATGGGACCCCAAGGCGTACGTTATCCCTCCAGAAGTGTTGGGCAGCCCCTTTGAGGGCGAATACCAGGCCTTGATGGATAAGTTGTTCCAAATCTACGCTGAAGCCCTACTGGCTCTGCGGCCTTGGGGCGAAGCCAATACTCCTCGCCGTGAGAACGAGTCGGAAAAGGCTTGGGCAAACCGCGCGCGTGTGAAATCAGTTGATGTGGCGCGTTTCCTGCTGCCTGCGGCATCCATGGCAAACGTCGGCCTGACCATCAATGCCCGCGCTTTGGAGTATGCCATCAAGAAAATGCTGTCGTCCGAGCTGGAAGAAGTGCGTTTGATTGGCGCGGAAATGAAAAGTGTGGCAACCCAGGAGTTGCCAACACTGGTCAAGTATGCCGATCCGATCGCCTTCCTGCCACCCCTGCGCGAGAAAGCCCGCGCATGCGCCAACCAGATCGATACCATTTCAGGAGCACCCTGGTGCGACCTTAAAGCAGTCGATGAAAGCGCAGAGGACAGGGTTTTGGCGGCGGTGCTTTATCGTTTTGGCGACGATTCTTACCAGGTCTGCCTTGACCAGGTGTTGAATATGCCCCAGGAGGAAAAACAAACCCTGGTCGATGCCATGTTCGCGGAGATGACTGACTTTGATGTTCCAATTCGGGAACTTGAATACGCTGACCTGACCTTTAGCCTGATCATGGATCAGGGCGCTTATTTTGAGTTCAAAAGGCACCGGATGATGACCCAAACGGTCCAGGACCTCACGACCAGGTTAGGTTACGCGCTGCCTAAAGCTATCACAGAAGCTGGCTTTGAAGCACGTTACCGCGAGGCAATGAACGCGGCTGCAACCTTATATGAAAAATTGGCTGCCTGGAATCCGCAGGTGGCAGCCTATGTGGTGCCAAATGCTTTTAACCGCCGGGTTCTCTGCCGCGCTAATTTACGGGAACTATTCCATTTCATCAAACTGCGCTGCGCTAAAAACGCCCATTTTTCCATTCAACGGGTGGGCAGGGGAATGTTGGAGCAACTGCGTCCATACTTTCCGCTCCTGAGCCAAAAAATCCAGGTAAAAACTGATACGAGTGCCCAGGCGTTAACTGACGAATATTTCAGCGAAACAGCCATCATTCCTGAGGCATAGAGAAAACTTTACACACACCGACCAATTGGGTAGCGAGAATTATCAGGCTTGGTATAATCATTTCACTGTCATCGAAGTAAGATGGACGGAAAGGAATCCAATGAAAATTAAAACCATTCTGTTGACCAGTTTGCTTGTCGTGAGCTTGCTCTTATCTGGCTGTGGAAAGAAAGAGCCCACTGAAACGACAGTTAACCTGCCGGTTGTCAGCGGTCAAGTTGAGAACACAACTGTGCCGCCAGCCGCAACCGAAGTCCAGGCGCCCGCGGAACCTTATCCGGTTGCCCAGGCAACGGAGACTGCTGCAGTTGAAGTTGCGCTTGCCTATCCGGTGGGGGACGACTCAAGCCCAACTTACGCCGCGGAAATGCGCGCTTACATTGAGCAGATCCTGGGCGGAACGATCGCGATTGAGGATCTTTTTGGCAAGGATGATGATGAACTGCGCGTGATCCTGCAAAACGCCGCTGAAGGACGCATCATTCTCACGGAAACAGGTTTGGATAGAGCTGCTGATTGGCTTGAAAAGCAGTAGTATTGCTATTCTGAGATCCAAGGCACCTGTCTGGTTTACAGCAGGTGCTTTTTTTGTTTACAAACAAATTGGATTTTTCAAAGCAGAATCCGGCAAAATCAGTAAATTATGGGGTAGAATTATCATGGAAATAAATGGACACAAGTTCGAAAGATTGGTTCATTTCCCTGGATTGTTTAGTAATAAGAATCGGAATTGGAGAACATTATGACTATTCACTTGTACTTATCCTTGTTTCCTGAGGCGCTGATTGCTTCCATGCTTTCACCAGAAGAATTCGGTTCTTATTACGCGCTCGGGTCGGCTAAGAAATCACGCGGTCAAGCGATTTTCTTTGAGGTTGATCCGACCTATCGAAATCCATATTTCAAAATCGATGAAGCTTTTGCGAGATGCGTGCCCCATGATGACGGCAGCTTGAAATCCTCTGTGTATATTTCGGTTTATCGCGCCCTGGAACACATCAAGCTCAGCGCTCTGCAGCACCTGTTTCTTACTACTCAGGACGGATACACACTTGACCTTGCTCCCTCGGAGGATATCCCGGATGGAACTGGTCAGCTTCATCTCTACCAGGAAATTGCACCGGTCGCGCCACTCGTGGTTAGCCGCCTCGGCCCCATCCAGTTCCTTGATCAATTGGTTCGCAATCCAGTCTCATTGGTCACTGTTCCGGCGCTTGTCTTTACCGAACTGCAACTGGGAGAGCTGGCGGATGATCCCGAGATGGGCATTATGATCAACATGCAGTATGGTAACCAGGACCACCTGCGCCAATGCCTGACGGATGTTAAAACCAAGTTTGCCACGACCAAGATGGTCGACCGGTCGCACAACCCGAACGTTCAGTATCGCTCAATCAAGAATGGTTTTTATGTTGGCAACAAAAAGGAAATGCGTTACTATCCAATGCCGACGGCTGAAGAACTGCGCGTTCTGAATTACCGCTGGTTCCGCTCTTCGAATATGTAACACTTGCTACCACCACAAAAAAATCCGCGAAACCCGCGGATTTTTTTGTGCTTTTACGCTATTCATAAATGACAGCCATGTTTCCGAGGACTCCCCAGGATGTCAGGAACACATCAACCGGAACAGAGAAAAAGTTCCCATTATTCATGTAGGTGATATTGGCTTCGTCATAACCGGTGAGTATGACCACGTGCTCGTAAGGCGCAACGGTTACTGCGTTGCCTGCTTTGTCGACATATTTGACCGGGGCACTATAAACCATGTTGCCAATCACCCACGCGATAATGGGATCGCCCTCAGCCAGCTCGGCTTTTACATCCTCGAGCGTCATCCCCTTCACCGCCTGGGCTGGCAAACCATACTCTCTTAACAATTCTGCGATTGGCTCAGCATGGACGCCATACGCATCCGGCGGTATTTGCCCCCAGCCATCGGTGGTTACATTCCCAACAAAACCCAACTCAGGATTATCGGAGAGGGGCAACCCAAACTGGAAGGTCGACTCGTAGATCAGTACATCGTAGTATCCCGCCCAATCCACCGCGGCGCTTGCCTCGCAGCCCAGTTCATAAGTTTGCACGTGACCGCTGATGCTGGTGATCATAGCGGAAGGTGGAAGTGCGCTCTCTTCCACAGCAGTCGGGCTTGGTTGAGTGGTCTCCTGGACGATAAGAGTCGGTGGGATTGTGGGAGTTGGTGGATAAGTCGGGGATGGAGTTGGTATGGCATTGGTTGAGGTCGGGGTTGGGGCGGCTAAGGGCGCAGTCATTTCCGCTGGCGTGCATGCCGTAAATGACGCGAGGGCGATTATGGCGATCAGTGAGGAGAAAAGCTTGGAGGCTGTAAAACCTGATTTGGGAAGCATTGTATCGATTTACCTGGTGTTACAAGTTCACAGTCCCAACTTCGTGCGCCTTTGATGCATGCGGATGGAAGTCAGCAAACTTTGGCTGATCTCCTCATCAAAATATTGCAGGTAAGAGCGGACACGCCCTTCGATGGCGCTGCCATCCGTATCCGACATCACTTCTTTGAGCACGTAAGCTGTTTCTGTGGGTGATCGGAATGCCAAAGCCGCAATCACCTGGCTGAGGTTGGGTTGGATCAAGCTTTGATCGCTTTGGATAAAAGGTCGAATCCAACGAAAGAAGCGCGGCAATTGGTCTGAATGTGACTGTTCTACCAGGAGCGAGAGGGCATAAAGACCATGGTTTTGAGTGCGTTCGATCGGGTCGGCAAGCAGATTGCCTATGAAATTAGTCCATCCCTCGGGGTCCTCCGAGCGCAGGCGCTGACTGCCTTTACTGAAAATAGCGTTAACCACCGCCCGGTCCATTGGCGCTGACGACCACTGCCTGATGCGGTCATAGATCTCCTTGCTGGCCGTAAGGGGAACCTGCCCCAATAAGTATGCCGCGAGATCGCGCGCTTCAAAATGATCATCCTTCCAAAGTTCGTCCACGACCGCAAGAGTCTCGTTCGCGTCCTGGCGTGCCTTCAGGCTGAGCCCATTAGCAATTTGCGGAAGGATCTGCTCAGGCAGGTCATAGACACGCATGAAACTGATTGGCACAGCATCTTTGTGTTTACGATGCGCGTAGCGGTGATAAAACTGGAGGATTTCGTGGAATTGCCTGCGAAACTCGACGGGTTGCCCGAAGACTTCCTTCAATCCTTCAATTTGTTTGTTTAGACGAGTGAGGTCAATGGCAGCCATGACAAAATTATAGCGTGAATTGCCAGGTAGGAAAACATGGGCTGCCTGGACTTGTCGCTACAACTGCCATCTATCATCGCGAGGAGCGAAGTTCCTGCTGTCATCCTGAGCGAAGCGACTGCTTGCGTCCCCTTGCGGGAAGCATCTGTCCATTAATAATCAGATTCTTCGCAACCCTTGTAAAAAGACACAAGGGCAGGAGAGGCTCAGAATGACTTGAGTTACCAGGCGGTTTTGCTTTCTCGAGGTTATGGTTGGTACGGGTTTTGTGACGCCAACCCCACCATAAAAAAGTCGGGCTAAGCAAACGCCAGCCCGACATCTGTATTCACAGCAAAAAAACCGATCTCAATAACCCTTGGCGAAGTAGACCTGTTTGTTGGTTTTCTTGCCAGTAAAGAAGCAGACGCCTTCACCTTCTGATTGGGCTTGATTGCGCAGAGTGGCTTTGGTCTCCTCTTTGATCTTGGCCTCGTTTTCGGCATCGTCATACCACCAAACTTTAGCCCAACCCTTGTTCTCAACCACATCCTTGAACTCATCGTAGTCAGTAACCTCAAAGATATGCTCATCGCGGAATTTCGTCGCCTTGGCAAGCATGTTGGTTTGAATCTCAGCCAGCGCAGCCGGCACAGCCTGTTCAAAGCCTGCCATCGGGATGAAGCGTTTGCCTTCCTTGCCGGGGATGTCCCGCCGGGCAAGCGCGAGCGTGCCATTTTGTACATCCTTCGGACCGACTTCGATGCGCAGCGGCACACCCTTCAGTTCCCAGTCGTTGAACTTGAAGCCAGGCGTGACACCTTCACGGCGGTCTACGAAGACGCGCAGGTTCCCTAATCCACGTACGATATTGTCGACAGTCTCCATCACCAGGTTTTTTTCTTCATCCTTGCGATAGATGGGCACGATTACCACCTGGTGAGGTGCGAGGTTTGGTGGCAAAACGAGCCCCTGGTCGTCGCCGTGGGTCATGATGATGGCGCCGATAAAGCGGGTCGAGACGCCCCAGGAAGTCGTCCAGCAGTACTGCAATTGGTTGTTCTCGTCGAGGAATTTGATGTCAAACGCCTTGGCAAAGTTTTGCCCGAGGAAATGCGAAGTGCCCGCCTGAAGCGCCTTGGTGTCGCCCATCATCGCTTCAATCGAATAAGTAGCCTTAGCCCCTGCGAACTTTTCGGTCTCGGATTTTTGCCCAGCCAGAACAGGAACCGCGGCTTCTTTGATGGCAAAGTCAGCGTAAACGTCGAGCATACGCAGGGTGTGTTCGGCGGCTTCCTTTTCGGTGGCGTGGGCGGTGTGACCTTCCTGCCAGTAGAATTCAAGCGTGCGCAGGAAGAGCTTGGTACGCATTTCCCAACGGACCACGTTCGCCCACTGGTTGATCAGCACAGGCAGGTCGCGATAACTCTGGATCCACTTGGCATACATGGTGCCAATAATCGTCTCAGAGGTCGGGCGAACCACGAGCGGCTCCTCCAAAAGCTGACCGCCGCCGTGGGTTACTACTGCCAGTTCAGGGGAGAAGCCTTCGACGTGCTCCTTTTCCTTAGTCATGAAGGACTGCGGGATCAGCATCGGGAAGGCGGCATTGACATGCCCGGTGGCCTTGAAGCGTTTATCGAGGGCAGCCTGGATGTTCTCCCATAATGCCCAACCGTAGGGGCGCACCACCATGCAGCCGCGCACGGGGGCATAATCGGCCAATTCTGCCCGGAGTACGAGTTGGTTGTACCACTCGGAGAAATTTTCTTGCCTGCTGGGTAATTTTTTGTCTTCCATATTCACTCTTTTTCTTGATGTAATAAGGCCACAGCGCTTTCAGCATCCGCAGCGAATTTTAAAATAGCACGGGTCGAGGCGTTCACACTCGCGCCCTGCCCATTAAAGAAGGCTTCGAAGGTCTGCTTCCAGCCTTCGCCGATCACGATCAGGTGGCGCACCCGGATGGCGCCGATGGCGATCAGATTGTAGGACATAGCCACTTCCACCAGCGTACCAACACCCCCAGGAAGCGCGATAAAGGCGTCCGCCTGCCGGGTGAGGATGGCAATGCGGTCGCCCAGCGTGACGCTTGGGATGACTTCGCGCACCCAGGCGTTGGGCCCACCGGGGCGAAAGGCTTCGATCTCTTCGGAAGTTACGCCAACCGTATGCCCGCCGGCTTCTTCCGCGCCACGGGAGGTCGCTTCCATCGTCCCGCAATAGCCGCCCGTCATGACGGTATGACCAGCCTCGGCAAGCAATTTTCCGAGCTGATAAGCAAGGCTGTATAGATCCTCGCCTTCATGAGCATTGGCAGATCCGAAAACAGCTACTTTCATGCTGGATCCCTCTCTTCTGACCAGGTTCGATCCCAGTTTGCTTCGATCTTGTCCAGAATTGCTTTTTCGAGGTCGATCTCTGCCACGCTGGCAAGTTGGAGCAGGTACAGCGCCACATCTGCCAGTTCTCCGCGCAGCGCTTCAGGGTCGCTGGTTTCGGGGGACCATTGAAAATGCTCCAGAACCTCAGAAGCCTCCAAACTGAGCGAGATTGCCAGGTTGCGGGCGGTCTGCTGCTTGGGCGAATCGGATTCGTACCAACCATGATGGCGCACGAGATCGTTCATCTTTTGAGTGAGTTCTTTGAGATCCATAACCTGAAGATTATACCCGAGAACGCCGGGCAGGAACCCAAATTCATTTTTTGGACAGCGCTATCGCCTTATAAGCCCGTCATCGCGAGCATCTTATGCGAAGCGATCTCGCTTTCAGAGTATGTTATTTTGTTGGACTGGAAAGGGACAGAGGCTTAAGGCAAGTCCGCGCTGCCGAAGATCAGTTCTTTCCAGATCTCAAGGCGTGTAAGGACGACAGTTGCGGGTTTGGGTGTTACGGTGGGGACGGGCGTGTAATCGCTTGGGGGCATGATGATGATCGGATGATCGCCCTCGGCGATCAGGCGATCCTTTTCACGTGCCCACTCTTCCAGGGCGCGATCAGACTGGGCATAGGCAATGTCATCTTCAACAACCAGCCGGGTAGCCTCGAGGTTTACTAGTTTGGTCTCCAGGATGGCTTCCATCTGGTTGAGCTGGATCATGTTGCTCATGCGGTTGTTAAAATCCATCATGAGGACCACCAAAATCACGATCACCACCACGGTGATGAGCCGGCGGTCGGCCCAATTGATCATTTTGAGTTTTTCGACCAGTTTCTTGAACATTGCAGCCTTTGTTGCAAATATTGTACCACTACGGGTCTTTTTCGCAATTGGTCATTTGGGGAAATGAAAGACCTCCGATGAAGGAGGTCTTTGGTGCCGAAGGAGAGATTTGAACTCTCACGAGCGCTGTGCTCACTACGCCCTGAACGTAGCGCGTCTGCCAGTTCCGCCACTCCGGCGTGAA
>CAYUGV010000002.1:20773-31312 GCA_964444335.1 uncultured Anaerolineaceae bacterium | reverse complement strand
GACGGTGGTGCAAAAACCGGTTTGGCAGGGTTCGTGGCAGCCCAGACCGACCACAACCGTGGCATCCCGGCGGGCTTGCCAGTGTGGGTCGGTGTAGCGTTCCTGCTCAAAAACTGTATCGAGCATGGTCATGGCATGCGCGTCGCAGGGACGAACGCCAAAAATAATTCGAGGAGTGGTTTCAGAGGGGATCTGTTGGTATCCGCCGAAACGGGTGAACTTCAAGAGCGCTTCAGAGGTTGGCAAAAACAGGGCTTTTGGCGGGATACGTGTGTTGTGAGCCTTATCGAACGCAAGCTCAAAACCATCTTCCAAAGGCAGAAAATGGGTGAAATTCTGCAAGGATTGTGGGGCGAAAACCTCGTAATCCTGGCGCAAGGCATTCAGCAGGTCGGTCAAATGGTCTTTTTTGAGGATCAGGTTCATGTTGGCTCTCCTCAAATCACAAAGCGGGACTTATCGTCCAGGGTAACGGTTGAAAAAGGCGGCGGAGTGGTGGCATCCAGACCAACTTCGAAGTTGTATTTCCGGCGCATGTCGTCGTTGAGTTTCTCGGTCAGATAGGTCATCTTGATATCCATCGGGCAGGCGCGCTCGCAAGCTCCACAGCTGGTGCAGCGTCCGGTCTGATGGAAGGCGCGCACGATGTGCCAGCCTTGCATGCCAGCGGGTGTGGTGCCACTCTCGGTCCAACGGGGAGTGATGTGGTCCACGAAACATTCTTCGCAGTAGCACATCGGGCAGGCTTCGCGGCAAGCATAACAGCGGATGCAGCGTTCAGCTTCCTGTCGGAACCAGGCGTGCCGTTCAGGCAGGGGCAGTTCCGCAAAAGCAGCGACTTTTTCGCGTGCCAGCGCTGGATCGCCTTCAGGCAGGAGATCACCAATGACGATGTCAGCAGAGATCGGGTTCGGATGGATGCAGCGGGCGCAGCTTTCATGAAGAAGGCTGGCTTTTTCAAGTGAGAAGTAACCGGACTTCGCTTCGACCAGGATGGTGTTGTCGCTTTGCTCGGACACGCTGATCACTTCTTCGCCGGTTTGCTCAACGATCTTTCGCCAATCGATGATCCCTTCGCAAGGGACGCCGACCAGGTAGATAGCTTCTCTTGGGTGCTGCCCTTCGAACACCAAGGCGTTCACAGAGCGGTTCTCGCAACCCCGAACCAACATGCCGATCTTCTGGGTCTTGGGGAAGCGGGTAAGGTAGGTGGCAAGATTATTCTGGCAAAGACCATCATAGACCAGTTGATCCACTTCTTCAGCGGTCTTGAAAAAGGCTGGCTGCGGGTGGAGGGGAGTGTCGCCGGCTTTGAAACCGATGACCATCTCTACCACTCCTTCGTTCAGAATGCGTTTGGCTTCAGCCTTGAGGGCGTCGATATCAGGCATTGGCACCTCCAGCTGATTCACTTACTCGCGTTGCAAGGTTGCTGGCAGGTCCGAGGGAGGTAATTTGCGCTTCGAAGGAAGCCAATTCCTTTTGGATGATGCCGCGATCCTGCAGGTCCAGCCAGAGGAAGCGGATGCGATCCTGTTCGTAACCGATGTGATCGAGATAGTCGGAGAATTCTTCCAATTGACGTCTAGCTGCGATGTTGCCGGTTTTAAAGTGACATTGCTCGGGCAAACAGCCGCTGACCATCACACCGTCCGCACCACCCTGAACCGCGTTCAGGATGTAGAGCGGATTGATGCGCCCGGTGCAGGGCACCTTGGCAAGGTGGATGTTTTCGGGCAGTTGGGTGTCGACCCATTTTTGGTCTGCCGGCGCGAAGAGGCACCACTGACACTGAAAAAGGACTAATTTGGGTGTCTCGCTCATGAGGATACCCTTTCTGTGCCCAGCCATGACCAGAGTGTGTCAATCATTTCGGCATCGTTGTAGTCTTCCGTCAGGCGGATGGATGTGGAGCGGCAGGCAGCCGTGCACATTCCGCAAGCCATGCATTTACCAGCGTCCACCGATGCAACCGTGATGGTGCCGCGGAAGGCGACGCGCTTATCGGTCAGGCTGATGGCTTCGTAAGGGCAGACCTTAACGCACAAGCCGCAGGCGACGCAGGTAGATTCATCCACTTTGGCAACCTGGTAAGGCGTTTTGTTTCCGCTCGCGACTGCCAGGGCCTTGACCGCGTTGATCACGCCGGAAATGTGGATTTTTTGCGGGCAGGCGGGATAACACAGGTCGCAGGCAGTGCAAAGCCAGGTGGTTTTGTCGGCGAAGGCGACGTCGTCCAGGTTGAAAACCGCCTCGCGGATCAGTCGCCGCGGGTTGTAGCTGCTTTCAAGTTTGGTCTGGATCATGCATTTGCTGGTGCAGGTGCCACAGGAGTAGCACATCATCAGCATGTCGCCACCGGGGATGGCTTTGACGCGTTCGGCGAGGGCGTTGGGGTCAGTGAAACCGCTCATGCCGCCACCTTCCTGCCGATCATTTCATCAACGATGAAGTCAACCTGGACCATTGCCTGGGAAACTCCAGGCACGTCCCCTAACTTGGTCAGTTTCTTCGCCATTTCAGGTTTTATGCGCTCAATCTCAGCCTTCAAGACATCCTCAGGGATAGCATCCAGCGAGGCTTGCATTTCGTTGATGACGCGGGCGTATTTATCGCCCTCAGCAGCGCTGATCCACTCCACGCGGAAGCGACCGGGGCTCATTTGCATGCGTTCAAACATCTTTTCAAGTCGTGCGGCGCGTTTGGCGCCAGCGATCTGACCGGTGATGTAGTGGCAATCCTGTGGATGGCACCCGGAGTAGAGAATGGCTCCAGCACCTAGGCGATAGGCTTCGTAGATCAAGTCGGCATCCATACGCGCCGAGCACATCACGCGCAAACCACGTTCGTTGGCGCTGTACTCGAAATGCGAGGTGCCGGCAAGGTCCGCGCCACCATAAGAGCACCACTGGCAGCGGAATGCAAGGATCTTCTTCTCGGGTTCGACTGCCAACAGGGTGCGGATTTGCGCCAAAACCTGGGCATCTGTATAGTGGAGTTGGGTGATCGAGTCGTGCGGGCACTCGCCAACACAGGCACCGCAGCCGTGGCACTTGGCGGTGATCACTTCTGCTGCCAAACCCTTGGTGTAATCAATGGCTCCGTAGGGGCAGGCACGGGCGCAGATGCCGCAGGCCTGGCCTTTTGCGCTCACACAGCGATCCGGCCAAACGACGGCAACAGTTGGTTCGATCTGCCAACTATCCGAGTGCAAAATACGTGAGGCGCGCGAAGCAGCCGCAGAACCCTGGGCGACGCTGGCAGGGATGTCTTTTGGACCCTGGCAAGCGCCGGCAAAGAAGATGCCGTCAGTGGGGCTGTCCATTGGGCGCAGTTTGGGGTGATATTCCATGAACCAGCCGCCAGGAGACTGCGCCACGTTGAGCACGGAGCTCATGTGGTTCTGATCGGGCTGAGGAACAGCAGCCTGGTTGAGCATGACCATGTCGTACTCGCGTTCAATCACCTTGCCCATCGTGATATCCTCTGAGGAGATAAAGAGCTGATGTGTGTCGGGATCTTCCGTGATCTCGGATGGGCGTCCCTGGATAAAGCGGATGCCGGATTCGCGGGCACGGTCGTAGAACTCTTCATATCCCTTGGATGGTGTGCGAATGTCGATGTAGTAGATCGAGATCTCAGTCTCGGGGTGCATCTGCTTGAGTAATAACGCGTTTTTAATGGCGTACATGCAGCAGAAGTTCGAGCAACTCTGGTTGTAGCGCTTGTCGCGCGAGCCAACACAATTGATGATGGCGATATGTTTGGGCGATTTTCCATCGCTGGGTCGGATAAGAGCACCGTGGGTGGGTCCGGCTGAGTTGTTCAGGCGTTCCATCTCCATGGCGGTGATCACGTTCGGGAAGCGACCGTAACCATACTCGGTCATGGGGGTGGGGTCAAAATGACCAAAGCCCGTCGCGACCACGATGGCGCCGATTTCCTGCTCCACCAGTTTGTCTTCCATGCTGAAGTCGATCGCTTCCAGTGCACCACACGCTTCCACGCATTTGTAGCAGTGGATGCAGGCGTCCATGTCGATGTTGTAGATCAGCGGAACCGCCTGGCTCATGGGGATGTAGGCAGCCTTACGTGGGGCAAGGTTCATTTCGAAATAGTTGGGGATTTCCACCGGGCAAGCCTTGGTGCAGGCGCCGCAGCCATTGCAACGGTCCGCGCGCACATACTTCGCTTTTTCCCGCAGGGTCACGACAAAATTGCCGACGTATCCTTCGACTTTTTCAACTTCGGTAAAGGTCTTTACTTCGATCAGGGGCTGACGCGCCGCGTCAACCATTTTTGGTGCAAGAATTCATATACTGCAGTCCATCGTTGGAAAGGTCTTGTTCAGTTGCGCCATGACCCCTCCAATCGTTGGTTCTTTTTCCACTAATGTGACCGGAATGTTCTGTTCAGCCAGGTCGAGGGCGGCATTAATGCCAGCTACACCACCGCCGATGACCATTGCACGCTTGGTAACGGGCACTTTGATCATGTTTAGCGGGGTCAGGAAAGTCGCTTTAGCGACAGCAGCCGCGGTGAGGTCCTTGGCTTTTTCGAGCGCGCCTTCGCGGTCGTGTCCGTGCGCCCAGGTGCATTGCTCGCGGATGTTCGCCATTTCCATCAGGAAGGGGTTCAAACCAGCTTCAGCCACGCAACCACGGAAGGTGGGTTCGTGCATACGCACAGAACAGGCTGAAACAACAACGCGATTTAGACCATATTTGGCGATGTCCTCTTTAATGAGGCGCTGACCGCTGTCCGCGCAGGCATACATGGTATCGATCGAGCGGACAACACCAGGCAGTTTGCCCGCAAATTCCACGACCTGTTCAGGGGGGATGACACCGGCGATGTTGCTGCCGCAATGGCAGACATAAACGCCAATACGCGGCTCATCCTGCGGAAAGTCCGCAGCATGACTTTTGGTGATGGGATCTTCACTCATTTGGGATCCGTAGCTTTCTGAGGAACGTCGAAGGATTCAGCAATGAGTGCCCGACGTGATCTTTGGGCGCGTTGGTCGGGTGTAGTCAGTGACAACGCGTCTTTCGGGCACCATTTTACACACTGGGGACCTTCCGGGTCGTCCTTACATTGGTCGCAGATCTCTGCCAGGGTGGTCTGGGGGTTGATGGAGATCGCGCCGAAATCGCAGGCTTCGATACACCAGGCACAGCCATCACACTTGGTGGCGTTGATATCGATGATGCCGGTCACAGGGTCCTGTGTGAGGGCATCGCGCGGGCAAACGATCACGCAGGGAGCATTCTCGCAGGTGCGGCAAGCTATCGCGGTGATGAGCACTTCATCCACGCGGACGGTGCGGATGCGACTGCGGTAAGAGTTGTATTCCCCGGTTTTTGAGAACGAACATGCATATTCGCACAGTTGACAGCCTACGCACAGGTTGGGGTCGCAATCAATATAGGCATACTTTGATGTACTGGTTGCCATAAGCTCCTCGTTAAACTCCGATTTGTTCAGCCACGTCGGACATGCCAAGTTTGATCAAGAGTTCTTTGGGGATCAAACCTTCTTCAGTCCAGCCTTTGGCCTGGTAATACAGTTTTTTCATATATTCAAGTTCTTCATCTGTCACAACGGTATTTGCCCCAGGACCCTTGGTGAAGGGGTCATGTTTCCAGCGCCAGGGCAGATCATCATCTTTTTCAGTCCAACCTTCGCGAATATTGAAGGCTTTTTTGATGGTGTGAGCCCGGATGCCAATCAGATCCACGTCGTCGTAACCGAAACTCCAACCGGTGGTGGCGTTGATCAGGTTGGCGATGGCAGGCCATGCGCCAGCCCGATCGGCTTTGCCGGTGAAACAGCGGCGGATAAACTTGCAGAGGGGGAGGGTGTCGTACACGGCAGCGTATTCTTCCGAATCAGCCGCAACTCGCCCGCGGGTTTCATCAACCGTGAGGCGATTGGTTTCACCCTTCATGTCAGGGTCATACGCGGCAGAGCGGTTATGGCAGCCGCCGCGGGTGCCAGTGGCAAGCCCAAGCGCGAAGGTTTTGAGCGAACGCGCGTCATATCCAGCGGATTCGAGACCCTTGGTGTTGACAGCCCATTTGAAGCTTTCCGTGCCCCGTTCCTCGTCGATCGTTTTGCTCGCAATTCTGGTTCCCTGGGCAAGCAATTTTCCAATGCCTTCCTGGTCGCGGATCATCTCGGCTACAGCAACGGCTGCGTCGCCATTTCCAAAATGCAGCTCGAGACCTTCAGGGTGGGCTTTGCTGGCAAAATCTTCTTTTTTCAACACGCCCTTTTCGTAACATTCCATCGCCCAGCCAATTGTGACGCCCATGGTGATACTATCCATGCCGTCATGGTCCGAGATGGTGATCAGCTTGATGGCAGCCCGCATGTCCGAGATGCCAAGGTTGGAGCTGTTTGCAAAGAGACTTTCATATTCGATGCCAGTCATCGCTCCGGCAAAGGGTCCGGTTTTCACCATCGACATCTGTTCGCAGGCGATGGGGCACTGGGCACAGGCAATGACTTTGACCTTGTGGTGCTTATCGAGATATTCGCCACTAACCAATTCGGCATCTTCAAAAACGCCTTCCTGGAAGTTGCGAGTGGGCAACACGCCCAATTTATTGGTGTTGAGCAAGCCGGTTGAGGTACCGTAAATGCGATATTTCTCGGTATCCTTGCCCTGCGCGCTCTTGGAAATATCGTAGGAAAGTTGATTGAGCGTTTTTGGATCAAAAACCTTCACGCCATGGGTACCTCGAACTGAAACAGCCTTCAATTTCTTGTGCCCCCAAACCATGCCGTGTCCGGTGCGGCCAGCCTGGCGACCATCGTTGGTGACATTGGCATAACGGACAAGATTCTCACCGCAAGGACCGATGGTGCAGGAACGAACCTGTTCATCGCCGAGCTTTGTACGGATGGCTTCTTCAGTTTCGAAGGTGCCTTTACCGAGCAGGTAGGTGGCATCGTTGAATTGCACGCGGTCATCATCGATAAACAGATGCGTCCAGCGGTCGCAGCTGTTGTGCAGCACCAAACCATCCCAACCAGCACGTTTGAGAGCGATCGAGAACCAACTGCCGGAGAGGCTATCGCCGATGAAACCGGTCAGGGGTGATTTAGAGGCCAGCCCAAACTTGCCGCCCACGGGCACCGGTGTGCCGGTGAAGATACCGTTGGCGAAACAGATCGGGTTGCCATCATCAAGGGGATCGCAACCAGGAACGATATTTTCCCATAGCAAGCGTGATGCCATCGAGACGCCACCAATGTAGATTTTGTACCATTCCTCAGGCTTGGTTTCGACCCAGTTCTTTTTAGTTTTCAGGTCAATATGAAGGATTTTTCCACTATATCCGTACATGCTTACTCCTATATGTGGTCAATTCGGAAGAGACAACACAATATCTCTGAAAATTCAGATAAGATACGGTTCAGACAATTCACAGTAAACAAGTATAACTTAATAACCAAAATGTGTCAGGAATCAACCCCAACCGAAAGGCAGTTGGATATCCAGTGTATGGTGAGAAATGGTGAAATGCTGCTCAATAATTGACGAATAGTCAACGGGGATGATCAATATCTCCCAAAGAGCTTTGTATTTCAGTCTTCACTTGCAATTATGCAAAGGTTGTCGGTAAAGAAGCCTCAATTAAAAACATCCGGTGGTTTGTGCAACTCACCGGATGAACAATGGGTAATTGTGGATTTACCGCGACATGCTCAGCTTCAACATCTCGCCTTTCTGATTGAAGGTCACGCGGGCGAAGTGGTTGTGGTTGTGCTGGCGGTATTCGTAGCTCTTTTTCAGTGTGACCACATAGCGCTGGCTTTGGCTGACGTAATCAAATTTCTCACGGTGTGCCTGGACCATGGCTGGGTCGAGCGTGAAATTCGTCAATTGCGGGTTGAGCGACACAGTCGCGTCATCCAAACCAGGAAGGTAACTGCTGATCACCTTGCGAACTTTGTCCAGGATCTCGCTTGGCATCTCATTCGCCGCCACGATCAATTCCTCGCGCGAGTCGCTGATGGTCTTGAGTTCGGGTGTGGTGGTCGGGCGAATGGCCGGCTTGGAAACTTCCTTGATACTTGCGCTGGAAGCCAACGGGTCGCCAAAAAGCACGAATGAAAGGATGGTCTTTTGATCTTCGCCGTCCAGGTAGCCCTGATCTTCCGTCATCTTCTTCGCCAGCGCAAGTTTGGCGCGCATCAGGGCATAACCAACGGACACTTCTGCTTTCACGTGGGTCCAGAAATGATAAGCGAGCAGATCAGCAGCCACCAGGTTCTTGCTGACGGAGCCATAGGCGATGCAGGTGGAACCAATGAACGCCCGCGTGCCGCAAGCGAGGAAATTGAGCGAAATGGCTTCATTGACCTTTTTGTCGAGGATATTAGCTCCGTAACAAGCCTCACTCATCACAATTTCCGGAGAGGAGGTCTGAGGTTTGAAGTTCGCAGGCTCCATCGCGATCGGATATTCCGGATCACCTGAAGGTTTGGCAAGGTCGCGCTGACCGTACCATTCGGGAGAATCCTTTAATCCGTGAAGGTTGAAATATGCGAATTTCGGATCGGCAATTTGACCGTTGAGCAGGTTGTTGTTCGTGGTTGGGGGAGAGCTCTTCAAGCGTTCCGCATGGTCAATCACCGCGAAGACCTCGGATGATGCTGGTCTCCAGACTTCCGCGGTGCAGCCGATGTTGTCAGGTTTTTGGAAACGAACATTAAAGGTCTGGAAACGCTGAGCCAGGCTCCTTAACAGATTTGCAAGAATATTGGTAGTGGTGCTCTTCTTGGACTTGACCTTGAGTTCGTATTCCTTGGTAAGGAAACGGATCTGCTCGAGCAGATAACCCGCATCAGTGCCGGCTTCGTCCGGGATGCGACCAACAGGCCACTGCTGGATAAAGTAGTTTTCATCCAGGGTGGCGTAGGGGTTGTCCGAAGGGACGTTGACATCGGAATCGTCGGTGGGGTTCGGCAGAATATGGAATGGCACAATGTCATGACCGCCAATGATCAGCAGCGCGCCGATCATCTCCCCACGTGAAGCAAGTTTTTTGTCCAGATCGGTAAGGGAAAGCTTGATCTTCCAGGCATCACTGGCATGGACGGGTTCCAGACCTTGTTCGCGGGCGCTGGCTTCATCATCAGGGACGTAGACCAGGCTGTTCCAACCCGGAAGGTCGACGATGTTGAGGCACAGCTTGCGCATCGATTCAATCACAACATCAGCAGTATTGGCTCCGTACTTTTTCTCCAAATTTCCGCGAGAGGTCAGGATCACGTAGCTTGGGAAACGTCCGTCTGTGTTCATCAGCTCGGATTTTTTCATCTTCCGGGCAACCTTTTCGAATTCCGTCTGGATTTCAGTCAGTGCGGTGACCGCCGCTTCTGACTCGGGAGAAATGGGCACAGATTTACCAGGAATGGGTGAAAAGCCGGCTGGGACTTCGTTGGTGTGACCAGCAGGCAGCGGAGGTGTGGCAATGTCACGCAGGAAGAAGGAACTGGTTGGGATTTCGGTGTAATCCACATCCCCCGACTCTGCCAGCTCGTCAACGAGGTAATCCGGCAAATGGAGCGCGAGGGTTGGGTCGTTATCGATGATCTCCTCAACAGTTTGAAGGTTGGCTTCTTTGCCATTAGTCTCCGGAGCGACAAAGTCCGCGTTGGAGAGCACATTCCATCCCAGATCGGCTGCCACAGATGCTGGCACAGGCAAATCGAGATAGACTTTTAGATCTTCAGGCCAAAGGGGCTTGTAGTTGTGATTGGGTCCCAAAAGACGATTGATGACCTGTCCGCTGACGTCGTGTGCCGCACACCAGTGCATTTTCTCCACACCAGCTGAATCGTTACCTTGCTGAATATCGGCAATCGCGGAGAGAACCTTGATCTGCACGCAGTCAGGCCAACGGCTGCCGTAAATGCCAGCGAGAGTTTCGAGCAGTGTAACATTGCCCGATTTGTGGATGATCTGCATATGGAAAGCTGCAGGCAAAGGAGAACGCGGATTATGCGCCAGCGATTCGAGGATAGCTTTTTCAGCCCCGGTCAAATCACCACTCTCCCAGGCATTGCGAGCTGCAATCATGCCGTCCAGCCAGGAAGTAGGAGATTTCGCCTTGGAAGCGGTCCGCTGCAGGTACAGCATGTTGGCATGGGTTTCACGGTTGCTTTCACCGGTGAGCCGATCGAGCAGGCTGGCAGCTTCCACAAACTCAGGATCATACGCCACGAGCTTGCCCAGGTTCTTGATCGCCATTTCGGTATCGCCAAGTTCAGCCAGCACCGAGGCATAAACGAAGCTGATCAGAAGGTCCCCAGGATAACTCGCCAGCCAGATCAGGGATGCCTGGCGGGCAAATTGAAATTCGCGGTTGCTTAGTGCGGTCTGAAGCAAAGTCAGGAACTTGCCGCGCCTGACGACCAGCACTTCATCACTTTTGCGGGCATTGTAAGGTCTCATCTTTTTGGAGTCTCCTGGAGGTTGTTAACGATATTGAGAGCCACCACAGCGGCGAGCTGCCGGCGGAT
>CAYUGV010000002.1:7746-20673 GCA_964444335.1 uncultured Anaerolineaceae bacterium | reverse complement strand
GGGTTGGACTGGTCCAGCACGAGACTACGCTGCAGGGTCTGCTCCGCTTTCTCGATCTCGCCAATTTGGATCTGCTTTTGCGCGAGATTGTTGAGAACTGCCACATTTTCGGGATAGTTCTCAGCGAGTTTCTGAGAAACCAGAACGGCTTGCTGGGGATTGCGGGCATTGTCGAGGTCGATTTTCTGAAGCTCGAAGGGCACAGGATTTTCAACAACGGCAAGCGCGAAGTGGATCGCCTGCCGGGCTTCCTCGGGTTTGTTACTCTTGAGCAGCGCTTTGACCTTCACCTGCCAGGCGGTTTCATTTTTGGGATCTGTTTTGAGAATAGCATCAGCCTGCCGGACAGCCTCGGTCAGTTCCTGCTTTGCCAGCAGCGAATGGGCAATGCCTTCTTCGTAGAGAATATTTCCGGGATCGAGCTGGCTGGCTTTGCGCAGACACTGGATGGCGATCTGGTGCTCACCGAGCTGCTGGTTGATGATCGCGAGTGAATGGAGCGCTTCCGGGTTGGACGGGAAGAGGTCGGTTGCCTTGCCAAAGTAATCCTTGGCAGCGTGATAGTCCTTCTCCAGCATTTTAACATCCCCAAGCATCTGCCAGTATTGGGCGTCCTTGGGGGCGATGCGAATGGCTTCTTCGAGGTGTTTTGCAGCCTGCGGGTACTGGCCCGCATCCTGGAGCATGGTTGCAGCCATGGCATGCCAGTCGGGTTCGTCCGGCCAAATGGCAAGCGCAGTTTCAAGCGCTTCGGCTGCCACAAGCGGTTGGTTTCGGGTGGCAATCGCTTTTAGGGCATGCAGAACCGGGTTTTCAGGTTGGAGTTCGAGCAGTTTTCCAGCAATTGTTGCAGATACTTTAGGATCAATATGTAGATTTTGAATTGCCTGCTGGAAGTTGACATCAGGATCTTTGCTGAAACCTGAAAGAATGTCGGCGATGGATTTTTCGTCCACCAGCACGGAAAGAACTTGGGCTGCTTGTTTGCCATTGGTGATCAGCTTGTGCAGGTCATTTTCCTCTGACCAATGCCCATTCTTGAGAGCCTGGTTGATCTTCAGGGTCGGCAGAAGTTCAGATGGGGAAATGGCACGGCCGGCGACTGAGATCTGTTCTTCGATCACTTCCAAGTTGGAGTGTTCCGGGTCGAAATCGGAAGGTGCGTGCGTAAGGATGTGCAGGAAATGCGCGTTGTTCGTCTGCCTGACCTTATCGGTCAGGTACTCTGCCAGCAACTGATTGGCGACCGGATTGATCTTGACGACTGACAGCGCGGTTTGAAGCAAGCGGTCGGCAAATTCCCAAGCGTTCTGCTCCCAGGCAGCTTTGACCACCGCAAGAGCTTGCCAGATCCAGCTGAAATGCCTGGCGATGTCGAAGGCTTGTGTACCCTGGTGGATTTCGAGCTCGTCGAGCATCTCCACTGCTTCCGTAAGCAGGAGGGCGGCGTTTTTAAGGTTTCCAGCTTGCCGCGAGAAACTGCTCTGGAGCGCTTTGGTAGTGGGCGAGTTGGTTTTATCAGTAAGGAAGTGTTCCCAGAGTAAACGTCCCTTGGCAAGATCGTCATGAAGCAACGCATCAAGTGCCAGGAGGGACGCGGTTGAGATGGCAGTGTGTGTGCGCGTTTCCTGGGTGTTAAGGAAGTCGAGCGCGTTGGAAAGAACCTCAGCCTGGCTGGTTGCCAGGGCGAGTTCGAGCTTGAGCAGGAAGGCAGGTTCATTTTCCGGGTCAGCATTCAATGCAAGCGCCGCATGTTTTTGGGCTCCCACCAGGTCACCGATAACGCGTTCAAGTTGGGCTGCCCGGTAATACAGACCCGCGCGGTTGTACGCAGGGTAGTCAAGGCTTTGCTCTGCTGCATCCCCGGCGACACTGCCGAGCGTTTCCGGGGCAAATTCAAGCTTGTTGAGAATGTCTTCGAGGGTTTCGAGGGCAGGCAGGAATTGCCGGTTGGCTGCAAGCACATCAGACTTTAGCAGCGGGTAAGCGATGTTGGCTTGAAGTGCAGGCTCGAGGTCGTTCAGCAACTGAAGCGCAGCTGCCGTATCGCCAAGCTTAAGCACAGAGTAGACCAAGTTGCGACTTTCATCGAAATCCGGGAAGGGATTATCGGAAATAGCCTTCTTGATGACGCGCGAGGCTTCATCCGCCTGATCCATGTGGAGGTAGAGATTCGCCACATTGACGTACTCTTCTGTGTCGATATCCTCAAGCGCAAGCATCTGGTTAAGCGTTTCTTTGGTATCTTCGATCTGATTCAGATTGACATACGTGCGTGCAAGGGTCAGGTAGAGCGCTTTGTCATCCGGCCTGAGATGGATGGTGTCTTTCAGCACCTGGATGGCTTCGCGGGCATTGTTGTGCTCGCTCATGAAGTCGCTGTACCAAAGCACATTTTCGATCTCGGTTGGTGCAATCTGCATTGCAGAACGGGCAGTCGCAAAGCCTTCATCCTCGAGATTGGCTGTCATAAACGCTTTTGCCAGGGCATGACGGGTGGGCAAGTCATCCGGGTCGTTGAGAACCGCCTCTTGTAATGATGCCAGGCTGATGTCGGTCAGACCAAGTGCAAGAGCGGTTTGCCCGGTTTGGAACTGGAGATGGTGATAAGAGCGTGGAGCTCTGGCTTCGGGGTAATCGAGGAGTTGGAGGTAATCCTGGTAGGCTGCTTCGTGCATGCCAAGGGTTGCCTTCAGGTCTGCTTGCAGCAAACGCATGTCAAACAGTCCATCGCGTTCCTGCTGGCGTTCCTCCATGATTGAAAGCAACTGAGTCATCTCTTTTTGTTCCTGGGCTCCGGGTTTGACGCCGTGGCTGTAACTCTTGATCAAAAGCTCAGCATAGGATTTCAAGGTTTCATCAGAGCGTTTCGCCTGCCAGGCAAAACGCAGAACGGGTCTTGCACCATTTAAATCGCCCATTGCGGCCAGCGTCTGCCCAAGAACAGATGCCAGATCCGGATCGGAAGTGTAGTCTTTTTCGAGAGGGGCAATCGTGGTCCAGGCTTCATCAATATAGCCGTGGGTTAGATAAGCCTGTGTGAGAGACTTACGAACAGAGGTGCTGGATGGATCGAGTTGAAATGCCTGCCTGAGGACACTGATGGCTTCTGTTGGTTGATCGTTTGCGAGGTAAAGCGCACCAAGCGCGCTCAGAATTTCCGGGTCATCCGGCAAAGCGGCTTTGGCCTTACGCAGGGCTTGCATGGCTTTTTCTTCCTGCCCGAGGTTGGTCCATATCCGGGCGAGGGAGAGCCAGCTGGCGGGTTTTTCAGGCGCTACGGCGGAGGCTTTTTCAAGATACCGCATCGCTTCAGCATTCCGACCGGATGCAATCAGGGCGTTGCAGAGTAAAACCAAGGCTTCGCCATCAAACTCGTCTTTTTTAAGGAAAGCCTGCGCGATCGGGATCGCTTTATCAGCCTGGGCGGCTTTGATCGAGATCTCGGCAAAGTTGAGCAGATCCGCGCGGGAAGGCTCTTCCGAGGAGTGGATCAGGTCCTGGTAAATCTTCAGCGCGTTCTCAGGCTGCTGGGATTGGAGATAGAGCGAGGCGAGGTCCTTCTTGTTGGTCTGGTTTTGAGGTTCAAATACTGCCAGCAAGGCGCTGGATTCAATTGCCTCATCAATGTTGGCCATGTGGCGGTCGATCAGACCCGAGAGTTTGATGGTTTCCAGGTCATTCGGGTTTTCGGCCAGAGCTTTACGAATGAAATTACCGGCGGTTTGGTATTTCTTGTTTTCAAAGGCGTAACGGGCTGCCTTGAGATTGTCGGATTCAGTGGAAAAGCGTGATGCGCTGGTTTGGAGGGTCTTCTTCTCGAGCGCTTTTTCGAGCGATTGCGTGCCGTGTGCGTCAACGGCGCCGACGACAGGATATCGCAGGGCGTAAAGCGCCCTGGTGGCATCGTCCTGTATTTCCGAGATGATCTCGTAGCCGTAATCGGGATCGTCATTCGCGATCAAAAATTCTGCATATTCCTTTTTGAAGGTCGAATTATCCGGCTGCAAACGCAGGATCTCTTCCCAGGTTTTTCGGGCTTCCTCCGGATTGGAGCTTTCGAGTTCAAGAGCAAGATCGTGCAGGATCTCGGCTTGTTGGCGGTTTAATGCATTGAAGGCATGGTCGATCGCACGGGAAGCCTGTGCCGGCTGCCCGGCAATCTGGCTCAGAACGGCTTGCTGTCGGTATGTTTCAACATCAGACCTATCCGCGACTTGGGCAGCAAACTCATTGGAGGATTGAGCCCCAGCCAGGAAGCTATTGGCCAGCAGTTTGATCAGTGATTCGTCTTCAACTTTCCTCATGGCGCGCAAGGTTGAGATCTGGAGCGTGACAGGAGCTTTCTGAAGCAGACGTTGATAAGCTTGATAGCGCATGCTTTCATCGGCTGGGCTGACGATCACCTGGTGAACGATCAATCCGCCGAGTGTCTCCGCATATTGGGCAGAAAGCTCGGAGACCAAGCCATCCATTGCATTTTCAAAATCGGGAACAAGCTGAGGAAGAATGGCGAGCGCCGTCTTCCAGACCTGCAAACGCCCCTTGCCGGAGAGCAAGTTTGA
This sequence comes from uncultured Anaerolineaceae bacterium, assembly GCA_964444335.1. Lineage (GTDB taxonomy): Bacteria > Chloroflexota > Anaerolineae > Anaerolineales > Anaerolineaceae > Mesolinea. Next base: position 16,108 of record CAYUGV010000002.1, on the reverse strand, counting down.
GGAAATTTTGTTCCAGGAACCCTCCTTGCGTCGTAGTTCACGCAGGTGGAGGCCAAGCAGGGTTGCATCCGCCAGGCTGGTGGGTTCAAGCCCCGTGAGACGTGTCATTTCAAAGACATTCGCGACGCGGTCAATAATTTCGGTTGGAAGTTCAATTTCCAGATTAGTCAGGTCTTGTTCGGACAAGGAGTGATCGAGAGAGAAAAGCCCAAGAACGCCAGGCTGCCAACGCGATAAGTCATCGGAAGCAAAGGTCAGCCATTTTTCCAGGTCCGGCGTGCTTTCAAGAAAGTGCCATGCAAGCCGTTCAGCGCGAAAAGCGCTGACTATCTGCCGCGCGGTTTGCGGATCGAAGCGGACCCGGATCTGATCGAGCAATCTCTCAATAGACATTGTCACTCCTCTCAGGATGTTAGGGCAGGACTCCAATGAAGGGTTTCAGCATGTAATAGGCCCCAGCAAAGAGTACCAGGCTCAGGAAAACGAAGAAAATGCCGATGCCGGTATTGGATTTGGCAAGATCATTGAGGGAGCTGATGAGCAGCGAAGCGTTCCCAACCAACCCAGAAACGCCTTCAGCGATGCCTTTTTCAGCCAGTTTGGTGGTCGATTCGGCAATAGTCTGTATACCGCGACCGAGCGACTGTTTTACCAGGATCACAATACTGAGGATCAGACAAAGAAAGCCTAGCGCAAAGAGCACTACTGAAACAATTAAAAGGACCTGATCTCCATTAGTTTGCATAAATAACCTCCGATGAAAATACTTATCGGAGATTATGTTGCAAATACTATGCCAAGCCCCTCACACGAGGGCTCAAAGAGGGTTAATTGGTGATGTCTTTTGGTAAGTGGTTCAGGTCAATTGTGGACTCATCACAGAACAAAACAGCCCGTTCGATGACGTTGCTCAACTCGCGAATATTACCTGGCCAGTCATAATCGATCAGGGCTTGCATCGCCGCAGGCGAGACGTCCTGGACGTTGAAACCAAGGCGTTTATTAAACTTTCGGACCATGTACCCCACGAGATCAGGAATATCCTGGCGCCGTTCTGCCAGCGAGGGCAGATCCAGATCGACCACTTTCAGACGATAGTAGAGATCCTCTCTGAATTCATGACGCGCGATCATTTCTTTGAGGTCGCGGTTGGAGGCGGCGATCACTTGGACATCCACGCGGATCAGGTTTGTGCCGCCAACCCGCCTGAAGGCCCGTTCTTCGAGAGCCCGCAGGAACTTTGCCTGCAAATCGACGGGCATGGATGAAATTTCATCGAGAAAGAGAATACCGCCATCGGCAATTTCCATCAAGCCGTTGCGTTTGCTGGTTGCGCCGGTAAAAGCACCCGACTCGTGCCCAAAAAGCTCGGATTCAAACATAGTGGGCTGGATGGCGGGGCAGTTGATGTCGATGAAGGGCTTGCCGGAACGCGGCCCATTGCGATGGATAAACTGCGCCAGCACTTCCTTGCCAGTGCCGGTTGGTCCGGTGATCAGGACCGAAACCGACGATTCTGAAGCGCGTCCTGCCAACTCAAGGATGTGCTTCATTTCGGGCGTGTCACCGACGATAAACTCATCCAGGTTGCCCTTGTTACTGCGGAAATGCGCCAATTCACGGCGCATATAGATGACTTCAGCTGCACGGTTGACCGATTTTTCCAGTTCGAGCAGGTCGAGCGGTTTTTGCATGAAGTCTTGCGCGCCATTTTTCATTGCTTCTACAGCCATTGAAACTTCACCGTGAGCGGTGACAATGATCACTTGTGGGCGCATGGGCAGGCGGGAAGTTTCAGTCAGCAGGTGAGGTCCGTAGCCATCTGGTAAACGCACATCGAGGATGATGATGTCGGCGACTCCCTTTGAAATGACAACCCGAGCATCTGCCAGGGTGCCGGCCTCAAGGACTTCGTAACCTTTCGAACGCAAAAACTCAGAAACCACCATGCGAGCGGTTTCTTCATCATCAACGACTAAAACTGTTGCTGCCATCTAACTCCTTATGTCGCTTTCAGGAGGAGGACGTGGAACATCGTCCCGCCTGGAAAGCTTTCTACAAAGATATTACCCTTGTGCGCTGTCACAATCCGGCGCGAAATCGCCAATCCAAGACCAGTGCCTTTTGCCTTGGTGGTCAGGAAGGGTTCAAAAATGTGCTTAATAGTATCTTCCGGGATTCCTGGTCCTGAATCAGCTACGATGATCTCGTACTGAGGTGGATTGGCTTCAGGTGAAACCGGATGAATTTTAATGTTCAGACTGCCGCCTTCATTTTCCATTGCCTCAATGGCGTTGCTGATCAGGTTCACAAAAACCTGCTCAATCGCGCGGGCATCCGCCAACACCATCGGGTTGGCAGGCTGCTGCTCAAGATTGTAACTGATATTCAGACGAACCATCCTCGGCGCCCAACGATCCAGGATGGAATAGATCAGGCTGGCAAGGTCAAGCGGAGCAAAATTGTATTCCACCGGTTTGGAAAATGTAAGGGTTGAATCCATCAGATGTGTCAGGCGCAAGCAGTCGTTCTGCAGACGTGAAACCAGGTCGGCATGGGGATCGTCAGATTTCATCGTGAGCCCCATCAACTGTAAACCGGTGGAAATGCTGTTGATCGGGTTTTTGACTTCATGGGCAAAAATTGCCGAGACCTCGCCCAGGAACGCCCGTTGTTCAAGCTGCTGGGAATGAGCGCGGATCTGCTCGGTTTGGCTGACATCGCGCAGGATCAGGACGATGCTGCGAACTTTTTCTTTCTCCACCACCGGGATGCAGAGCACCTGCGCCATGAAAGAGCCGCCTGAGCGGTTGTTTAGGCTGAAGTTGTTGCCCACCAAAGTACTGATGCCTTGTTGGGCGGATTTATACAGCGTAGAAAGCGTCTCGTTTCCGATCAGCACCATGTCCGCTTTCTGGCGGAAGACCTCCTTGCTGGCATACCCAAGCAAAAACTCCGCTGCGGGATTCATCTCAGCAATCCGGAGGTCGGGTGTGAGAATGATGACGCCTTCCTCGAGATTATCGGTGATGGCATGCTGGATCTGGACCACGTGCCGGATGTTCGTGAGCGTCCGCTGCGCACTCTCAAGGCTGTTGAGACCCTGGATCGCGGAGGCGGCATGCGCCGACATCAGCGCCAGGTAGCGTAGCGTGTCATCATCGGGGTAAGGTGATTCACCAGCTGCCAATATCAACCCTTGTGGAGCACCGTTGTGATGCAGGGGAAGCGTGAGCAGATAGTGGTAGCCTTCCATCAACGCGGTTTCTTGCAAGGCATTCTGCGGCTCCCGCGTCAACTTCCAGAGATGCAAAGCAGGCAAATTCTCAAGCAGATCGATCTCAAGACTGGCCGGAAAAGCTTCCGCCAGGGGGGAAGCGTTGTTGCGTTGAAGTTTCTTCTCATCCCGCGGATTAATGCGGTAGGAAAGGATCAGCTTTGGATTGAGCATCCGCTGCATAATCTGGTTCGCGGTCTGAAAAACCGCCTGCGAGGAGTTTTGGCTGCCCAATGTGGTAAGTAGCGAGAAGTTATCGAAGCGATATTCCTGCTCGAGCAAATCGCGCCTGATCTCAAGCTCAGAATCCGGGGGCGAAAAAGTAAGAACCACCACCTGGTTGGTAAGGCTGATGGGCAAGATACGCATGGTGGCGAGGATCAGGTCGCCGCTGGCGATTTGCAGGCGCACCGGGCGGCTTTGGTCACCGGTTGGATTGGTATCCGGATCACCCGGAATTAGCGAGTAAAGCGAAAGCTCCTTTAGAATAGCGAGCGTATAGGCGGTGAGGTCGAAGAACTTGCGATTTGCGCTCAGAATTTTATCGTCAGTGCGGCGATAAACCAGCGCGGCTGCCGGGAGCATCTCGAGGATCAGTGAACGATCCAGGAGGGTGAAATCCTGATGGGAATCACCTTGCGATCTTGAATTATGCTGGTCGAGTGCGGCAGGGACCATACTACCTGGTTTTACTTTGACGGAGATTTCCAGGCAGGATGCCTTCCATCGAGCGATATTTGGCGACCGTTCGGCGGGCAATTTCGATGCCTTGCTCCTTGAGCATCCCCTGGATCTCAGAGTCGCTCAAAGCGTGTGTCTCATCCTCGATCATCTGTTTGATCAGGGTTCGATGAGCCAGGCTGCGGTCAAAGAATATCGCAAGGGGAACAATTTTCTTGTTTGGAAGTTGAACGGTTTTGCTCGAAACTGCCCGCGAGATCGTGGATTCGTGCATGTCCAGCATCCCCGCGATCTCGGCGCGGGTGAGGGGAGTCATCGCAAGGTCTCCCTGCAGGATGTAGTCTTTTTGGATTACGACAAGTTTTTCGAGCAGCAACTTCAGCGCATTAGAGCGCTGCTGAATGCATTTTATGAGTAAATTTGCTTTTTCGATGTCGCTGCGCCATTCTTCGGTTTTATCCTGCTCCATTTGCTTAAGCGAGGATTTGAAGAGGGGATTGACGCGCAACGTGCCGCGGATGGGCAGGATGATCTCAACCACGAGCGGATTGGCAGGATTTTCGTTGAGGTGATAGATGAGGATGTCAGGCTGATGGAAGACCTGCGAGTCGTTGCTGTTGGGATTGCGAACATCTCCCCAGTGGGCTCGCGCTGGGAAAGGATTGAGATTCTCACTGATAAAAGCCGCAATTTTCTGGATTTGCTGCGAACTAGTGCCGAGGGCGCGGGCGATTTCGGGGTAGTGATGCTGGCTGACCTGGTGCAAATAGTCGGCCACCACTTCACGCGTCAGCGCAGGCACATTCATGGTTTCGGAAAGTACCTCGACCTGGACTAGCATGGCTTCGATCGGATTTGCTGAACAAACTCCCACCGGGTCACATCTCTTGAGTTTCTCGATGAGGGCAGTGATCTCAGACGGCAAACGGTGATGGTAGCGCGCCACTTCGAGGGCAGTGGTTGTTAGGAATCCATCTTCATCAAGGTGCGTCAGGATGTAGGCGGCCACCAGGCGGTCATCAGTGGGCAGGTCAGCGGCTGCCTGTCGCAGCACGTAGCTGGGGAGATCGATTGATTCAGAAACAAAAGGTTCCTCGGGCACTTCACCGGCTGTGGAGGCTGAGCCCGTGTAAAAATCTTCCCGTGGGGAAATGAAAACGATCGGATCCTGTGATTCTAATGAAGCAGGTTGACTGCAGATGGGGCAGGGTCCACGAGGGGGAAGGGGGCGTTTGCACATCGGGCAGGTACGCTCTTCCATCAACTCCAACGCGGGATTCGAAGCGAGTTCAGAATCGATCTTCTGCTGCAGTTCACCGAGGGTTAACCCAAGCAAAGTCATTGTCTGCGCCAGGTGCGCCGACATGGAGGTGGTGGTCTGTTGATTTGGGAGTATCAGCATAATAACCCTTCCGCAAGACAGAAAAACCTGTCAGATTACTTATTGCAAGAAGTATACCAAAGGTTTTAAATGTTTGCTCAAGCAATCAGGAAGCCACAGCAGCTGAACACCGGCAGAAGTGTAGCGCTTTTATGCCCGGGTGGCTTATAATCAAGAAAAAAGGACAAGGATCTCAAAGCGAAATGATCAAACCGTCAAAATCTGTAGCAAATCTCAAACCATACTTCTTTGCTGGACTGAAGAGCGTACTGGCAGAACTGGCTGAGCAAGGGGTGGACGTGATCCGGTTGGACATGGGTTCGCCTGATCTGCCTCCCGCGGATTTTATTATTGACAAGCTGGTTGAATCAGCCCGAAATCCGAAGAAGCACGGTTACGCACCAGCCGGCGGCACACCAGCTTTTCTGAAGGCAGTCAGTACATACTACAAGCGGCGATTCAATGTGGATATCAATCCTTCCACCGAAGCGTTGGGTTTGATCGGTTCAAAGGAGGGTTTGTTCAACCTGAACCACACTCTGCTTGATCCGGGTGATATGGTGCTCTTGCCAGATCCTTACTACCCGGTTTACCTGGCTGGGGCGGAACTTGCCGGCGCTCGTTATCACTTTATGCCTTTGTTGAAGAAGAATAACTTCTTGCCTGATTTTGACGCCATCCCCGAGGACGTTGCCAGGGAAGCCAAGATCATGTGGCTCAACTACCCTAACAACCCGACTGGCGCGACGGCAGGTTTGGACTTCTATGCCAAAGCAGTGGATTATGCCCGCAAGTACGACATCCTGATTGCCCATGACGCCCCTTACTGTGACCTGGCTTTTGGAGATTATGTTCCGCCGAGCATTTTCGAGGTCGATGGCGCCAAGGATGTGGCGGTGGAATTCAACTCGCTTTCAAAAACTTATAACATGGCGGGTTGGCGTATTGGTATGGCGGTTGGAAACGCCGAGATCATTCGTTTGCTGGCGAACTACAAGAGCCAGATTGATTCCTCGATCTTCGCTCCCATCCAGGATGCCGCGGTAGTTGCCCTGACCTCTGACCAGGCATGGCTGCAAGACCGCAACAAGATCTATGAAGCCCGGCGGGATGTGGTCTATGAAGGTTTGATTGCTTCCGGATTTGAAGTTGATAAGCCGGAAGCGGCACTTTATCTCTGGGCGAAGTTGCCCCAGGGTTTCACCGACCCGGTAAAATTTTGCGCTGATCTCCTGCAGGATACCGGCGTGAGCATTACCCCAGGCGTTATTTATGGCCCCAGCGGCGCGGATTACATTCGTATTTCGATTGTTATCCCAACGGATCGCATTGCTGAAGCCATGCGAAGAATTAAGGATTGGGTTGAAAAACATCGATAAAAACACCACAAACGAACCAATCAATACTGAAGCTGCACCTGAACCAGCTCTGATGGTTGGGGTACAGCTCAGATCTGAGGTCGATCCAAGGTTCACACTGGATGATTCCCTGCGGGAACTTGAGTTACTGGCGGAGACCGCTGGGTTGGAAGTCGTGGGGGAGGTCACCCAAAACCTGCCAACTCCCAACTCTCGAACTTATGTTGGAAGCGGCAAACTCGAAGAGATCAAGCTGCTGGCTGAGGAATTGGACGCGAAGATCATCCTGTTCGATGAAGAACTTTCGCCAAGACATCAGCGCGAACTCGAAAAGGAATTGGGGAATGGCAAGCAAGTCATCGACCGCACAGCCTTGATCTTGGATATCTTCGCGCAACACGCCAACACGCGTGAAGGTATGCTGCAGGTCGAATTGGCGCAATATCGTTATCGCTTGCCTAGGCTTACAGGCGCCTGGACGCACCTCGCAAGGCAGACCGGTGGGGCATCGGGCAGAACCGGCGGAGTGGGGGGCGTGGGCTTGCGCGGACCTGGCGAAACCCAGTTGGAAGTTGACCGGCGTGAGATCAAGAAGAAGATCACCAAGCTTGAAGATGAACTGGATAAGGTTCGCGAACACCGCAACCGGCACCGCCAACAGCGCAGGAAGTCCAACATCCCGGTTGTAGCGCTGGTGGGTTATACCAATGCCGGCAAGTCTACCCTGTTAAACAATCTCACCAAAGCCGATATCTATGTAGCGGACCAACTTTTCGCAACGCTGGATCCGACCACCAGGCAACTTGAACTGCCTTCCGGTGAGACGGTATTGTTGACTGATACAGTGGGTTTCATCCAGAAATTACCAACTGATTTGGTGGCTGCCTTTCGTGCGACCCTGGAAGAAATTGTGGAAGCAGATCTGCTGATCCATGTGGTGGATGCTTCGCACAAGAATGCCCAGTCCCAGAGACTGACTGTGCTGGAAACACTGCAAGAGATCGGTGCGGCTGAGATTCCGATTATGACTGTTTATAACAAAATTGATCTTCTAAGTTCAGACCAGATCAAGGAGTTACAAAAAATTTCTGAGCCGAACTCAGTCTTTATCAGTGCGTTGACTGGGGAGGGTCTGAGCGAACTGGATGATGCGATCGCGACCGGAATCTATCAAACCTTTGTGCACGTGAAAGTAAAGCTTCCTTACAGGGAAGGCAGTTTAGTTTCGATGATACATGAAAAGGGGCACGTCAGGGATATTCAACACTTGGAAGATGGCATCCTCATTGATGGCATGATTCCAAGGCAGCTCTTAGCGTTTTTTGAGCCATATAGGAAATAAAAAAGGCCAGGTAACCCTGGCCTACGCGTTGCGGGAAATCTGTGATTATTCGTTATCAGTGGTGAGAACTTCTCTACCCTGATAGAAACCGCACTTTGGGCACACACGGTGGGGCAGGCGAGGCTCACCGCAATTTGGGCAAGCAACACTGTTGCGAGCTTTAAGAGCGTCATGAGCGCGGCGGCGGTCCCGGCGACCGGAAGACAGTTTTCTTTTAGGTAATGGGGTCATCTTTTAACTCCTCACTGAACTAACAATTACATTAACCTGCTTATTCTACCTACTTAAGTTGGATTGGTCAAGGTCGAAATAGGGATTTGTTG
>CAYUGV010000002.1:3814-7646 GCA_964444335.1 uncultured Anaerolineaceae bacterium | reverse complement strand
GGGATTTGTTGCAAGTCTTCTTTGATAGTAAAAGTAAGCCAGAAACAAGCAAGGTTTTTAAGCCCTAACTGATTTCGTCCAGCCTTACAAGCTTATTTTTTGAGTATTCCCGCTCTTCCGATTACAATGTACGCGTAATACATTAAAAGATGAGGTGTAGATGCTCAGTGTTATTCCCATTTCCGAAGCTCTGGGTCTCGTTTTGGAAAACTTCGGCACTAGAACTAAGCGCATTGATTCAGTCAGCCTGCAACAAGCACTTGGTCGTTACCTCGCCGCGGATATTATCGCCCAGGAAGATGTGCCGGCTTTTGATCGCTCAACCGTGGATGGTTTCGCGGTAAGAAGCGCAGATGTGCGTGGCTGTTCCGATTCAATCCCGGCTATTCTGCAAAAAACCGGTGAGTCGATCATGGGCCAGGCGTGCGAGATCCCTTTGGAAGCTGGCAACTGCGTATACGTGCCAACTGGCGGCGCAATCCCACCCGAAGCGGACGCGATGGTCATGCTCGAATTCACCGAGGATTTGGGCGGTGACCAGTATGCTTTCTATAGACCCGTCGCGCCTGGAGCAAACTTGATTCTGCGCGGTGAGGATTTGCAACAGGGAGATGTAATCTTAAAGTCGGGTAAAAAGCTTGGAGTAGCAGATATCGGCACTCTGGCTGCGCTTGGAACAACAGAAGTGCTTGTTTTCGCCCGACCTGTTGTTGGCATCATTTCTACCGGGGACGAACTGGTCGCGCCAGGTGAAAAGCTGAAGCCTGGGCAGATCCGGGATGTGAATTCCGATCTGTTGAAAGCTGCGGTTGAGCAATTGAATGGCATCTCGCTCAGCAAGGGCATTGTGGAAGATAACTATGATGCCCTCAAGGATGCCTGCAAGATTTTAATCTCTGAAGTGGACGTTTTGCTGGTTTCGGGCGGTACGTCCGTTGGCGAAAAAGATAATATGCCCAGGATCGTAGCGGAACTTGGCGAAATGCTTGTGCACGGATTGGCTGTGAAACCCGGCAAACCGACCATTATCGGTGAAGTTGAAGGTAAACCGGTCTTTGGCTTACCTGGAAATCCAGTAGCCGCGTTTTTCATCTTCGATTACCTTGTAAAGCCGCTTCTGTTGGCTTGGCAAGGCGGGAAGGTTGAGGTCGAACAGGTGGAGGCAAAGATTACTCGGGCTGTCTCATCCAACCACGGCAGGGAAGAGTTCATTTTGGTGCGCCTGGATGGAAATGATGCCGAACCCGTCCCTAGCAAATCCGGGCTGATCAGCACAGTTTCACGCGCCAACGCGTATTTCATCATTCCCCGTGACCAGGAAGGCCTGCCCAAAGGCGCCCCGGTTCAGGTTACACGATTGTGAGGGCTCATGGCATTTACGTATCTATCAAACTATCCCCTGGAAGAAGCACGCGAGCTGTTTCTTCGGGAACTCGTTGAAGCGGGGTTGAAGCCGCGCGTGGAACGCATTCCAACCAGCGAGGCGAACGGACGTATCACATCTGAAGCAGTCTACGCGCGTATTTGCGCTCCTCACTACAATGCTTGTGCCATGGATGGCATCGCGCTAAAAGCCAGCTTGACGTATAACGCCAGCGAAACCCGGCCCGCGACTCTGCCAGACAATTCCTTCAAGTGGGTGAACACTGGAGATCCGCTGCCGGAAAACTACGACTGCGTGGTGATGGTGGAGGACGTGATCGAGACTGAACAGGGAGTGCAGCTTTTTGGTGCCGCGACGCCCTGGCAGCATGTGCGCCAGATCGGCGAGGATATCGCCGCGGGTGATATGGTCGTGCCCAGTTTTACCGAGCTCAGCCCCTCTGCGCTCGGCGCCCTTTTAGCCTCGGGCGTGCTGGAAATTCCTGTTATCTGTAAACCAATCGTCGGTATTATCCCTACCGGTAATGAACTTGTTGCTCCGAGTGAAAACCCAAAACCGGGAGACATCATTGAGTTCAACTCGACCATTTTCTCGGGCATGATGCATGACTGGGGCTGCGAGACCAAGGTGTACCCGGTGGCCAGCGATAAAGCCGAAGTGATCATCAATTTGCTGAAAACCGCGATCGCGGAGTGCGACCTGGTGCTGCTGAATGCAGGATCTTCAGCTGGGCAGAAGGATTTTTCGATTGAAGCGATCCAAACTGTGGGTTCAGTCGTCCTGCATGGCGTGGCGATCAAACCTGGAAAGCCAACCATTCTTGGGTTGACCAAGAGAAATGGACAAGTCATACCCCTCGTTGGCCTGCCTGGTTACCCTGTTTCTGGCATCCTGGTCCTCGAGCAGTTGATCAAACCGGTAATCGCCCTGATGACCGGGCGCCAGGCCGAAAAGAGCGAGTTTGTGGAGGCAACCGTATCCCGCAGATTGGTTTCATCCCTAAAATATCTCGAATTCATTCGCGCCAGGCTTGGAAACGTTGGAGGCAGGATTGTGGCGGTACCGCTCAATCGTGGAGCTGGCGTTGTCAGTTCATTTGTCAAAGCGGATGGGATCATTCACGTTCCTCAGAATGTAGAAGGTTATGAAGCTGGCGAAAAGGTGAAGGTGGAATTGTTGCGCCCGATGAGCGAAATTGAGCAGACACTGGTCATCACCGGCAGCCACGATCCGCTGATCGATGAGATCATTGACATCATGCGCCGAACCTGGACGGATAGCTTTGTGGCATCTTCGCATGTGGGCAGCATGGGCGGGATCATGGCGGTGAAGCGCGGTGAAGCCCACCTGGGCGGCGTGCACCTGCTCGATGAAGCCAGCGGCGAGTACAATCGGGCCTACATCCGCAAATACATTCCTGAGGGCGGCGTGGTGTTGATGCGCTGCGTCCAAAGGACCCAGGGTCTTATGGTAGCATCTGGCAATCCGCTGGGAGTGGAAGGCATTGTCGACCTCCCCCGAGTGCGCTATGTGAACCGGCAAAAGGGTAGCGGCACCCGGGTGCTGCTTGATTACTTGCTTAAGCAGCACGGAATTGATCCGTCTGCCATCCAAGATTATGATCGCGAAGAATTGACCCATACCGCGGTAGCAGCAGCAGTCGCAGCAGGTTCAGCGGATGCTGGCATGGGAATACTTTCCGCAGCCAGGGTTTATGGTCTCGGATTCATCCCGGTCTGCGAGGAAGAATACGACTTATTGATCTCAGAATCTGCGTTATCCATGGAATCCGTGCAGCGCCTGATCAGAATCTTACAAAGTGGCGAATTTGCAGCCCGTCTTGAAAAATTAGGCGGGTACAAGCTTGACCGCCCAGGAGAAATAATTCAATGGAATTGAACCACTTGGATGAACATGGTAACGCCCACATGGTGGATATCAGCGCAAAATCTGTGACCCACCGCGAAGCAGTAGCCTCCGGGCGGATAGTGATGCAGGCTGAAACACTCAAATTGATTGTCGCAGGCGATCTGCCAAAGGGGGATGTCGTTGCGGTATCGCGGATCGCTGGCATTATGGCAGCGAAACGCACGAGCGACCTGATCCCTCTTTGCCACCAGATTCCACTAAGCGCGATCGATATCCGGATAGAGGCAGATGGAGAGCGGGAAATCGTTATCGAAGCGCGTGTTAAAACCACCGGACAAACTGGCGCAGAGATGGAAGCCTTAAATGCGGTGAGTGTTGCTGCTTTGGCGATCTACGATATGTGCAAAGCAGTTGACCGGAGTATGGAAATAAAATCGATACGCCTGGAAAGCAAAAGCGGGGGGAAATCCGGCACTTTTGTGAGGCAGGAATAGCCTGATATGTTCGACAATTGTGGACGAGAAATTTCCTATTTAAGGCTTTCTGTCACAGAACGCTGCACTTTGCGCTGCATGTATT
>CAYUGV010000002.1:0-3714 GCA_964444335.1 uncultured Anaerolineaceae bacterium | reverse complement strand
ATTTCCTATTTAAGGCTTTCTGTCACAGAACGCTGCACTTTGCGCTGCATGTATTGTCGTGCAGATGAAGGCTGCTGCCCCAAGCAGGTCGAGCTGAATGCCAGAGATCTGGTTCGGATCGCCGATGCTTGCGCGGGCCTTGGCATCACCCGCGTCCGCCTTACGGGTGGGGAACCCCTTTTGCGACGGGACATTGTGCAAATTGTTAAGGGAATTCGAGCCAATCCAAAGATCAGGGAACTCTCTCTGACGACCAATGCGCAGATGTTGGCAGAGGTTGCCGCTGGGTTGAAGCAAGCGGGCTTGGATCGGGTCAATATCTCTCTTGACTCTCTGAAACCAGATGTGTTCCAACAAATGACTGGCGGCGATCTGGAGAAGGTAAAAGCTGGGATCAAAGCCTCCATCGAGGAAGGCCTTAACCCGATCAAGATCAACGTGGTCCTGGTGCGGGGATGGAACGACCTCGAAGTGGACGATTTCATTGACCTGACAAAAGATCACGCCCTGGATGTGCGCTTTATTGAGTACATGCCGATCGGCGAAGGGTCTCGAAGCGAGTTTCTGCGCGTAGATAATTCGAAAATACTCGAGGAGCATCCTTCGCTGCAGCCAGTCCCCCCTCGCAACCCGGGTCAGCCTTCACGGGATTTCCAAATCCCAGGGTACAAGGGGAGGGTTGGTTTCATCAGCCCGATCTCACATCAGTTTTGCGCGGACTGTAACCGAATCCGTGTTATCAGTGACGGCACACTCAGAACCTGCCTGGGGCAGGAAAGTGAAATCTCGTTGGTACAAGCACTGGCAAACGGAGATGAAGCATTAAAAGAGACAATCAGGACAGCGGTGTTGAATAAACCAACAGGACACAATTTTCGATCGTCGCATTTGAACGCTCGCGGCATGAGAAAAATCGGAGGATAGGTAGTGGCAAATGTAAAGGCAGTGAATATCAGCCTGAAGCGCGGAACCACAAAGCAGCAAATGGATCAGGTGGAATTAGTCGAAAATTATGGGATTGAGGGTGATGCTCACGCTGGTGATTGGCATCGGCAGGTCAGTTTGTTGGACCAGTCCAGTGTGGATCGAATGCTCGCATTGGGCGCGCATGGTTTGGTGCCGGGAATCTTCGCTGAGAACATTACCACCGAGGGCATGGATCTGTGCCATCTACCTATTGGAACGAGGTTGGAGGTTGGGGACGCCATTCTTGAAGTGACCCAAATTGGCAAAGAATGCCACCATCACTGCCAGGTTTACCAACAGGTGGGCATGTGCGTGATGCCGCTTGAGGGCATATTTACACGTGTCATCAAAGGAGGAGTAGTGAAAGCTGGAACCCCGATTACAGTTCAGTCAAACATACGCGCGGCGGTTGTGACCGTCAGCGACAAAGGCTCCCAGGGGATCCGCGAAGACCGCAGCGGTCCTGTGTTGGTCGAAATGCTCAAGGGGTATGCCGTGGTCAATCACACTGTCATCATCCCTGATGAAAAGGAATTGATTTCGAAAACCCTGGCAGATCTGGCGGATACAGGAGAAATTGACCTGATATTCACAACAGGTGGAACGGGTTTGGCTCCAAGGGATGTGACCCCTGAAGCAACTCTTGCTGTTTGTGATCGACTGGTGCCCGGGATCACAGACGCCATGCGGTTGCGAAGCCTGGAGGTTACCAACCGGGCCATGCTCTCGCGAGCTATTGCCGGCACGCGCGGAAGAACTCTGATCATCAATTTACCTGGCAGCCCGAAGGCTGCGAAGGAGTGCCTTGAGGTATTCCTGCCAGTGATAGATCACGCAGTCGAGACGCTGCGAGGTGAAGCGTATGAATGCGGGCGGAAAGACGAATCTTCCCCAATACTCAATAAATAAGGTAAAATGGCTTCGCGCTACCTCATTTATTGAGTATGACGCAAAACAGGAGGTAACTCCAAAAAATCGCTTATGGGAGAAGAAATGAAACGTTTTGCTTTATTACTTGTTTGTATGGGTCTGTTGTTCTCAGCTGCAGCTTGCAAGCAGGAACCTGTGAACAAGGTGATCCAAATGTCCACCACCACATCCGTGAATGACTCCGGTCTGATGGCATATTTACAGCCGGTTTTTGAGAAAGACACGGGCTACACGCTTGAGATCACCTCTGCAGGCACTGGCGCCGCGATCGAAAAGGGACGGACTGGCGATGCTGACATCCTCCTGGTTCACTCCAAGTCACAGGAAGAAGCTTTTATCGGTGAAGGTTTTGAGGAAACCCGGATCCCCTTCATGTACAACTTCTTCGTGATCGTTGGTCCAGCCGATGACCCCGCTGGCGTAGCTGGCAAGGCAACCGCAGCGGAAGCCTTCCAGGCTATCGCCGACTCTGGCTCGATGTTCATCTCACGCGGTGATGAAAGTGGTACAAACACCAAGGAAAAAGCCATCTGGTCTTCGATCAACATCGATCCGACAGGGCAAGCCTGGTATGAGAGCACAGGTTCTGGCATGGGCGCGACCCTGACCGTGGCGAATGAAAAACAGGCTTATACCATCTCGGACAAAGCCACCTTCCTTGCTCACGAGAATACTCTCAAAATCTTGCTTGAAGAGACTGATGACATGAAAAACACCTATTCGGTCATTGCGATTTCGCCCAAGCGTTTCGCGGACACCAATGCTGCTGGCGCGCAAGCTTTCATTGACTGGTTGAAGACTGAGACAGCCCGCAAGATGATCGCTGAATTTGGTGTGGCTGAGTACGGAGAACCCCTGTTCTTCAACATTAATTAGGGCTTAAAATAAACACAGTTGATTAAACAGGTTTTTGATTTACTGTTTGGTGCAGATCCAGAGTTACGCCAGATCATTGGCGTAACTCTGCGTATGTCTGTGCTGAGCACGCTGATCTCCGCTTTGATCGGCATCCCATGGGGGGTGGCAATGGGCGCGAATCAGTTCAAGGGGAAAGCAATCCTTTCCAGAATTACCAACACGCTGATGGGGCTACCGCCGGTGGTGGCAGGTTTGATCGTCTTTTTGATCCTGTCGCGCAGTGGACCCCTGGGAAAGCTGAGCTTGCTCTACTCCGTCCCGGCAATGGTGATCGCGCAGGTCGTCTTGATCTCGCCGATCCTCGCAGGCATGACCGCAAATATCGTCAGCCTTCGCGCGCCTTCCATCAACGAAACCTGCGCGGGGATAGGGATTTCCGGCTGGAAGCGTCTTTGGTTGACAATTAAAGAGTGCCGTATCCCGTTTGTGACCGCAGTTCTTGCAGGGTTTGGTCGCTCAATCGCGGAAGTGGGGGCGGTCCAGATGGTGGGGGGTAACATCCAGTATAAAACCCGGGTCATGACCACAGCGATCATGATGCAGACGAACATGGGGCGCTTTGAACTGGCAGTTGCCTTGGGCGTGGTGCTCTTGATCATCTCTTTCATCATCAATAGTCTCGTGCATCGAATTCAGGAGCAGACTCTACGTGATCGTATTGCGTGATGTGGTTCAGCAGTTTGGCGGCAGGGTCGTGCTGGAAATTCCAGAGTTGCAGTTTGTGCCTGGCAGGCGTTATGGCCTGATCGGTGAGAACGGCAGCGGCAAAACCACCCTCATCCGCATGCTTGCTGGTACTTCCAAACCTAACTGCGGAACAATTAAAGGCCTTGAAGGCAAAACTGTGGGGTACTTGCCCCAGTCTCCCTATGCATTTTCTTTCTCGGTGCTCGAAAATGT
>CAYUGV010000001.1:78270-82140 GCA_964444335.1 uncultured Anaerolineaceae bacterium | reverse complement strand
TTGCTGTCATCGTAGCCGATGCCAGGGAAACCTTCGCTGAAATACCCGGCGTTTGCCCAATCCTGCAGGATCTGAGCTGCCTGGCGATTCTCAAGGGTATCAAAGCTGACGTTGTTGACGCCGTAGGTGAGGTTGTTGATGTAATCCAGCGAGACCAACAGGTGCTGAATCGCGCTAAACTCATGAATAGCATTCCAACCATCCAGCGATCCGAAGGAGATCGGAGTGATTCCAGCCGCTTTGATATCAGCGAGCAGAGCCTCAAAGTCTTCAAACGTGGTAGGGACATCCCAACCGTTTTTCTTGAAGATATCTTTATTGTAGAAAACGCCCACTACTTCAGCGGTGGGGCTGACACCGTAAAGATTGCCAGTGCCAAAGGTTTTACCATCTTCGGTGAAGCTGTTGCGGCTGGCGACGCTGGTAGAGAAGACGTTGCCCCAGCTGTATTTTTCCAGGTAAGTATTGAGTGGCAGCAAAAGACCCGCTTCCACAAGAGCGCCCATATCATTGCGACCCTGGTTGACCTGGGCCACATCCGGACCATCGGCTTTGGTAAGGGCAAGCTTGACCGTAGCCTTGAGATCCTCGAGCACTTTGACTTCCCGTTGGATCTTGACACCAGGATGGGCAGCTTCAAACTCGGCGTTGAGGGTCTCGATGACCTTGCTCTCTTCATCCCGGTAAAACTGGTCCCAAACCAACAGAGTTTGTTCGCCAGTAGTTGTGGCGGGGGTTTGCCCGGCTGGTGATGCAACCTTGGCGCAAGATGAAAGGACAATCATCAGGGCAAGGCTGACTGACAAAATGATACTGCGTTTCTTCATGATTCTCTCCTAAGCGTAAGAATAATCTACTGAGAACAAAATTATAACCCAGCTAAGATGAATTCAATCCTGCTGTCGAACTGTTTAGTAACGGTGAAGGAAGATCCAGATCATGGTGGGTATAATAAGGTGATATTGTGGGTCCCTGGTTCACCAAAGGAGAGAAATGACCATCGAAAAAACCACGACTGAGTCGCATCACATATACAAAAGTTTATCCTGGCAATTGTTGGAAGTAACTGAGAATGCAGCGATTGCTGCCGCCCGGGCTGCAGGGCAAGGGGACAAGCACCTGGCGGATAAAGCTGCCGTGGATGCCATGCGATCGGCTCTTGATCGCATCCCGGGAGTTTCGAGTAACATCAAAATCGGTGAAGGCGAACGCGACGATGCCCCGATGTTATTCATCGGAGAGAAAATCGGCGATGGGGATGTGAACATCGACATTGCTGTCGACCCACTCGAAAACACCAATGCCACCGCCAACCTCAATTCAGGAGCAGTATGCGTGCTGGCTGCCGCGCCTTCTGGAGGATTGATCCAGGCTTCGGACACCTACATGGACAAACTTTGTGTCGGGAAAGACGCAGCTGATTACGTGGATATTACTCTTCCACCAGAAGAGAACGTCCGACGGCTTGCGAAGGCGCTAAAACGCAGGGATAATCGTGAACTCACCATCACGGTCCTCGACAGACCCCGAAATGAGGAGTTGATCCGGAGATTACGTTCAACCGGAGCGAGGGTTCGGTTGATTTTGGATGGGGATCTAATGCCAAGCGTGTTCAGCTGTTTCAAGGGAGTGGGTGTGCATGCGGTGATGGGCATCGGCGCAGCACCGGAAGGCGTGATATCCGCGGCTGCCATCAAGCTATTGGGCGGCAAGATGCAGGCAATCTGGAAACCCAAGGATGCAGCGGACGAAGCGCGATTGAAAAAGATGGGGGTTAGGCTGGGAGAGGTTTACACCCAGGATGATCTTGCTCCAGCGGATAATTTGATCTTCTGTGCCACCGCGGTGACGCCGATCATGACGACATCCAAGGCAGTGCTCGAAGGGGTCAGTTTCTTCCCGGGCGGCGCAAAAACGGACAGCCTGGTGATCACACGCGGTTTCATGAACTTTGTGCCCACAACACACGTGCTCGATCCACAGGTGTTTGAGGAAGAGAAAAGTGAGTTCCGATTGTATTGACGCAGCTGCGGTATACTAACGGTTCAATACAAGATCGAGGTAGCACATGAAGAAAGCAATTATTACCGGCATTACCGGACAGGATGGGTCTTACCTGGCAGAATACCTGCTTAGTAAGGGCTACGAGGTGCATGGAATCATCCGCCGGGCAAGTACTTTCAATACTAAACGGATCGACCACCTTTACCAGGATCCTCATGTGGTTGACGGTTCTTCCCGACTCTTTTTACACTATGGTGATATGGGTGCCACCGGTGTTTTGGGAGATGTGATTTACGATACCAAGCCTGAAGAAATCTATCACCTGGCAGCTCAAAGTCACGTGCGGGTTTCTTTTGATATGCCTGAATATACCGGGGATGTAACCGGGCTTGGCACCACCCGCATGCTCGAGGCGGTGCGCCGGCTCGGTAAAGGCACACGCTTCTACCAGGCCTCCACCAGCGAGCTTTTTGGCTCCGCCACACCTCCCCAGTCTGAGGAAACGCCATTTCACCCCCAAAGTCCTTATGCCGCAGCGAAGCTTTATGCTTACTGGATGGTTGAGAATTATCGCGCAGGTTACGGCATGTACACTGTCAATGGCATTCTGTTCAACCATGAATCACCAAGGCGCGGCGAGACGTTCGTCACCCGCAAGATCACCCGGGCATTGGCAGCGATAATGGCTGGCAAACAAAACAAGCTCTTCCTGGGAAACCTGGACGCCAAACGCGACTGGGGCTACGCACCCGAGTTTGTTGAGGCAATGCACATGCTGTTGCAGCAAGACCAGCCGGATGATTACGTGATCGGAACGGGTGAATCGCATTCCGTCCGGGATTTCCTAGATGAGGCATTTGGCTATGCGGACATGGATTGGACCAAGTACGTGGAAATTGACCCGCGCTACTTCCGTCCGACCGAAGTGGATTACCTGCTTGCCAATCCAACCAAAGCCAAAGAGAAGATCGGATGGTCGCCGAAAGTTAAATTCCACGAGCTTGTGCGAATTATGGTGGACGCGGATCTCGAACTAATGGGCCTGCAGCATCCTGGTGAAGGAAAACAGATCATCAATGAACGCTTTGAAGGCTGGCACCGCTGGGAAGATCAGGTTAAAACGATGGATAAATAATCCATCGACGACAAAATATGTTAGAATAGATGCACGGAGTAGTAACCCCGACCTGCGCTGACAGAAAAAGGCAGACGTGTTGAGAATGCCTGCAGAAAGCAAAGGGGCGAAGTCGCCGCGAATGATTGGCTGAAGAAACCTGAAAAGGGAATAGACCAGCCCGGGAGAGCCCGTTAGCGCTCAACCCAAGCGCGATCCGAACGGATCGAATTGAGGTGGTACCACGGAAGAACACTTTCGTCCTCATCGGGCGAAAGTTTTTATTTAAGGATTGAGAGGTGTAGCATGACTGAACTGCCGAAAACGTATGACTTTAAAGAGTACGAAGAAAAAATCTACCAGGTCTGGGAAGAGAAGGGCTATTTCAAGCCCACAAACGACCCAAACCTGCCTGGGCATGATCCGAGCGTTGAGCCTTTTGTGATCGTTATCCCTCCTCCGAACGTGACGGGTGCATTACACCTGGGGCACCCCTTGTTCGTGGCAACGGAAGACATCATGATCCGTTACCACCGCATGAAGGGCGAGCCGACTCTGTGGGTGCCGGGGACTGATCACGCTGGCATTGCCACGCAACTGCAGGTGGAGAATTTGTTGCGCAAAGAAGGCTCCTCGCGTGAAGCAATCGGGCGCGAAGCCTTCGAAGCACGCGTCTGGCAGTGGAAAGAGAAGTATGGCGGTGAGATCATCAACCAGCTCAGAAGGTTGGGCGCATCGTGCGATTGGGATCG
>CAYUGV010000001.1:64210-78170 GCA_964444335.1 uncultured Anaerolineaceae bacterium | reverse complement strand
ACCACTCGCCCGGAGACCATTCCGGGCGATACTGCAGTGGCGGTGCATCCGGACGATGAACGTTATGCTCGCTTCGTCGGGAAAAAGGTGATTGTTCCAATCCTGGGCAGGGAAATCCCGGTGGTTGCTGACGAGTATGTGACCAAGGACTTTGGCACTGGCGCGCTCAAGATCACGCCCGGGCATGACCCGCACGACTACGAAATTGGTCAGCGACATAACCTGGCCTTGATCAACATCATGAACAAAAACGCCACACTGAACGAGAACGCCGGCAAATATGCAGGCATGGAACGCTTCAAAGCCCGTAAAGCGATCTGGGAAGATATGACCGAAGCAGGGTTGGTACTGAAGGAAGAGCCTTACCTGATGAATGTACCTCGGTCGCAAAGAGGTGGCGAGATTGTTGAACCCCTGGTCTCGACCCAATGGTTTGTGAAGATGGACAGCCTGGCATCGATGGCAGCCGGATCTGTGCGAAGGGGCGAGATTACCTTCGTGCCTGATCGATTCACCAAGGTATTCCTGAACTGGATGGACAACATCCAGGACTGGTGCATCAGCCGCCAGTTGTGGTGGGGGCATCGCATTCCGGTCTGGTATTGCCAGGACTGCCACGAAGTGATCGTCGCGCGCAAAGATCCCAGTGCGTGTCCAAAATGCGGATCCCACAAGCTTGTGCAGGATCCGGATGTATTGGATACCTGGTTTTCCTCAGGGCTGTGGCCTTTCTCAGTCTTTGGTTGGCCGGACGCGACACCAGATTTCAATTACTTCTACCCGACCAGCGTAATGGAGACCGGGTACGACATCATCTTCTTCTGGGTGGCACGCATGGTGATGGACGGGCTTTTCTTCACCGAAGAAGCGCCCTTCCATACCGTTTATTTGCATGGCATGGTGCGCGATGATAAAGGTCAGAAGATGAGCAAGACCAAGAACAATGTGATTGATCCCCTGGTGCTGATGAACGAATACGGCGCCGACGCGCTGCGATTCTCGTTGGTGGTTGGATCCAGCGCGGGAAATGACCAGAATGTAGGCACGAAAAAGGTGGAGGGAAACCGAAACTTTGCCAACAAAGTCTGGAACATCGGGCGCTTTGTGATCAACGCGGTCAACAAGGTGGAAGAACCCATCAAAGCTGAGCCGAATTGGACCCTCGCTGATTCGTGGATCTGGGCGCGCACCAGGCAAACTGTGAACAGTGTCAATGCCCTTTTTGAGACGTATCAATTCGGGGAAGCCGGCCGGCAGGTGTACGAATTTTTGTGGAATGACTTTGCCGACTGGTACCTGGAAGCGTCCAAACGGCAGTTGGCTGAAGGTGGCGACCGGGCTGGGTACACAGCGATCGTCCTGGCGGATGTGCTTGGATTGATGCTGCGTTTGCTGCATCCTTTTACGCCCTTTGTGACCGAGGCGCTTTATGGTTATCTAAAGGATGCCTGCCAGAGCAACCAGTACATTTACAACCCTGAACGGGATTGGGAAGAACACCTGATCATAGCCCGATGGCCGGAACGTATGCCGCATGAAGATTGGGAAGACACCGCGATCAAAAACTTTGAGTTGGTACAGGAAATCGTACGGACTATCCGCAACCTGCGTTCTGAGTTCAAGATCGAACCGAGCAAGGCAATCGACACAATCCTGGTAAGCGGTAGCAAAACCGAATTTCTGAAAGAGAACAGGCATTTGCTAATCGACCTGGCTGGTCTGAACGAAGAAGGATTAAAAATCCTCGCGAGCAAACCTGACACGGATGGTTTGACAGTGGTGGTGATCGAGGACATTGAGATCTACCTGAACCTCAACACCGGAGGCGAAAGCGAACTTGACCGAGAGCGGCTTGAAAGAGAATTGGCGGAAGCAGAGAGCCAGATCGACCGCCTGGAGAAATTGCTCGCATCACCGTTCGCCCAAAAAGCGCCTGAGAAAGTTGTCCAGTTTGAGCGAGAAAAACTCGAAGGCTATCTTGCCAGCGCGATAAAACTGCGAGACCAACTGAAGTAAAACAAAAACCTCCCCGATCATTTTCGGGGAGGTTTTATATTGCGTTTACTGTAGACGAAGTTTCTCAAGCATGATGATGCGTTTGAGGATGGCAACAGAAACCGCATATGTCGAATCCATGCCAAAATAAGAAAGCCCGCCAGCGCCGAGGTTCTTGCCCTTGGAGTAGGGAGTGTCGGACACGTAGTGCAGGATGCCCAGGTCGAAGGGTAAACCATATAGGCTAACAATCTCATCGACAGGGTGGCGTTGCGGGCGGAAGAGCTCGTAAATGGCAGAAAGATACGGACCGGCCTCCATCTCCACATCGGTATAGCCTTCACGATAGACAACATCGAGCACGTTTCGGTTTTGCAGGAATGTTCCCATAACCGAAACTGCTTTTTGGTTATCCAGAACGGTACCGAAATTCAGATTTGGGGCGATATCCCCCGCAATAAAGCTGTTGTTGAAGAGGTAGGTGTTACGGGAATGCTCGTCGTACACCACATTTGGCAGCACCACATCGCCACGCACACCGTTCAGGCTGGCTGCCTTACCCATGATGTAGATCCCAAGGATTTTGCAGCTGTTTTCAGCAATCTTTGTGAGCAAGTTGTAGGCGGCAAAACCAAGAGGATAGTCGATATTCAGGATGATCGCGTCGCTCTCCTGCAAGAAAGCAAGATGAGAGCTCTCACCATCAGGAACCAAACGAGGGTCGATAGTGTTGGGGTTGAGCTTGTGGAGCTCCATGACGCTGGCTTCGACATCAAAACTGTGGACGCTGCTCAGGCGTTTGATGCCACGCTCCTCCTCGAAAGCGATCTGCTCAGCGGCCAGCGAGCTCTCTGGATGGGCAGACAGGTAACTGCGCATGGCATAGTAGAGAAAGTTTTCCTTGCTGGCATTGTTGACATCCTGTTGCATTTCTTCCCATTCAGCGCGCAGAGCAGGCTCATCTTCCTGGATGAAGTTCAGCAGTTCGGCTCGTTTGGTCAGCGAGAACCCTGAAAGTAAATTGAGAAGGCTGTGGGTGTTGGACGACACGAAATAGATTGGACGCCTTGTCACTGCCGGCACCTGGGCTTCGATGTTTGCCCACCAACTTTCTGTGGCTTTGCGGTAATCATTTAGAGAACCGCTAACGAGTTGAACCGTCAGGTCGCTAGTCTCGGACGCAATTTTGGACAGGTAGGCATGGAAATTGTCTCCCAGCACGGTGTAAAGACGCGCGAGTTCTTCTTCTTTGATTTGGAGATGTTTGGCAAGTTGCTGGAAGCTCGATGGCTTGGCGGGAGTAGCTTCGTCCAGCAGTCCTTCAGGCAGCGTGTTGAGCAGGAAATGGAGTTTGTTCCACTCGATTTGCAGCGCGGTCAGGGCGGGAATGACGTCATCAATGTCTGACCGGGAAGCAATGTAGCAAGCCAGGGTTTGTTTTCCGTCGTAAAAACAGCGCCGGCGGCGGGCTTTGGCGCTGACATCCTGCCAGGTTTCAACGTCACCATAGCCATAACTGGCAAGATTGGCCGCGGATTGACCAAGGATCACCTTCTTCACGTGGAAGATGATCTCTGGCAGGCGCAACAAGGCGTAGAGCAGAGCAGAAATATCCGGTGAATCCTCACGGGATTTGGTGTGGAGCGAGGAGTTCATCCCGGCATGCACTTCTTCGAGGGTGCGGATGTGAACCTCATTTGAGGATCGCAGCAACGAATAGATCGTGCGAAGGTAGAGGTCAATTTCATCAGAAGATCGGATAGGAACAGTTCTTTCCATAGCTTGTTCGCCTTTATGGGTTAATCGGTTTTCTAAGATTCTATCACGCTGATCAGTGCAGGCAACCTCCCTTATAATACTCACATCAAATTGCCATGAAAATTTTGGCTGGAAGTGAGTCTGTATGCTTTATCTTGTTGCTACGCCGATTGGAAACCTGGGAGATATCACCTACCGCGCGGTGGAGATCCTGAAAAATGTGGATTTGATCGCTTCGGAAGACAGCCGCAAGTCGAGCATCCTGCTGAATCATTATGGCATCAGCAAACCCCAGACTGCGCTTAACAACTTTAATGAGCGAAAGGTTGTCCCAAAACTGATCGAGCGACTCGAAAGAGGAGAAAATATCGCACTGATCACCAGCGCAGGCACACCCGGGATTTCAGATCCAGGATATCTCCTGGTCCATGCGGCTCTGGAAGCGGAATTGGCTGTGGAAGTAATTCCCGGACCTTCCGCGGTCATCACAGCGCTTACCCTGGCAGACCTGCCACTGCATAGCTTCACTTTCAAGGGCTTTCCTCCGAACAAGGAAGGTCCTCGCAAGCGCTTTATCGCGATGGAGGAAAAGAATCCGCATACGCTGGTTTTCTACGAAAGTCCATACCGCCTGGTGCCGTTTCTAAAGAACGCCCTGGAGGTTTTGGGGGACAGGCGGGTGGTGGTGGCGAATGATCTGACCAAGAAGTTCGAGCGTATCATGCGAGGAAATCTTACCGAGATCATCCAGACCATTGAAAACGCACCCATCAAGGGTGAATTTGTGGTCTGTATTGCCGGATTTGAGGAACAGAAAATTAAAAACTTAGCGGACTGAGGTCGGACAAATCGGAATAAATTTCAACATCCTCTGCTTTTTTGAGTTTGTTGACAATTTGATAAGTTGCTGGGGTGAACAGGACCTCAATCAACACTTTAAAGATGTAATTGGTCAGGGTCAATGACCAGAACAGCTCTGGTGGAAAGACTTTGGTCAGTGTGGCGACAGCGACGAAGATCAGGCTGTCGACAAACTCCCCGATGATGGTGCTGGAGATTGTGCGAGCCCAAAGATACTTCCCTTTGGTCAAAGATTTCATCAGAGCCATCACGACCGCATTCGAAAAACTACCAAATAGATAGCCTAAAATACTGGAGAGGACAATCCCGCCAAAACTGACTCCACCCAGGATAGAATCAAATGCGGATTGACCAACGGTTTGCTGCCAGGTGGCTTCGCCAGGGAGTATGCGGATGAGCAGGAACATCAGGAAACTGAAAACCAGGGCGCCGAAACCCAGCCAGATCACACGCCTGGAGCGTGAATAGCCATAGACTTCAACCAGGACATCCCCAAAAATGTAGGCAAACGGAAAAAACACCGTGCCCGCGTCAAACGCCATGCGGACCTTACCAAGTGAAAAACCCCAGTCGATGATCTTTGCTGAGGAAGCAAAGTTGGAGAGGATCAGAATCACCGCAAAACTGACGGTGACAATATCCAGATATTTGAAATTATGGCGTTGTTCTTTTTGTTCCAAGATTTATCTCCGTAATGGTTGACGCAACGGGTTATACTACAAAACGAATAAACTCGCCGTGTTAGTTGTAGTATCGCACGAAATGGAGGATTTATGGCCTTGATCCTGGGTTTGGATGTGGGGGGGAGCACCACCAAGGTGGTCGGATTTGAAGATGGCAAGATGTTGGAAGGTGTCACCGTTAAGGCGAGTGATCCTATCGCTTCAGCCTATGCCGGGTTTGGAAGATTCCTGGAAATCTCAGGCCTAAGATTAACTAAGATTGATAAGATTATGGCGACAGGTGTGGGTTCTTCCTACCTGGGCGGCGACTTGTTTGACATAAAGACCATTTTGGTAGGCGAATTCGCGTCTGTCGGTTTAGGCGGAATAAACTTGGCGGGCGTTCCAGAAGCGGTGGTGGTGAGCATGGGGACCGGGACTTCCCTGGTGGAAGCCAGAGGGTCGAACGTCCGGCATATTATCGGATCGGGCGTTGGCGGGGGCACTCTTTTGGGTTTGGCTGATAGATTGATCAATGTGCAAGATTTTGAGGTGATTGACCAGCTTTCGCAAGCAGGCCAGCTGGAGAAAGTCGATCTGACCGTCGGAGATCTCACTCAAAAGGAGATCCCAGGCTTGACGCCAACCACAACCGCGTCCAATTTTGGGAAGTTGGTGGGTTTAAGCGAGCCGGAAGATATTGCTGCTGGAATTGTGAACCTGGTCTTTCAATCGGTCGGGACCGCCGCAGTGCTCGCGGCAAGACTTTGCCAGTTGGAAACAATCGTGGTCACAGGCAACCTTGCTCGTTTGACTTTGGGCAGGAAAATTCTGGATGCATTTTCTGACCTTTATAAGGTCGACTTCGTAATTCCACGGGGAGCTGAGTACGCCACTGCTACCGGAGCAGCTTTACAAGGCTGACAACAAACCAGAAATGAAAAATACGTTAAAATAGGGTCATGCAGCACTTTTTCCTCAACCCAGACTCAATCCAGGACGGGGTAGTGACATTCCCGGAAGACATTTCGCGCCAGATTAAGAACGTTCTGCGACTAAAGCTAAAGACCGATGCGGTGATCGTGTTGGACAATTCAGGCTGGGAATACCTGGTGCAGCTCACTGGAAACAAGGGGCAAAACGTGATCGGCGAGATCACGGGAAAACAGCCTGGAAGACCCGAACCGGTCGTCGGTTTGCGGTTGTGCTACAGCCTGACCCGCCGTGAAAAGATGGAAGTCATCCTGCAAAAGGCCACCGAAATCGGGGTGACTAACTTCCAACCTTACATCTCCTCCCGCAGCCTGGTGCAAGATGGGCGTCAGAACAGCGCCCGCCAGGAACGCCTGGCAGCCATCATGCGCGAAGCCGGGGAGCAATCCATGCGATCGAAGCTGCCGGTTTTGCAGCCAGTGCTCGAGTTTGAAGCCATGCTGGCATCCGCGAAAGATTGCGGTGTGAAGCTGATCGCCTGGGAGAGCACGGCGATTGTCAGCCAGGTTTGCCCGGAGATGCTTAGTGTGGGTGAGAATGAAAAAGCAGAAATCGCGCTGCTGATCGGTCCTGAAGGCGGATTCAGTTCAGATGAAGTCGCGTTGGCTGAAAAATACGGTTTCCAGCAGATCTCGTTAGGGACAAATATCCTGCGCATGGAAACAGCCTGCATCGCTGGCTGCGCGATCATCCGGCATCTTTGCAGATAATCGAATTTAGAAAAGCAAATTGCGGTTTGGCAGTAGGTTTCTCAGCCGGTTAGCTGAGAGTTTTCCGGCTCCCAGGTTTCGTCCCAATTCGTCCCGAACAACCACAACCGTACCCATCCTTAACTCTTGAAAGTCGAGGTTACGCAGATCCTGCCCTGAGAGCCACTGCGCAACCATTTCCGATGGAATTGTCCAGATATTCGCCTTGAAAAGGTCCCCAAACCGGTTGACCAGGTCGACCGAAAGCGAGAGCTTTCCGTGGAAAACCTTGCCAAAAGGCATGCCAAGGCTGTGGTAAGGCAGGGTCTGGAAGTGATCGATGTAGGCTTTGGGAATTAGGTGCAGGGTGTCTCCTCGTTGGTGGAGAACCAGTCCAATGCGATTAAGTTGGGGGGTCAAACTGATGCCGTAAAGATCCTCAATTTGGGCGTTAAAATTGGCTAACTGTTTTTGGGGGAGTGGAACAAAGCCCGTCGCGGAGAAAGGACGGGCAGGCGCTTGGACGCCGCTAGGTGAAAAGTCAGCTAATTTGGTCAACCGTACCGCAAAGAAGCCGTTTGTCTCAAAAATGTGGGGCCAAACCCGCCAACTGTTTTCCAGGGATGGGTGGAAGGTCTGGTCCTGGAAAGCTTTTAGTCCGGGTGCTTGCGTGGTGTTGTTGGAAAACTTATCGATTTGGAAGGCGTTTGGAGCCAGTTCCAGTAGGGCGTTCACCACGGCTTCGTCTTCTTCAGGCGCGAGTGTGCAGGTGGAATAGACCAATTCCCCGCCCGGTTTCAAGGCCTTTGCTGCAGAAACCAGCAGCGCGAACTGCCTGGAAGCCAGGCGACCGCGTTCGTCGGCAGTGATGGGTCGGGGCGGATGTGAAGCCGAAACGCGCAAACTTTCCATGCTGCAGGGCGCATCCAGCAGGATGCGGTCGAAGGTTTGAGGGAACCAATCGCCAAGTCGTTCGCCGGCGAAGTTGGTGATGGCATGGTTGGCAGAGCCCCATATTTGGATTACGGTGCGCAAGGCGGAAAGCCGTGAAGCGGACGAGTCATTGGCGATCACAAAATCCTGGTCGAGGTTGTGGTCAACCAGTTGGGTCGTCTTGCCGCCGGGTGAGGCAGCCATGTCCAGCACCAGTTTTGGAGTTGCGTTGGTTGAAAATAGCGACACCGGCAGGATGGAAGCCGCATCCTGAACGTAGTAATACCCCAGGCGGTGTTCGAGCGTCTGACCAGGAGCGGTTTGGCTTGAGAGGATCTGCCGGGAGGAAGTTGAGAATGGAATTGGTGAGGTTTGCCACCCGTAGCGCTTTGCCCATATTTCGATATCTCGATCCGGATCTGAGGATTTGAGCAGGTTGACACGCACAGCAGAGGGCGCGGAAGAAGCAGCCGAAGCAAGCAGGAGCGCATAATCAGCCGGTGGAAGATAAGGCCGGTAGCGTTCTATGGCTGCCAGGATCTCAGGTGGGAGGAAAGCGTTGGATTCAGTCATGTTTTTGGATGAAGAACAAAAGCTCATCGCCAACGATGTTGGTGGTGAGACGCCAGGGTTGACCTTCGATGGCTTTTTGGATCAGGTTCGTATGGTACGTTTCGAGTGAATGGTGCCCAGCCAGATCGCGGCTCGGCAGGCTGACCACCAACCAACTGACGTTTAGACCAGCAAAAAGATCGCGATTACTGCCTGGGCGACGCTTTTCAAGGCGGTGGGCTTCCTTGAAGAAAAAGGCACAGTCTGCTAGTTGGTCAGGTGTGTCAGTCAGGATGTCCTGGTGGATTGCCTGGGCTTGCGGATAGAAATGCTGAAAGAAAACCTGCAGGAAATCCAGGCGGGGTTGGTGAATATCGTAGGCGAGAAATTGGGTTGTGGGTGGGAGGTTCATCCAGGGTAAACCCAGGGGGTCAAGGGCGCAGGCGAGATCGATAATGGACTTTGGTGTGCCAATCATAGCAAAGATTTTATGGTAGAAGGTATCGAGATAAGGCAGGCGTTCCCGGCTGGAGGCATGCCGGCGCATCCTCTCCAGGCACCAGGTTTTCAACTTCTCCGACGACGAGTTTTGGGCATGGAACTCTGCGATGCCCGCAGTTTCAGTGGGATAATTGATATCCTCAAGATAAGGTGCCATGATGTTGTGCAGGGATTTCCGAAAGTTCGCTTCGAGTTCCTTGCGGGTATTACTGTGCTGACTTTCGTAGCTCAAAATATCCTGTAAGGTCGTGAGGGGAATGTTCAGATCGCGGTACTTACGGGAGACCTGAACTGCCTGTATCAAGGAATCGAGAAAAGCCTGTTCAAAGTTCATTTTGTTACCAGGAAAGCGACTTCGTTCGTAAAAGAAAATTCCTGGATTTTCCAGCCACGACCAGCAACAAGCTGATCGAATTGCGAGCGATAGGTTTCTTCCATCCCTTTTTTACGCCCTCCCAGGCTGCGGAGGGGGTACGTGACCAGGATATGCTCAGCATTCAGGTTGTCAAGGATCTTCTGTGCCAGCCCATGTTCGATCTGTTCCATCAAAGGGAGCGTCTTCATCAGGAGAGCAAGCTGAACGGGTTGGCTGGGAATAGAGTAGGAGAGATCCAGTATTGACGCGTTGCCACGAATACCGAAGAGCTCAAAGTAATGCCATAAAAAATGAACCAACGGACTAACCACATCACTGGCGAAATAACTGAAACCGTCCGCCAGGGGCATCCAGGGGATGGAGAGAGGATTTAGTCCGCAAGCCAAATCCAGAACCGACTTAACCGGACTGATGGAAGCAAGCGTGGTCTGAAAGAAGGTGGGTAAAACGGCGAGGCGCTCGGCGGTGGAGGCGTGCAGACGCATCATTTGAAGACTTGTTGATTTCAAGGCTTCTTGATCATTTGACGCTAAGGATTTGAATTTATCCAGCCACTGCGCATAGTCTATCTTAGGAGTAAGGTATGCGCCGGTCAATTGGTGCAAGCGGGTACGCGCGGACTGGATGATGTCCTGTTTGCTTTTATGCTTTTTGGACTCCTCCCAGGTGATCCGCGAAACAAGCGTGCCTGCCAGTTGGGCATACTTTTCTGACCGACTGACCTGATCGATCAACTCCTGGTCGGCTTCATTTTCAGGCATTCGGATGTCGCAATCTTTCAATCAGGCGGGTCATGAAGCGCAGGTTGTGCTTGGTGGCAAGGCGCATGTAGGATGAATCGCGCATTCGATAGAGATGGAAAAGGTAGCCCATCGAGTAATCCCGGCAGCATTCGCAGTCGCAATCGGGTGAGATTGGACCGGAATCGCGGAAGTTATCTTCCGTGTTGATGTAGCGGAATTTCAACCAGCGACCGTCCAGCGTGAGAGGAGCCTTCGCTTCGGACCAGGTGTAGAGGCGCCCATGACGCGCGTCTCGCGTGGGCAGGGCACAGTCGAACATCTCGTACCCCAACTGGTAGCTGGTGACGATCCCAGCTGGATGACCAATTCCAAGCGCGTGGATGGGAAACTCGCGTGGAATTAGAGAGCGTGTGTACTCAAGAATGTCCGTTATCAGGTTGGAGTCCTCGTCCAATGGCCAGCCGCCAAAACCGAACCCGTCAAAGCCGATCTCCAGCAAACCTTCGGCGCAGCGCCGGCGCAGATCCAACTCACCACCGCCTTGGATGACCGCAAAAAGCAGCGGGCGTTCCTGGTCAGTCCACTTACGGGATTTGAGCTGAGTTTGATAACTGGCTTTCGCCCTGGCAGCCCAGGCGAGCGTGCGGGTGACGGAAGCTTCCTGTTCTGCCCGGCTGGCACTGACGTGCGTGCAATCATCCAGGCAGACCAGGATGTCCGAGCCGTAGCCCATCTGGAGTTGGATGCTTTTTTCGGGGGTTAGAAGTAGTTTCCTGGAAGAGCCTTCCGGGTAGAAGACGATCCCTTTCTCGGTCAGGCTGCCAAATTTAGCGTTTTGCCGGATGAGAGAATAAGCCTGAAACCCGCCAGAGTCGGTCATGATCAGACCATCCCAGGCTGCCATTTTATGCAAACCGCCAAGGGTTGAAATCAGCGACGAGCCCGGTTTTTGCATCAGGTGGAAAGCATTCATCATCAGGATCGGCAAGCCGACTTCTTTGAGGTCAGAAGCGGTCAGGCTGCGAACATAGCCATAGGTCGCGTCCGGCATGAAAACCGGCAATTCCAGGGAGTGATCACGCACCTGAAGAAACCGTGTGGAGCTCAAAACTTCCTCCGTTGGGGTCTGTCCATGATCAAGATAAACTCCGCTTTTCTGCCCTGCACTTGCGTGGTAACATCCTGAACTGTTCCGAGGTAAGTTGCTTCAGAGGGCAGGGTGAGATCGAGCGCAAGGAAAATTTGCTGCAGTCGACCAAAAGTTGTGCTCACTTCATCCAGCAACTTGCCCAATCGATACGGGGTGTCCATCAGGATGATGGGATAATCCGAAATTTTGTGTTTCTGCAGGACCGCCGCGCGTTGCTCCGTCTTGGGTGGAAGAAAGCCAAGAAAGGTAAAGTTTTCCATGTCGAAGGGGCAAAGCGAAAGGGCTGCCATCAGGGAGGAAGCACCAGGGACGGGCACGACTTTTATGCGCATTTCAGCCATGAGCTTCAGGAGCTGCTTTCCGGGGTCCGAGAAAACTGGCGTCCCGCAGTCCGAAACCAGCGCCATGTTCTTGCCGTTCATTAGATCGATCAGGACTTGCTGGATCATGTCGGCTTCGTTGTGTTCATTAAGCTCAATTAACGGTTTGCCTGTAATTTCAAGTTGTTTCAGGAGTCGTGAACCGTCTTTGCGTTCCTCGCAAATCACAGCATCAACCGACTTGAGAATCTCAATCGCCCTCAAGGTGATATCCTGCGGGTTGCCGATCGGGGTGGCGACAATAAACAATTTACCGAATTGAATTGGGTCTGTCATGATTTACTATCCATCCTGAAATTATAAAGCATTGGTTATGCCCAATGAGAAATACCTTGGATTGTGTTATTCGAGCAATCTTTGAATTATCGACCACTCTGGGGCGTTTAGAATCACAATTAGCTGGGTTTTTGTCTTGCCCGAGTTGTGGCATAATTGGGACGATTAACCTGGAGCGATATGAAAAAACTAAGCAAATTATCCAAAGTATCTTTATTACTGGCGGTCCTGTTTGGGATCGATAAAATCCTGGGCGTAGCCCGCCAAATGATCATTTCACGGCAATTCGGACTTTCGGCTGAGCTGGATGTTTTCAATGCCGCGAATAACCTGCCCGACATGCTTTTCATGCTGATTTCGGGTGGCGCGTTGGCGATCGCCTTCATCCCGGTATTAACCGAAGTGCTGACCAAAGAGGGACGCAGCAAAGCCTGGGACCTCTTCTCGAACATCCTGAACATCGCGTTTGTCCTTACTGCGGTGGCGGCGATCGTGATTGCGATCTTTGCACGACCACTCGTGACTAATCAGCTTGGTATCGCGCCGGGCTTCACCGCTGCACAGACGGTCGATACGATCCGCCTCTTGCGCTTGAACTTGATCTCGACGCTGATCTTCTCGTTGAGCGGCCTGGCGATGGCAGGTTTGCAGGCGAATCAGCACTTCCTCTTGCCGGCTTTGGCTCCGATCCTCTACGACCTTGGTCAGATATTTGGGGCATTAGTGCTGGCTCCAACTGAACCTCTGAAACTTGGACCAATCAGCCTGCCTGCGATGGGTTTTGGGGTGGATGGATTGGTTTACGGTGTGATCCTTGGTGCCCTGCTTCACTTATTGATCCAGGTGCCGGGGCTGATCAAGTACCACTTCCGCTGGCATCCGCGAGTGGATTTCAAGGACCCCAACACGCGCAAAGTCTTGCGCCTGATGGGTCCCCGCTTGGTAAGCATGCTATTTATCCAGCTGATCTTCCTGGCACAGGATAATCTTGGTTCACGCTTGCCAGAAGGTTCAGTTTCAGCATTGACTTATGGCTGGTGGATCATGCAGGTTCCACAGACTTTGATCGGCACATCGATCGCGACTGCTATCCTGCCGACCCTCTCTGAGATGTTCAGTAACCAGCAGTTTGATGACATGAAGGTGAAGATTGAACGAGCAGCCAGGGTGATGTTGACCCTGACCGTACCGATTGCCATTATCGCGGGCATGGTTTTGCTGCCCTTGATCCGCAGCTTCCTTGGGCTGGAGGAATCTGCAACCATGCGCGTGGTGAACGTCAGCAAGGTCTTTTTGGTGGGGATTGTTGGACACTCGCTGGTTGAGCTATTTGTGCGCTCTTTCTACTCACTCCAGAAACCACGTATTCCGCTGCTGGGTTCTGCGTTCACCCTGGTTGTGTTTATCCTCGTCGGAATTGTGCTTTCGCCCGCGCTTGAGGCAGTCGGCGTCGCTTCCGCTAACACGATCGCCTATACACTCCAGTCCATCCTGCTCCTGGTATTGTTGAGCAAAACCATGCCCAGCCCATTCAGACTGGGAGGTTCCTTGTTGAAAAGTATGTTGGCAGCACTCATTGGTGGAGCTGCAGCATATGCCATCATTAATTGGGCACCAGTTTTGGCAGGCAGCCTGTTTGGGGCTGTGGCAGCTTTTGGAATTGGAGTTCTTTTGGCAGCTTTGGTTTTACGAAAGGATCTGCGGGAGATCGCAGAGCTTTAATAAAAGGTATAATCTCGAATTATGGACAATAACGCATCTGAAAAAAAGGATCTCTCTGAAGAGCGATTGATTGAAGAATTTCCTGCGACCGAACTGACAGATAACAATGCTGATAGTTTGACCACGGATATTGAAGATGAGCAATCGCCAATACCTGGAGGAAAACAACCCCATAAACGGGGCGGCAAATGGGTTTGGGTGGGAGTGCTGGTTTTTGTGCTTTTCATCGCAGCTGGAGTATTTTTTGGCTATCGAAATGGCGTTCAGCTTAGGTTAGCGAACGAAAAAGCGCTCCTGATGGAACAGATCTCTTTGCAGTTGGAATGGGCTTACAAGGATATGGATGCCGGGCGATATGAAAATGCCAAA
>CAYUGV010000001.1:45258-64110 GCA_964444335.1 uncultured Anaerolineaceae bacterium | reverse complement strand
GCAGTTGGAATGGGCTTACAAGGATATGGATGCCGGGCGATATGAAAATGCCAAAGCCCGCCTGGATTATATTCTTGATAAGTATCCGGAATTCCCGGGGATTGCGGACTTGATGGCACAGGTCATTGGCAAACTAAGCGAACCTGTTGCTACTCCAACCCTGGTAGTGATCGCAACTCCCTTACCCGGAGTGACGGTTACACCTGACCTGCGCGGCGCAGAAGAAAAGTTTGCCCAATTGACGCAACACATCAACAACCAGGAATGGGATCTGGCTGTGCAGACGGTGCAATCGCTCAAAGAGAGTAATTTCGACTATCGAACCATTGACGTTGATGGGCTGTATTTCATCGCTTTGCGTAATCGTGGTATTCAAAGAATTTGGGCTGGCGAATTGGAACAAGGCATGTACGATCTCTCGGTCGCTGAAGAATTAGGCGCATTGGACGCCCAGGCTGCTGGCGCCGAAAGCTGGGCAACCACCTACCTGACTGGCGCCAGTTACTGGGACGTGAATTGGCCAGGAGCGGTTGACATCTTTGGGCAACTTTATGCCCAGATGCCATATTTCTCGGATTCGACTGGCATGACCACGGCTGAACGTTATCGAATTGCACTTTACAAGTTGGGTGATCAATTCGCGGCACAGGGCGACTACTGCACCGCCAGTTCCTACTACAGCCAATCGCTTGCAGTTGGGGGTAATTTGGATATCCAGGTTACTGCAACTGCATATGCTGAAGCTTGCGCCAATCCAGTCACCACGCCCGCACCGCCCCAGGATGTGACGCCAACGCCTCCTGCCCCCACGGATAATCCACAGCCAACGGTAGACCCGTCAGCAACACCATAGGAAAATGATAACCTCCAGAAGTGGAGGTTATTCTTTAACTTGCTGACCGATAAGGTCATATTCGGTCGTATTTGTGATACGAATGGATACCAGGTCGCCTTCCTTAGCAGTACCAGTGGCAATCGCTAAACCATCAATTTCAGGGGCATCCCGGTAGGTGCGCCCGACCAACAGATGCTCCTCAGCGTTAACTCCTTCTACAAGCATATCCAGAGTTTCGCCTTTTAGTTTCTTGAGCCTGGCAAGGGATATTTCGGATTGGAGTTTCATCAACTTATCCTTCCGGGCTTCCTTTACGTCAGGCGGAATTGTATCTGCAAGGGTATAAGCAGAGGTATCCATTTCGGGAGAGTATGTAAAGACACCCAGGTGATCAAACTTCATATCCCGGACCAAGTTGAAGAGAACTTCGAAACTTTTTTCAGTTTCAGTTGGAAAGCCGACAATCATAGTAGTGCGAACAACCAGGTTGGGGATGAGATGGCGCATCTTTGTGATAGTTTCGGATACCCACTCAACATTCGAAGGGCGCGACATGGCTTTGAGGACACTTGGATCAGCATGTTGCAAGGGCATGTCAAGATAAGGCAAGAGTTGATTATTGCCGGCCATCAGCTCGATCAGCCGGTCGGTGACCATGCCCGGGTAGGTGTAGAGCAGGCGCACCCACGGGACATTCGGGATCATTGGCAGCAGATCGGTCAGCAGGTTCGCCAACGCGTCGCTTTCTCCTCGATCAATGCCGTAAGCAGTCACATCTTGGGCAATAAGGTTGATCTCCTTCACACCCAAGGCTTGGAGCGAAAGGGCGTCGCGGATCACAGAGTCTCTTGATCGGCTTACCAGCGGTCCTTTGATCAGCGGTATAGCACAAAAGGCGCAGGTGCGATGGCAGCCATCCGCGATCTTGAGATAGCTGCTACCGCCCTGGATGATCGTGTTGGAAAGATTTTCTTCGACCATGAGCTTCGAATAGGCTGGTAAAGTGTCTTGTTTTGGTTTTGCTGACTTGGAAAGGTCATCCAGTAAGTGTAAAACGTCCTGGAGGTTCCTGGTTCCCACCAGACCATCCAACGAGGGGAATTGTTGGTACAACTCCGCATTCAAACGCTGGGAAAGACAGCCGCTGGCAATGACATACTGACCTTTTCGGCGATTTTTCAGCGCGTCCGCGATAATTTCCTGGGATTCGACCCTTGCATCATGAATAAAGCCGCAGGTATTGATAATGATGAATTGGGCTTCCTTCATGGAGTAGGCGTGTTGATAACCAGCTGATGTGAGTATCTGGCTTATTACGTTGGAATCGACCAGGTTTTTGGCGCAGCCGAGATTAATCAAATAGATGCTGTTTTTCTGTATGGGAGTCAATGAAATGTTCTCCAATCATGGGGTTGGGGTAAGCTGCTGGTCCGGAGAAGTGATTGGAAGTTCCTGGATGCCATCAACGGTAAAAATGATGCGCGCGGCGGTACCAAGGCGGTCGCTGAGCGGCTCAAGCCTGGTCTGATTGTGCATGATCTCCAGCGCAATGATGTTTCCAGTTTCAAGTTCCAGCGATTCCCGGGCGGTGAAAGACTGCACTGCGCCATCCGTCAGCCTGCCTTCAAAGATGACCTTACCGTCGCTCGTAATGCGCAACCAGACATTCTGGCGCGCCAACAAGACTACCTCGATTGGCGCATCGGAGACGACCCCGGTGAAGAAAGGCGTTACTGTCGGCAGAGTCACCGCTCCCTGCTCGGAAGTTGGTTCAAGCGCGGTCGGAGTGGGCTCAGTCGGTTCAGAGAGAAGCATCTCAGCCACGGCTGGCAGGGTGCCAGTAACCTGGGGGGCTTGCGTGGCTTCCGACATGCGGGCAATGCCCCATATCAAGAAACCCAGGATCCCGAGAATAAGCAGCGTGCCAAAGAAAAGGTCCAGCGTGAAGAGCCTTTTCAAGTTAACGAGGATTGGTGGAAGGACCTTGCCCGGCTTTCGCTGACGGCGTTTTGTGGCATTGGTTTCCACCCGGCGCTTCTGGAGTGCGTCAGCATAACGGATCATGATCGACTCAACATCCAGGTTCAAGAAGCGGGCGTAAGTTTGTAACAGACCCTTGTATTGCATTGGATTCGTCATCGATTTAAGATCGCCACGCTCGAGAGCTTGGATCTGGACTTTGGGGATATGGATCTGCTCATGGATGACATCCCAACCAATGTTGAGATAGCGTCGACGGGCTGAGAGTTCACGCCCGATTTTTTCGAGAATATTCGTCGATTCAGTACCGCCAGAATCGGTTTCAGCAGGTTCTTCTTTCGGTTGCGGCGGGATGACAGTTTTCTCTCGAATTTCAGCCTTTGGTGCTAGTGCAGGAGAACTGATTGTCGCTGGCTGTGGATTAGGGGTTGATACCTGTTGACCAGATTCCGGTAGAAAAGCGGGTAAGGTGGCAGCGGGTAGCTCCGGCTCTGCTTTGTCAAGACCGAGGTAATGGGCATAAAGTCGGAGAAAACCTTTGGCTTGGGCTGAAGAGCTTAGCTCAGAGTAAGCATCGTCCTCAAGATCTTGTAGAATGGACAAGCGGATGCGAGTTTCACTGGCGATTTGTTCCAGTGGGATGTTACGTTCCTCGCGGATCTTTTTTAGTTCTGAACCTTTGAAATCTGGCATGCGGTGATTGTAACAAAAAACCGACCTGCTATAGAAGCAGGTCGGTACCCTTGTTCATCAAAAAATCTGTTTATGCTTCAGCAGTTTCTTCTTCAACTGCGACTGTCTCGACAACAACTTCGCGGACAGGTTCGGGAACGACAACTTTGCGTGTTTCGCCTTCACGGTGCACAATGACTTTGATCTCGGGAACAAGGTCAAGTGTGAGGTTGACGGGGATGTCATACTCGCCAAGGTTGCGGATGGGTTCCATGAGCAACTGGTGGCGGACAATCTCGATGTCTTTCATCTCTTTGAGTTTGTCGATGATCATCTGAGCAGAGACTGAACCAT
Source organism: uncultured Anaerolineaceae bacterium (assembly GCA_964444335.1). GTDB lineage: Bacteria > Chloroflexota > Anaerolineae > Anaerolineales > Anaerolineaceae > Mesolinea. The sequence continues at coordinate 60,269 of CAYUGV010000001.1, read as the reverse complement.
AGAGTTTGCCTGTTTCACCGGCTTTGACGGGGAAGCGAAGTTCAAGACCCTGCAGGATATCAGCCACACCCTTGAGCTCGTTGTTGAGCACAGCGCGGCGTTCGGAAGCTTTTTTGCCGATTGATTCGGCCATCTTGATGGAATTGGGGGTGGCGGGGATGGCAAAACCCTGGGGGATCAGGAAGTTGCGTCCGTAACCATTGGCGACCTTTTTAACATCGCCAGCACGACCTAATTTGTAGACGTCTTTGAGAAGTAATACTTTCATTTTCAAGCCCTTTCCAGCTTAGTTTAGTTATTATCGGATGAAGGGTACAACACCCGATCCGAAGAATATTACCACAATTCTTCCATTTGTGAAGAGGTAATTTAACCTGTTTTGCTGCGTGTTTTTTGCTTGCAGAATCCGTGATCGCCAATTTTTGATGGCAATAGATTATACTTAGCCCGTTGGTCACATTCCTAAAACATGAGGAGAGACATGACGGAACAAGACAATTACGAAAACTGGCAAGATAAGGTTTACAAACCTGCCATCAACAAATTCCCCGAAAGAAAACCAGAGTTCATCACTGACTCGGGCATCACCTTGAAGCCAGTTATTCCACCTTATGAGATCCCTTCAGACAGGGAATCCAGCCTTGGATATCCGGGTGAATATCCCTACACGCGCGGCGTACAGCCCACGATGTACCGGGGTAGATTGTGGACTATGCGGCAGTATGCCGGCTATTCCAGCGCGTCTGAATCGAACAAGCGTTATCGCTTTTTGCTCGAACAGGGGCAGACTGGCCTTTCGGTGGCATTTGACCTTCCAACCCAGATTGGCTACGATGCGGATGATCCGATCGCATTGGGTGAGGTGGGTAAAGTTGGCGTGTCAATTTCCTCAATTGAAGATATGGAGACATTGTTCACGGAGATTCCGCTGGATAAAGTGTCAACCAGTATGACCATCAACGCGCCGGCAGCAGTGTTATTGGCAATGTATATTGCAGTCGGCAAAAAACAAGGTGTACCTGCCTCTGCTTTGCGTGGAACCATCCAGAACGACATCCTGAAGGAATACATAGCACGCGGCACCTACATCTTCCCGCCGACACCGAGCATGCGCCTCATCACAGACATCTTCCAGTATTGCCAGACCGAAGTACCCAACTGGAATACCATCAGCATCTCCGGATATCACATCCGTGAAGCAGGCTCTACCGCGGTGCAGGAAGTGGCGTTCACCCTGGCGAACGCGATTGCCTACATCGAAGCAGCCATCAAGACAGGCATGGATGTGGACACATTCGCTTCCCAGCTTTCATTCTTCTTCAACTCCCACAATAATTTTCTGGAAGAAGTGGCAAAATTCCGTGCCGCTCGCAGGCTGTATGCAAAGATTATGAAAGAGCGATTTGGTTCCAAGGTTGCGAACTCGCAGAAACTGCGTTTTCACACCCAAACTGCCGGGTCGACCCTGACCGCGAAACAACCCGAAAACAACGTTGTGCGCGTGACTTTGCAGGCGCTGGCAGCAGTTTTGGGCGGAACACAATCGCTGCATACCAATAGCATGGATGAAGCGCTCTGGTTACCTACGGAGAAGTCAGTGCAGGTAGCTCTGCGTACCCAGCAGATCATTGGATATGAGTCTGGCGTGGCGGATACGATCGACCCCCTGGCAGGCTCCTACATGGTCGAGTACCTGACAGATGAGATTGAAAAGCAGGCTACGGAATACCTGCGCAAGATCGACGAGATGGGTGGGGCATTGAAGGCGATTGAGAACGGCTTTATCCAGGGTGAGATCCAGAATGCAGCCTTTGCAGCGCAACGCCGTCTTGAAAATCGTGAGGATATCGTGGTTGGCGTCAACAAGTTCACGGTTGATGAAAAGATCGAACTCGAATCACTCAAAATCGATCCCAGGATTGAATCCGAACAGCGGGAACGCCTGGCTGCTTTGCGCGCTAACAGGGATGCCGACCTGGCAGAAGCCTTGTTGGATAAACTTGAGAGTGCGGCGCAAGGCGACGAAAACTTGATGCCCATCATCATTGAATGCGTTGAAAACAAACTGACATTAGGCGAGATCTGCAACAGATTGCGAAAAGTCTGGGGCGAATATCGCGCGCCAAACTTCATTTAAGGAGACTCAATGAGCCAAATTAAGAAGATCAACCACGTCGCTATCGTCGTCAAGGACATTGATGAATCGCTCAAGTTTTGGGCGACTGCACTTGGGCTCGAGCTGCACCATGTGGAGGACGTTCCTTCACAGGCTTCCAAAGTGGCCTTCATTCCGGTTGGCGAGAGCGAAATCGAGTTAGTACAGCCCACCACCGAAGACTCGGGTATGGCGGCCTACCTTGAAAAACGCGGCGAAGGAATGCACCATTTGTGTATTGAGGTGGATGACATCGAAGCCAAGATGCAGGAATTGAAAGATGCGGGCATTCGGTTGATCAATGACGTGCCGCAAGTGCTTCCCGGCCGAAAAATGGCTTTTATCCATCCAAAATCCGCCAGCGGTGTGCTGGTGGAACTTTACGAGATCACTGCTGAGGAGTAATCTCTGCGGTTTCGGGGTTTGTTAGCCCAACGGAGAAAAGGAACAACAATGATCATTACCAACGGCAAAATTGTGACCTGGGGCGACCCAAATGAAATCCTGGAAGACAAGGCGCTCCTTATCCAGGATGGCTTGATCCAGGAGATCGGGACTGAAGCAGAACTAAAGGCTTCCCATCCCAGTGAGGAAATCCTTGACGCTCAGGGGCAGATGGTGATGCCCGGGTTGATCTGCGCCCATACCCATTTTTACGGCGCATTTTCACGCGGCATGGCGATTCCGGGAGAACCTTCAAGGAATTTCCAGGAAATCCTGGCGAACCTATGGTGGAAACTCGACAAAGGACTTGACGAAGAAGGCGTAAGGTATTCCGCGCTGGCACTCCTGGCAGATGCCACCAGGTACGGCTGCACAACCCTTTTTGATCACCACGCTTCGCCAAATTGCATTGACGGGTCCCTGGATATCGAAGCTGACGCTGTGCAGGAGTCCGGCTTGCGGGCTTCACTTTGTTATGAAGTGACCGATCGTGATGGCGAAGAAAAAGCGCTGGCTGGAATTCGGGAAAATGGGCGGTTTATCACTGGCGTGAAAGCCGGTAGTTACAGCCCGACGCTCAGAGCGCATTTCGGTTTGCATGCCAGCCTGACAGTCAGCGATGCAACCCTTGAAAAATGTTTCGCAGAAAACAATAATAGGGTGGGGTTTCACAGCCATGCGGCTGAAGGGATCGTGGACCAGGAAGACTCCCTGACCAAATACGGCAAGCGGGTGATCGAGCGGTTTGCGGATGCCGGCGTCCTGGGCGAAAACACGATCCTTGCGCATGGCGTGCACGTCACTCCGCATGAGATTGATCTGCTGGCGCAAAGCAGCACCTGGCTTTCTCACCAACCGCGATCAAACATGAACAACGCGGTTGGAGTTGCGCCGATTGAGGAAATGATAAAGCAGGGTGTGAAAGTCTGCCTTGGGAATGATGGTTTCTCAAATGCGATGTGGCAGGAATGGTTCTTTGCTTACCTGATCCAGAAGGACCAGCAGGCTGACCCGCGGGCGATGAACGGCTACGATGTGATCAGGATCGCAGTCGAGAACAATTCGAGGCTTGCCACCCAAACTTGGGATGGGCTGCGCATAGGCAAGATAGAGAAAGGTGCTGCGGCTGACCTGATCCTGGTGGATTATCAGCCGATCACACCGATGCACGCTGGTAACTTGCCGTGGCATATCCTGTTTGGTTTCCGCGATGGGATGGTGACGACGACAATCGCTGGTGGTAAGATCGTGATGAGAGACCGCAAGCTGTTACTGCTGGATGAAGTTGAAATCGCAGCCAAAGCACGCGAAGCCGCAATCCGAACCTGGAATAGAGTTAATTCGTGATAGAGGAGTGAGAGATGGCATACACAATTGGAATCATTGGGGGAACGGGACGTGAAGGACGCGGGCTTGGTTACCGCTGGGCGAAAGCCGGGCACAAGATCATCATCGGGTCGCGCAGCGAGGAAAAAGCACTGGCAGCCGTGGAAGAGCTGAAAGAACGACTGCACGGAGAAGGTGATGTCAGCGGGACCACCAACGACAAGGCAGTTCAGGCTTGTGAAATTGCTGTACTTACTGTTCCATACTCGGCTCATCGTCCAACCCTTGAAGGTTTGAAGGATGAGCTACAGGGGAAGATCATGATCGATGTGGTTGTGCCGTTGGTGCCGCCCAAGGTCACGCGCGTCCAGATGCCCGAAGAAGGCAGTGCAGCCCAACAAGCCCAGGCGATTCTTGGAGATGGCGTCAAGGTGGTGGCGGCCTTCCAGACAATTGCTTTCGAGCACTTATTAAACGACGAGGATATTGAGTGCGACGTTCTGGTCGCCGGCGGGGATAAAGCCGCGCGCGAACTTGTCATTGCTCTCGCGGAAGATATCGGTCTTAAAGCTTGGGACGCGGGTGTCATCCAGAATGCAGTGGTTGTTGAAGGCCTTACCTCCATCCTGATTGGATTGAACATCAAGCATAAGGTGCCCTCCTCCGGTATCCGCATCACAGGGATCAATGACGCTGCCTAAGCAACTGACATATTATGCGCTGCAGGGGATACCCCAAATCAAACCTGGAGATAACCTGCCGGAAGTCATTTTTGCAGCCATCACGGAGAATGGTCTGATCTTGCAAGACGGGGATGTATTGATCCTGGCACAAAAAATCGTATCAAAATCCGAAGGGCGGATGGTGAACCTGAGCACCGTAAAGCCTTCTCAAAAAGCGGTCGAGTTGGCAGAGTACCTCGGAAAAAGACCGGAACTAGTGGAGTTGATCCTCCAGGAGAGCAATGAAGTCGTACGCACCCGACCCGGAACCATCATCGTCGAGCACAAATCCGGCTTTATATGTGCCAATGCCGGGATTGATCACTCAAACGTGAAAGGCAACTGGGGCGACGATGAGGATTGGGTGCTGCTCCTGCCGGAGGATTCCGACCTTTCCGCGGCGATGATCCGCGCGGAACTGGAAGTGATAAGTGGTGTCAGGCTAGCAGTACTTATCATCGATTCACACGGGCGAGCCTGGCGCAATGGCGTGCTCGGCACAACGATCGGCGCATCCGGATTGCCAGCTTTGCTCGATATGCGTGGTGAGGAAGATATGTATCATTACAAGCTTCGCGTCACCACGATCGCCACGGCGGATGAACTGGCAGCAGGCGGCTCGCTGATGATGGGGCAAGCAAGCGAAGGCACACCGGTCGTCCTCGCAAGAGGTTTCCCATATTCTCTCAGGGAGGGCAACGCCCAGGAACTGATCAGAAAGAAGGAGAACGACCTCTTCCGATGATCCCCAAGTTCGAGGAAGCTTATAAGAATCTCAAAGTAACCGCGCTGGCGGGGGGAGTGGGTGGGGCAAAGCTGTTGGTTGGTCTGGATAAGGTTCTAGAACCAGGTTGTTTGACAGCGATTGTCAATACCGGTGATGACTTCACCCATTTTGGACTTCATATTTCACCCGATCTTGATTCTGTTTGCTATGCGCTGGCCGGGCTGGCTGATCCGCTGCACGGTTGGGGGCGCAAGGATGATAGCTGGCAGGTACTCGAGGAACTGCGCAGGATTGGCGCACCGGACTGGTTCGCGTTGGGCGATAAGGACCTGGCGTGGCACCTTGAACGACGAAGGCTTTTGGATGCTGGACTAAGCTTAACCGAGGTTACTGCTCGATTTTGTGAGGTAAATAATATTCGATCCAGAATCCTGCCGATGTGCGATGAGCCAGTTCCGACCCTGATCAAGACTAAGACAGGTGAATGGCTGGGATTCCAGGATTACTTTGTTCGGCAAAAATGTCAGCCTGAAATTGCAGAAATTGCTTTATTGGGAAATAAGGAAGTTGCACCGAGTGAAATGGTGATCCAGGTGCTCCAGGAAGCGGAACTGGTTGTTTTGGCACCTTCGAACCCATGGGTCAGCATCGATCCGATCCTGGCTTTGGAAGATGTGCGCGAGATCCTGGCAAGAAAACCAGTAGTGGCGGTTTCTCCAATCGTCCAGGGAAGCGCATTGAAAGGCCCTGCTGCCAAGATGTTCAAAGAACTTGGAATTGAACCATCAGCCCCAGCTGTGCGAAAGCATTACGAAGGCATTTTAGATGGCTTCATTTTTGACGAGCTTGATGTCCTGGCTGCCAATAATTGGGAGCCGTCGACTATAATTAGTGAATCTTTTCAAACAATTATGAAAGACGACGCGGATAAGGTTAATTTGGCAGAAGCGGTCATCTCACTTGGAGTGAGGATCAAACAAGGTAGATGATCACATGGGCAGTCTTACCAGTGAAGCGATATTCTATTGGCAAATCGCGCCTGAGAGATTTGTTTTCAGTAACAGAGTTGGTTGAACTCAATCAGCAATTGTTTGAGAGCACTTTTACAAAAATGCAGCATTCAACCGGGATTGATAAAATTCTGGTTGTTTCAAGGGAAGATCACGCACTGCAATGGAGTTATGACCACGGAGGCGTGGCACTACTTGAAAACGATCCCAGTACGCTCAATTCCGCGATTACCCAGGCCCAGAACCACATCTGTAACCATGGGGGCGGCCGGATCATGGTTCTGCCGAGTGATCTCCCTTTGGTGACGCCAAACGATCTCGAGAGTCTGATTGGCTTGGCGGACGGAAAACGCAAGCTGGTAATCGTGCCGGACCATTTCCAATCCGGTACAAACGCGCTGGTTATGAGCGAACCGCACCTGATTGAACCGTGTTTTGGTACAGGTTCTTTTCGCAAACATACCCGCCAGGCTTTGGAGAAAAATGCGGAATTGGTCGTCTACTTGAATGAAAATATCCAATGGGATCTCGATACTTCACTGGAGTTATATCGTATTATTAACATGCAACCCGAAATATCAATTTTGAGCCAACTAAGAAAGGAAATCTCACCATGACCCAAAAATACGCTCTTTACCTGCAGGACGCACACGATTTGCGCGATGGGCTGGATATTGCCCGTTACGCGGAGGAAAAAGGAATAGACGGCATTTGGCAAGCCGAGAGCCGCCTTGTGCGTGATGCAATCGTGCCAATGGCTGCTTACGCAGCAGTCACAGAGCGCATCAAGATAGGTTCGGCAGTTATTAATAACTGGACGCGCAACATTGGATTGCTGGCATCAACCTTCCTGACCCTGGATGACCTGGCTCCAAACCGCATCATCTGCGGTATCGGCGCCTGGTGGGATCCGCTGGCAAAGAATGTAGGCATCGACCGAAGCAAACCCCTCAAGGCCATGGAAGAAACTATCATTATCTTGCGCCGGCTGCTCAATATGGAACGTGTCAGTTTTGATGGTGAATTCCACAAGGTGCATGAGATCGAGCTGGATGTAGTGCATGGACGGCGAGAACCTCGAAATGTTCCGATCTACATCGGCGCCACTGGCGGCAAAATGATCGAAATGACTGGTCGGATCGCCGATGGTATCGTCATGAATTACTGCGTTCCGGTGGAATACAACGACGAAGCGATCGAACAACTAGAAAAGGGCTTGAAACAATCAGGTCGCAAGTTGGAAGATTTCGATCGTCCGCAGTTGATCGTTTGCTCGGTGGATGAAGATCACGATGTGGCAATTGACAGCACACGTGAACTGCTCACTCAATACCTGGCACAGCAGCCCCACATCGCCAAGGCTTCTGGCGTCTCAATGGATATCGTCGAAAAGATCCAGGCAATTCTTGGATGGCCTGCCACCCACGAACAAATTCAAGCCGCCAAGCATTTGGTGCCAGAGGATCTGATCCATCGCATCACCGCCAGCGGCACGCCGGCAGAAGCAAAAGCGAAGGTCCAGGAATACATCAATCACGGCTGCACCACCCCGATCCTTTATGGCGTTGGCGGTAACACCAAGCTGCTGATTGACACATTCGCTTCTGAGGCTTAATGCAACAATTACCAAGCAGTCGAAGCTGCTACGTTTGCGGTCGGGAAAACCCGGTCTCGCTGAGGATGACGTTTTTTCTGCAGGACGATGGAGATGTCACCTCCGAACTGGTGGTACCTGAAGCATATGCTGGTTACCCTGGCATGGTGCACGGTGGCAACATCGCTGCCATGATGGATGAAGCCGCAGGCAGGGCTGCAACGGGAGATCAACCCAATCGTTTTGCAGTAACCAGCCAATTAACAATCAAATACAGGCAGCCGGTGCCTACCAACCAATTGCTCAAGGTTAGAGGTCGATTATTGAAAAAACGCGGAAAAGTCTCCCAGGCTTATGGCGAGATCCGCAACCAGGATGGAGAACTCCTGGCAGAGGCGGAAGGAATTTTTGTTGAGATTGCTGAGGATTTCACCCAAGGCACGAACCCAGAACTAATGGGTTGGAAGGTGTATCAAGATGAATAAACCTGAATTGACTTACGCCCGTCCTGTCAGTTGGGACGAGCTTGAAGAACTGCAAAGGGAATTCCAGGGTCGGATCATGTACCTGGCTGGCGGGGATTATCACCCCAAGGCGAAAGACAATTTGGCTGTCTTGGTTGACTTGCAGGAGCTTGAGCTTGATTTGGTGGAATTCTCGGGAGATGGGATCACCCTTGGAGGGTTGACCAATCTACAGCAACTTGGGAATGCTTTGGAATCCGAAGATCTGCTGGAGGCTATCTCGATTGAAGCAGGCGCAAATTTACGTAACAGCCTTAGCCTGACTAATTACGTAAAATCCAGCAATGGCCGCTCTTCAGTGCAAATCTGCCTCAACGCGATGGAAGCTGAATACCGACTTTCAGGCAATGAAACTTACCAGCCGCATTCTGCTGCTCTCAGGACTTTGCTTGGTGATGACTTCATCGAAGAAATCAGGCTTTCCAATCCTATCTCATTGGCATTTGCATCAGTCGGACGTAGCCCCAAGGATCAGCCAGTGGTCGCTGTGGCGGCCTCAAAACGGTCAGGAACCCGAATTCACGTCGCATGTGGTGGAGCAGAAACAATGTTGGCTGAGTTTGACCTTCATTATGGTGAGGATGATGGCGAGGTCACGATCCGTCATCTCTTCAAGGATATTAACGATGAGTGGGCAGGTGCGGAATACCGGCAGGAAGTTGCCGCGGTTCTGCTTTCACGCTGCCTGCAAAAACTTTGGCGGGACTCCACCATTAAGGAGGAAGCATGAACCTTTACCTCCTGATCAACGACAGGACGTATGAAACTGAATGCCAGCCAACAGATAGCCTGTTGGAAGTCTTGAGGCGTTTGGGACTATTGAGCGTCAAATCTGGTGGATGCGTCCGGGGGGAATGCGGCGCGTGTACGGTTCTGATGGATGGCGAACCTGTGAATGCCTGTATGTTCCTGGCGGTTCAAGCCCAGGGGCACAGTCTGGAGACACTCGAACAGATCGGTCAGCATCCCGAACAAGGATGGAAAAAGACCGAAGGTTACGACCCGATTCAAAAAGCTTTTATCGAGAGCGGCTCAATCCAATGCGGATACTGCACGCCTGCAATGATCCTGGCTGCCAGGGCATTACTGCGTCAGAATCCGAATCCGAGCGAAGCCCAGGTGAGGGAAGCGTTATCTGGCATTCTCTGCCGCTGTACGGCGTATGTCAAACCCGTCCAGGCTGTTCTTAAAGCAGCTGCGGATATCCGCAATAGTGGACAGACCCTGTCTGAAGATGAAACCTACCCCAAGGCTTATGAGCCTGATATGGTGGCGGTGCATACCCTCCCGGAAACCGAAACCATCGGCAAGTCCGAGATCAAGGTGGATGCCGCCAAGCTCGCGCAGGGTAAGCCGGCATTTACGGCTGATCTGCAACTGCCGGGCACACTGATCGCAAAGGTGCTCAGGTCGCCTTACGCCCATGCGAAGATTGTCAGGATTGACTCATCCAAAGCCAAAGCACTGCCTGGTGTGGCTGCCGTGATGACTTGGGAAGATCTGCCGCGCGTGGTCTACTCCACCGCCGGGCAATCCGACCCGATCCCAGGCCCATTGGATATGTTCTCGCTTGATAACAAGGTCCGCTTTGTTGGCGACAGGGTGGCTTTTGTGGCAGCAGAAACAGCTGAGATCGCTGAAAAAGCGCTTTCGTTGATCGATGTTACTTACGAACCTTTACCGGTGATTGTCGACCCACGCGACGCGATGAAAGCAGGCGCGGTACGCATTCACGACGAACCTGAATACGTTAATTTTGCGGATTCCGATCCGGCGATCAACCTTGCAGCCAAGATCCGAATCGACATTGGGGATGTCGAAAAGGGATTTGCAGAAGCTGACCGGATTTTTGAACAGGAATATGTGGTGCCCAAAGTACAGCAAGCACACATCGAGCCGCATGTAACCCTGACGTATTGGGATGAAGATGACCGCCTGGTGATCCGCACGAGCACCCAGGTGCCGTTCCATGTTCGCCGGCAGATGGCGCCGGTGCTTGGTTTGCCGATCAAGCGCATCCGCGTCATCAAACCGCGTATCGGCGGTGGGTTTGGCAACAAACAGGAAGTTCTGATCGAGGATGTGGCTGCACATCTCACCATCGCGACCGGCAGACCAGTGCTTTATGAACTGACCAGGGAAGAGGAGTTTATTGGCTCCCGGTCAAGGCATCCTATGCGAGTTCACATGAAAACTGGCGTAAAACTGGATGGCACGATGACAGCAAACCAGATGACAGCGCTTTCGGATACGGGCGCTTATGGCTGCCATGCCCTGACAGTTACAGGCAATACCGGGCAGAAGTCGATGGGCTTGTATGTAGGTGATGGCGAATACCGGCAACATCCCAACATCCGCTTCTACGCGGACATCGTTTATACAAATACTTCCCCCGCTGGAGCTTATCGCGGTTATGGCGTGCCGCAAGGGTATTGGCCGCTTGACCGGCACCTGGAGAATATTGCCCGCACGCTTGGATTGGACCCGATCGAATTTCGTCTTAAAAATGCTATCCGCCCTGGTGAATATCAACCATTCAGTACCGCTTGGAATGAAGGGCGTGAACCCGTGCCAGAAGTGATCCATACGGTGGGTCTTGAACAAGCGGTTGCGGAGGGTCGCAAAGCGATTGGCTGGGATGAAAAGTTTGGCAATGAAGCCTGGCATGCTGTGCCAGGAAAACCTCACCTCAGGCGCGGTATTGGTGTTGCGACAGTCATGCAGGGAACAGCGATTCCGAACCTGGACATGGGCGGAGCCAGCCTCAAGATCAACGATGACGGCAGTTTCAATTTGTTGGTTGGGGCGACCGACCTGGGAACAGGAAGCGACACCATCCTGGGGCAGATCGCCGCGGAAACGCTGGGCGTGGAGCTTGAAGACATCATTGTCACATCCTCTGATACCGATATGACTCCGTTTGATGTTGGCGCGTATGCCTCATCGACCACTTACATTTCTGGTACGGCTGTACTGAAAGCCGCGAGGGAAGTCGCGCAGAAGATCAAGCAGCGCGCGGCCCAGATTTTGCTTGCCAGGGGTGAAGAAGTGCAGCCGGCAGATGTGGTTTTAAGAGACCGGCATGCAGTTTCGCCATCAGGTGCTCAGATCAGCATAAAAGAAATCGCCCTGGATTCGTTGCACTGGCACAACCAGGAGCAGATCATGGCAACGGCTTCGTATGTCTCGCCAAACTCACCACCACCCTTCGCCGCGCAGTTTGCTACGGTATTGGTGGACGTCGAGACCGGTCAGATCAAAGTAGAAGAACTGATCATGGCTGTGGACGCGGGTGTGATCATCAACCCGATCGCTGCCTCCGGGCAGATCGAAGGCGGTGTAGCCCAGGCTTTGGGTTATGGCGTCAGCGAGGAAATGCGTTACGATGCCAACGGGCAGCCGCGGGAACGTGACCTGGTGGATTATCACATCTTCAGAGCTGATGAGATGCCTGGGATCCGTTCGATTTTTGTACAGACTTACGAAGAAACCGGACCGTATGGAGCGAAAGCTGTGGCTGAGATCCCACTTGATGGAGCCGCGCCCGCCATCGGTAACGCTGTGCTGGACGCGTGTGGAGCAAATGTGTTCGATAATCCACTCACTCCAGAAAGAATATGGCAGGCATTAAAACATAACTAAGAAAGTAAAGCCGATGGATAAGAACAGCGTCTTTAAGCGCAAGTCTGACACGATCTATGTAACCGGGCATATCAACCCCGATACTGACTCGATTGCCGCCGCTACCGGGTACGCGTGGCTTCTGGGTGAAAGGGATGGGTCTAATGCGGTTGCAAGCAGAGCAGGTTCCATTAACCCGCAGACAGCTTACGTTCTGAAATGGCTTGAGATCGATCCACCTTTGTTGTTGACCGATGCATCCCCCCGTTTCGAATCGGTGATGCGCCGGTTGGACGCAGTCTCTCCGGATCGGTCCTTGAACGAAGCCTGGACGATTCAATCTCGCACCGGTGGTATCGCCCCGGTGGTCAACCTGGACGGAACGCCCTTTGGAATGGTGACTGGCAAGAGCATGTTCGATTTTTTGCGCAAGATCATCGGTCCCCATGCGAAATTACGCGAGATGACGATTGCCGAGTTGTTGGATATTCCATGTCGGGAAGCCGCGAAGACGGATATCCCGAGATTCCAGCCACAAACGCGTATCAAGGATGTGATCAACCGCCTTCTGAGGCAGGAGGCGAACGAGTATTGGGTTGTGGACGAAAATAAACGCTACCTGGGAGTGGTTCGCCAGCAGGATCTGCTTAATCCACCACGGATCAAGGTGGTCTTGGTGGATCATAACGAGCCCCAACAATCCATCGCGAACCTCGAGGAAAGTGAATTGCTTGAAATCCTGGATCACCATCGTTTGGGAAACCAATCAACCCATAACCCAATTAAATTCACTGTAGACATTGTCGGCAGTACGTCCACCCTTGTCACAGAACAAATCACCGAGGTTGGTTTGAGCGCCCCTCCGAAGATTGCTGGCTTGCTGCTGGCGGGACTGCTTTCGGACACGCTGATCTTCACTTCGCCAACCACCACCCCGCGCGACAAAGCCGCAGCCGAAGTGCTGGCGAGGTGGGCGTTTGTACCTGGGTCTCCTTTGGAAGACGAGACAATTCAGGGATACGGGCAAAAGATCATCCAGGCTGGTTCGGGTTTGCTCACCCAGGAACCGGAAGTTGTCGTAAAGACGGATATGAAAATGTACGAAGCTGCCGGCATTCAGTTTGCGATTGCCCAAGCTGAAACGACGGATGTCTACGAAATCGGCGACTACATGGGCAAGCTAAAAGTGGCCCTGAAAGAACTCAAGACGCAGAACGGACTTGATTTTGCAGGCTTGATGATCACTGATGTGGTTAAAGGCTCCAGCAGGTTGATCTTTGTTGACGCGCCGGCGGCACTCGAAGAATTACCTTACACACCACTTGGAGACGGAAGTTTGCTGGCTGATGGAGTGGTTTCCCGCAAGAAACAATTGCTCCCAATTATTCTCTCATTATTAGAGGTTTAGGAATGGATTTTGTCGATAGGTTGTCTGAAGCAAAAAAGGATGGAAAAGCTGTCGCATTATGTATTGTGATTGAAACGAAAGGCGCAGTTCCGCGCCATGCCGGCAGCAAAATGCTGGTGTACTCCAGCGGACGCACAGAAGGCAGCGTGGGTGGAGGCGAATTGGAATTGCGCACTGTGGAGGCAGCCTTGGAATCGTTGAAGGATGGCCGATCAAGAATTGTTGAGCATTCTCTCTCTGCGAAGGATCCATCTTCGGTAGGCGTGTGTGGTGGGGAGGTGAAAGTGTACATTGAGCCGCAGGTAACCCAGCCTATCCTGCTGATCTTGGGGGCAGGGCATGTTGGGCAGTCTGTAGCAAAGTTTGGGCAGTTGTTGGATTTTCGCGTGATTGTTTCCGATGATCGCGCAGAACTGTGCACTTCAGATGTAATGCCAGGCAAACTTGAATTCTTACCCATACCGATGGCCGAGATCCCAAACCACCTGGAAATCAATGAACGAGTTTATATTGTTGGAGTAACCCGCGGCAGTTCGGTGGACGTGGAAGGTCTGGCGCCTATCCTTGAAGGATCCCCGGCATATATCGGACTGCTCGGCTCAAAGAATCGTTGGGCTGCCACAAAGAAGGGTCTGATCGATCAAGGTGTCAGCCAGGAGAATATTGCGAAAATCAAGTCTCCAATTGGTATTTATATCAAGGCAGAAACTCCTGACGAGATCGCCATCAGTATTCTGGCAGAAGTCATTGAGAGATTAAGAAGCTAGCCCCCAAGTTTGGAGTGATTATGTGGAAAAAGTATTTAATGCCTGAAAGTATCGAGGCCCTAACGGCTGCTTTGGAAGCTGCTGAAGGGCAGACGAAGATCATCGCGGGCGGCACCGATCTAATGGTTGAGATCCGGAATGGAAAATGGCCTGAATTGGAAACTGTCATCGATATTTCACGCTTGCCCGGTCTGGACCAGATTTGGAAGGATAACCAGGATGTGATCCATATCGAGGCGATGGTAACTCACAGCGATGTATTACAATCCCCGATTCTCAGGGAATTTGCCCATCCGCTTGTGCAGGCATGTTTCAGGGTTGCCACCCCCCAATTGCGCAATCGCGCGACTGTTGTTGGAAACCTCGTGACAGCTTCGCCTGCAAACGATACGATCACACCGCTTATGGCGATGGATGCGAAGCTTGTGCTGGTTTCTGGTAAGGGAGAGCGTACTGTTCCTTTACGAGATTTTTATCTCGGAGTGCGTAAAACGTTACTGGCTCCAAATGAATTTGTAAAAGAAGTCAATTTCCCCGCGCTGAAATCCAATCAGCAGGGTAGTTTTATGAAGCAGGCGCTTCGTCGAACGCAGGCAATTTCGGTCTTGAATTGCTGCGTGCTGCTTGAGATGGAAAATGAAATTATTCGAAAAGCAGTCATCACAATGGGCTCTGTCGCGCCAACCATCATTCACGCATTGGAAGCAGAAGCC
>CAYUGV010000001.1:19943-45158 GCA_964444335.1 uncultured Anaerolineaceae bacterium | reverse complement strand
CATCACAATGGGCTCTGTCGCGCCAACCATCATTCACGCATTGGAAGCAGAAGCCTTTTTGGTTGGAAGGACTCTCGAAAGTGAAGTGATCAAGGAAGTGGGTCGTCTTGCTGCAGAAGCGACAAGACCCATCAGCGATGTGCGGGCGTCGGATGATTACCGCCTATACATGATGCAGATCCTGGTGGAAGACGGATTGAAAGAAATCAAAAGTGGCGTCCTTGCCCATAAAGTGCCCTCAAGGCCAGTCGCACTGGATACGAGAGAAGGTTTCATTAGTCCGGGGACGGGTCAATGGGATGGAGAAACCATCCAAACAACGATCAATGGGCAGATGTTTGTCATCGACAAAGCCTCAGACATGACATTGTTAAATATGGTCAGGGAGCGCATAGGTTTTACGGGTACCAAGGTGGGATGCGAGGAAGGGGAGTGCGGCGCGTGCACCTTGTTCCTGGACGGCAAAGCAGTCGTAAGCTGCCTCGTGCCTGCACCACGCGCACACCTGGCGAGCATCACCACGATTGAAGGTGTGGCTGAAGGTGAAACGCTCCATCCTGTACAGCAGGCATTTGTCGATCATGGGGCGGTGCAGTGCGGATACTGTACACCCGGGTTCGTGATGGCAGCTGTAAAACTGCTACAGGAAGATCCCAATCCAAACCGTGAAAAAGTAAAAGAAGCAATTTCAGGCAATCTTTGCAGGTGCACTGGCTATTACAAGATTGTCGAAGCGGTCGAAGCAGCCTGTGAAAAGATGAGGAGTTAAGATGAGCATAGTCGGAAGTTCCATTCCTCGTATTGACGCGATTGCGAAAGTGACTGGCAAAGCCAGGTATCCCGGCGATTTTCAGTTCTCCGATCAGCTTGTGATGAAGGTTTTGTTTGCCCATCGTCCGCATGCCAGGGTTGTCGATATTGACACGACACAAGCAGAAGCTGTTGAAGGCGTGGTGATGGTGCTGACGGCAAAAGATGTGCCTGTCAATGAATATGGCCTCGGCATCAAGGACCAGCCAGTTCTTTGCGGACCCGGATCAGGCATAGCGGGCGCTGATATCGTTCGGTTTGAAGGCGACCAGGTGGCATTGGTCATAGCCGAAAGTGAAGCGATTGCGGTCAAGGCTTTGAAGTTGATAGAAGTTACTTATGAAGATCTTCCTGTCGTAAAAACTCTGGGCGAAGCTCTGAAAGAGGGCGCGCAAATTCTGCACTCGCGGTTGAACAGCAACATCTTTTATCACAACATTGTTCGCCGGGGCTCAACAGAAGAAGCATTCAAGCAATGCGCGGTCGTAGTGGAAGGTGAATATCAGACACCCGTCCAGGAACATGCTTATCTACAGCCGGAATCAGGCGTTGGATTTTTGGATGAACAAGACAGGATCACGGTTGTAACTGCTGGGCAGTGGACCCACACCGATCAGAGTCAAGTTGCGCATGCGCTTGGTTTACCTGATGACCAAATCCGGATCATTTACCCTGCAATTGGTGGGGCATTTGGCGGAAGAGAAGACATGTCAGTCCAGATCATTCTCGGACTGGCAGTGATGCGGCTGAAGGAACGTGGCATTAACCGACCAATCAGGATCGTATGGTCACGGGAAGAGTCCATCATCGGGCATTGTAAACGGCATGCTTATACGATGAAGGCAAAATGGGGAGCAGACGCAGATGGGAAAATCCTGGCTGCCGAGTGCGAAATATGGGCAAATGGCGGGGCTTACGTTTACACCTCTCCGAAAGTTCTGGGGAACGCGACTTTGTTAGCCACCGGACCATATGAGGTGCCAAACGTCAGCACCGATGCCTACGCTGTCTATACTAATGACATTCCAGGCGGCGCTTTCCGCGGTTTCGGCGGACCCCAAGCCGCATTCATGGCGGAAATGCAAGTCATGAAACTGGCGGAAGCCCTGGGGATGGATCCGGTGGAATTTCGCATGCGCAACCTGTTCCACGAGGGTTCCATTATTTCAATGGGCTCGCCTCTTCCAGCCGGAGTTACGATTCGGCAGGTAGTCCAAAAGTGCGCTGAAGAGGCAGGTTGGACTCAGGGTCCTGGTGGCTGGAAAAAGCCTGAGCTTACCCCGGCAGAAGATCCAAACATCCACCGAGGACTTGGCATTGCGTGCGGTTACAAGAACATCGGTTTCTCTTATGGTGCTCCTGAGAATTGCGGTGCCACGATCGTGCTCGAGGGCAATCAGGAAATTGAGAAAGCCATGCTGTTCCATGCTGGCGCGGAAGTTGGCCAGGGAGCGCATACGACGTTTGCTCAAATCGCGGCAGAGGCGCTGGGATTACCGCTCGAAAAGCTTGAACTGCACTATTCGGACACGTCCAATACGTTGAACTCGGGCAGCGTTTCTGCTTCACGCATGACGCATATGGCAGGTAATTCCATCATCGGGGCGGCTAAGCTGGCTCTCGAAAAATGGCACGAGGGCGATCGACCAGCAGTTGGCTCCTTTGTTTACCGACCACCAGCTACGACTCCGATGGATAAGGTTGATGGTCATTGCACTCCGAACTTCACATATGGTTACGTTGCCCAGGCGATTTTTGCTGATGTCAACACCTTGACTGGTGAGGTCCACCTCAGGGACGTGATCAGCGTGGATGATGTTGGTAAAGCGATCAATCCCACCCAGGTGGAAGGGCAGATAGAAGGCGCGGTGGTGCAGGCGACTGGTTACACAATCCTTGAAAACTGGAAAAAGAGGAACACCAAGGCTCTGACAAAAGAGTTTTCGACTTATCTCATCCCGACCGTTTTGGACATTCCTGACCGTACTCGCTCGGTGATCCTGGAATATCCGGATCCAATTGGTCCTTATGGCGCCAGGGGAATGGGTGAGATGCCCTACTTGCCGTTTGCTCCAGCTGTAATTGATGCTGTACACCAGGCGACAGGTGTTCGGTTCCACAGCTTCCCACTGACTGCTGAAAAAGTGTTGAGAGGTTTGGGAAAGCTCAAACTGGAGGTTGTTGGTTTTTGGGATTATGAGTAAAAAAGTTGCGGGTATTATCCTCGCAGCAGGCGGCTCAAGCCGGTTTGGTTCGCCAAAACAGCTTCTTCCATGGCGAGGGACGACAGTTTTAAACAGTGTGGTTGAAAGCGGGAGACAAGCCGGACTCACGCCCTTGGTGGTTGTTCTTGGAGCCAACTCAGAGCAGATTGAGCCTCGGTTGCCTGGCGGTTGCGTTGTTGTCATCAATGAGGATTGGTCTCAAGGTCAGAGTTCCTCTCTGAGAGCTGGCCTGGCACAACTGCCAGAAGATATTGATGGAGCGTTGCTGTTGCTTGGGGACCAACCGCAGATCAATCCGCACTTCTGCGAGAGTATCATCATACGGGGTCTTGAAACCGGAAAGATCACTATTCCCTATGTCAACGATAGGCGGGCAAACCCGGTTTACTTTCCGAAACAAGCTCTCAAGAGGCTTGCGCAAGTGGAAGGTGACCGGGGTGGAAGGGCAATTTTCTCAGAATTCCAGGTGGAACTGCTGCCCTGGTTGGACGACTGCATGGCGATGGATGTAGATACCCCGGAAGATTACGAGAAACTGAAGGCCTGTTACACCCTTGAATAAGTCCAGGCGAATTTGAGTATAATCGTTGGGTGCTTGCGTAGTCTATGCGCCTGTTCTTATGCGAGTTAATTAAACGAACGAAAAAAATACGTCCAGGAGAATATCTTGTTAACAAACGAAGCTGTTCTAAATGCCTTAAGCCATGTGATGGATCCGGATTTAAATAAGGATCTTGTGAGCCTTGGAATGATCAAGGATTTGAAAATTGAAGAAGAGCAAGTCAGTTTTACGATAGAACTCACAACCCCCAGTTGCCCGCTGAAATCAAAGATAGAAAATGATGCCCGCCAGGCGGTGTTGAGAATGACCGAAGCCAAATCGGTAAACATTCATATGTCCGCTCGCGTAAACCATCCAAAACCGGTCACGATCGATAAAAATCAGTTCAAACATGTCATCGCGGTTGGTTCCGGCAAAGGGGGCGTGGGGAAGAGCACAGTTGCAGTAAACCTGGCTGTCGCCTTAGCGCAAGATGGCGCAAAAGTTGGTCTGCTCGATGCGGACATCTACGGTCCCAACATTCCGCGGATGCTTGGAATCGATCGGCTGCCTGATAATGATGGAGACGGCAAGATCCCTGTGGCTGAAGTTCTTGGAATGAAGGTAATGTCAGTTGGTTTCCTGGTGCAGAACGGTCAGCCCCTTATCTGGCGCGGACCGATGCTTCACTCCGCGATTCAGCAGTTCATCACGGATTTTGATTGGGGCGAACTTGATTACTTCGTTGTCGATCTGCCACCTGGCACGGGAGATGTGCAACTCTCATTGAGCCAAACGCTGCCTTTGACCGGCGCTGTGATTGTGACCACCCCACAACAGGTCGCAATTGATGATGCCTCCCGGGCTGTGGCGATGTTCGAGAAATTGGAAGTTCCAGTCCTGGGGATCGTCGAGAACATGTCCTACTTAATCCTGCCGGATGGCTCGAAAATGCCAGTTTTTGGTACTGGTGGCGGCGAGCACTTGGCTTTCCGTACTGGCACCACCTTCCTCGGACGAATTCCGCTCGATCCTGGAATCGGACAAGGCGGAGACACTGGCAGCCCTGTCGTGCTCGAAGGTGTCAAAAATTCAAGCGCTGTCGCGATGCGGGATATTGCCTGCATGGTTGCAGCGGAAGCCAGTAAAAAGGCGCACGAGCGTGAAAGCCTTGGATGATATAATCGCCATCATGTCTGAAACGAATTACATTGGTGTTCAATTTAAACCGATCGGCAAAACGTTTAGCTTCTTACTTCCAGAAGGTTTGGAAGTGAAGAAAGACACCCTTGTGGTAGTTAATACAGTCAGAGGAAAACAGATTGGAAGGGTGGCGACCGTAAACCTCCCGCAACCCGAGAATCCAACTGAAGTTCAGCCAATTGAACGAATTGCCAACGAAGAAGATCTGAAAAGAAAAGCGGAAATCACAGTCAAAGAGCAGGAAGTCGTTGTGGCTGTAGCAAAATACCTGCGAGATCCCGGTCATGAAGGGATAAAAGCAGTGGACGCTGAGTACAGTCTGGATTACTCGAGACTGACCATCTATCTGAATTACGAAACGACCACAGACTTTAACCCTCGCAACTTCATCCGCGATGTTTCACATATGTTCAAAGATTGCCGGATCGAAGTGCGCCAGGTTGGGCCCAGAGATGCAGCCAAATCGCTCTCAGGGATTGGATCCTGCGGGATTGAAAAACGCTGCTGTTCCAGGTTCCTGACCGAATTCAGTTCAATCTCGATCAAAATGGCAAAGTCACAGGACATTTCCCTGACGCCAATGGAGATCACGGGCATTTGCGGACGGCTGCGCTGCTGCCTGGCTTATGAGCATGAAATGTACGAGGAAGCCCGCACCAAGCTGCCCAAGAAAAAGAAGTCGGTGAACACGCCTCTGGGCGAGGGTAAAGTGCTGCAGGTTATGCCCTTAAGAGATTCTGTTCTGATCGACCTGCCCGAAAAGGGACCGAGGGAATTTACCCGAACCGAGCTCGAAACTGGCATCCTCGAGGAAAAAGTTGCCCCTGTGGTTGTAAAGGATTTTTCATTCTCTGAAGAAGATGAAGATGTTGAGGTAGTCCGCCTGGAAACTCCCAAACCGCGAGAAGAAAAACCCCGGGGGAAACAGGGAGGACGTGATGATAGATTGCGCCGAGGTGGTGAACAACGTAGTCAGGAACCTCGATCCGACCAGAGATCGACCCGAGAGCAAAGACCTGCATCCTCAAGGAGGCAAGACCAGGAACGGAATAGTGGCCAACAATCAAGGCAGCAATCAAGACCAAGACCGCAAGTTGAAACTGGTCAACCACAGGAACAGCGGAAAAGCCAACCCGGGCACAGGAGAAAATCACGCCCTCATCGCAGTCAATCCTCAGAAAAGCCAACAAAACAGGAATAATACAACATGATATTTCCAGATTGGGAAGGATCAAAGAAAATCATGGTAATCCTCGCCCATCCGGACGATCCGGAATTTTTTCTGGGTGGGACGATTGCCGCATGGTCGGAGCAGGGGCATGAGGTAAGTTACCTGCTGCTCACAAAAGGTCAAAGGGGTGTCAGCCCTGAGTATCCTGATCCCGCTTTGTTAGGAGATGTCAGAGTGCGGGAACAGCAAAATGCTGCAGCCATCCTTGGCGTAAGCAAAGTCGATTACCTCGATTACCAGGATGGCTACCTTGTTCCTGATATTGAAGCGCGAAAAAAAGTCGCGCGCGAGATCAGAAGAACCCGCCCCAATATTGTCGCCACCTTTGACCCCATGTTGATCTATCAACGGGGAAGGATCAATCATCCTGACCACCGTGCCGCGGGTCAAATTGCGCTTGATGCCATTTTTCCAGCGGTAGAAAATCCTGCCTTTTTCCCTGAGCTTTTGGACGAAGGCTTTGCGCCCCATCGCATTGAAGAACTTTGGCTCAGTTCGCCGGTGGAAGCGAACTTCGAAATGGATGTGACCCAAAAATGGCACTTGCGGCTTAAAGCTTTGCTCGAGCATGTCTCACAAGTAGGTGAGCCGAAAGCGTTCCTGGAACACATGGAAGCAAGAAGGCGTACCCGTTTTGGTGAAGAGATGCGTTATGTTGAATCTTTCAGGAGAATGATTCTGTGAACGAATCCAGCGTCTTTCAGTTTGCACAAACCCTTCAAGAAACTGCGAGCCAGCATCGACGGTATATCCACCGCAATCCCGAACTTGCCTTCCAGGAATTACAGACGTCTGATTATGCGGTATCCGAACTGGAAAAAATGGGATTTGAAGTGAAGCAGGGTTTTGGGAAAACTGGTCTGGTTGCGTCCTTGGCTGCTTCCAATAAAGGTCCGCGTTTTTTGCTGCGTTTTGACATGGACGCGCTGGCAGTCCAGGAACAAACCGGGCTTGATTTTGCCTCGTCAAAGGCAGGATTGATGCATGCTTGCGGGCATGATGGCCATGTTGCGATAGGGTTGACGGTCGCAAAGATCCTTTCAGAATTTAAAGATGAATTGTCCGGGAGCTTTTTTCTGCTTTTCCAACCAGCCGAAGAGATCGGCCAGGGAGCGGCAGCGATGATCGCGGATGGCGTGCTCGATTACATCCAACCTGACTATGCTTTGGCAGTGCATCTTTGGGCGGAAGAGCCAGTGGGTTGGTTGGGAATAACAGCAGGTCCTGTTATGGCTGGGAGCAAGGATCTGCAGATCAAGGTGCACGGGATTGGCGGACACAGCGCTCGTCCCCACAAAGCTGTCGATCCTATCCTGGCAAGCGCGCATCTGATCACTGCCCTGCAATCAATCGTAAGTAGAAAGCTTGATCCATTGGAAAGTGGGGTTTACTCGATCACCCAGATCCACGCCGGTTCGACCATCAATGTCATTCCTGATTCTGTCACAATGAGTGGCACTCCGCGTTATTTCACTCAAGAAGTGGAACAGGAAATCGAAACTTCGACAAAACGGATCTGTGAAGGGATCGCGGAGGCATTTGATTGCCAAATCGAAGTCAATCTCGGAGTGAATGCTCCTCCTTTGGTCAATAATCCGGCGGTCTGCCAGGCTGCGCAGGTTGCTGCTGAAAAGATCAATCCTGATTTTGTGATCGAAAAGAATCTGAAAATGATGGCATCTGAAGATATGGCACTGTTCCTTCAAAGAATTCCTGGCGCTTTGTTCTTTGTGGGTGCAGGTCCGAAAGACGTCGAAAAGCGGCATGCTCTGCATCACCCATGCTTTGACATTGATGAAAGCGGCCTGATCAATGCCGCTGCATTGCTGGTTGACACTTGCCAGCAACTGGCAACCTCTGCTGAATGACTTTGAAGCCGAAGATTGTTGGCCTTTGTGGAACAAGTGGTAGTGGGAAAACCCTCACCTGCCAAAAAATGGTCGCTGAATTACGCTCGGCCGGCGTTGCGTGTTGTGGATTTATTTCTCCAGCGGTATTTGAGAAAACTGAGAAAACGGCCATCAAAGTTCAATGGCTTGAGAGTGATGAGGAACGCATTTTGCTAAGCTCAGTTACTTCAGATAGCCAACTGAAGTTTGGAAGGTGGCAGATCCATCCGGATGTATTTGATTGGATCAATCACAAGCTTGAAAGTTTACAGTATTGCAAAGTTTTTTTGTGTGACGAGATCGGTCCCTTGGAAGTGCTGGAAGGAAAAGGCTGGGTAGGCGCCCTGGATTTCGTAGAGGAACGGAAGTTTGAATTGGCGTTAACCACCTTCCGACCCTCACTGCGCGAGTATTTCGAACAGCGCTTTACTGAAATGACCATTTATGACCTTGATCAACCGGGTACCCGTGAGAAAGTCATGACAGTAGTTAGAAATATGTTCGGTATAGGTCAATCAAGACAAAATCAGTCCTGATTATGTATAATCCCAGTATGGAAGACAATTCCGCAGAGAAGATGCCCCTAAGCCAACACCTGGAGGATTTACGAAAAGTCCTCTTACGAGCAATTTTAGGTTTGTTTGCCGGCGTGATTGCTGGCGCATTTTTTGTTAAGCCAGTACTTGATTTTCTCGCAGGTCCTGTTGGTGGGGTTGAGAAGCTGCAGGTCATTGAAGTAACCGAGTCGATGTCCGTCTTCATGCGCGTCGCATTGCTTATCGGTCTGATCATTGCACTGCCGTGGATATTCTTCCAATTGTTTTCATTTATAGGGAAGGGGCTGAAAAAGAGCGAGAAACGCGGGTTATTGGTAGCCATCCCATTTGCCACCATCCTTTTTCTGGCGGGCGGAAGTTTTGCATTCATTGTGATGCTTCCAGCTTCGATGAAATTCTTTACCAGTCTGCTTGATGTGAATACCAGTCTGCGACTTAGCTCTTATTTTGGGTTCGTGACCAACTTGATCTTCTGGATCGCGATGAGTTTCGAGTTGCCCCTGCTAGTTTTTGTTTTGACGAGGGTGGGAGTCATTCAACCGAGTTTCCTGACGAAGGGTTGGCGGGTTGCGCTGGTTGTGATTGCGGTGATGGCGGCAGTGATCACCCCGACAGGCGATCCTGTAAACATGGTAATCTTTATGGTGCCACTTTTTGTATTATATTTAATGAGTATTGGGCTCTCAGCGCTGGCGTACAAAGCAAGGCATGTCAGCGAAGCGGAAAGCCCGGAGGTAGAGTGATATGGGAAGTTTAGGTTGGCCTGAAATAATCCTGATCCTGGTGGTCCTGGTATTGATCTTTGGCGTTGGTCGCATCTCGAAGATTGGCGGCGAATTGGGATCCGGTATCAAGGCATTTAAAGAAGGTCTGAACGGAAAGAAAAAGTCTGATGAAGAAAATGATTCAGACGAGCCCAAGTCTCCCTGAAAAGGCAAAAAATGGAATTCCTAAATCTCGGCTGGCCTGAGATCTTATTGATATTTACACTGGCATTTATTGTGCTTGGTCCTGATCGAATCAAGAAATTTGGGGGAGAGCTTGGCGCCTTCTTGCGAAAAATGAGTAAAGATGGGCTTTTTCGGGAAGTAGTGCAGACAACGGACGAATTGCGGAATTATCCGCGAAAAATCCTCAATGAAGCCATGCTGGACCAGCCAGTCAAATATGACGAGGCGGAAAAGAGCATGCTCCATCCTCCGGAAGAGGTTATGGATGTTGAACCTGCCGATGACCAGGAAAATAACCAGGTAAAGTAGACTACCTGGTTATTTAATTAATTTCCGCATCTCTCCCATCACCAATTCAAAAGCCGAATCAACATCGCTTAAAGGTTTCGTGCTGCTTGTGGGCACGATGGCTTCGTAGATCGCCAGGAGTTGTGACTTCGTAAAATGGTTGGAGATCTCGAAGATCACAGCCGGATTTGTCAGCAACAATGGCAGTCTTTGCATAAACAAACTCTTTGCCAGGGTCGAAAGGCGGAAATGCTGCATCAAGCGGTGGAGACGAGTGACGGGCGTTGTCTGGTAGGCTTCCAACTTCACGAAGAAAAGCTGGACGATTACTTCATCACTTGCCGCCACGCCAGTGAGATGGATTGTGAAAGATTTTTGGGCATCGTTGTAGCTGGACTCAAGAGTTACATCTCCACCAGAACTACCGACCAGGAAATAACCTGGTTGACTGATGCCGATGATTTCAAAGTCGTAATCACGGATCTTTGGGAATACCGCAACTGTATCCGGTTTTCCTTCCACGGGTGATTTTTTAAGCTCGATGGTTTCACCGTTTATGCTTTGTGAAAAGGTGGTGAGCGCAAAATCACCATCCAGATAAGACTGGGTTTCGCCATCATCTTCATAAAGCTGGTAACTGCCATCTTCGCCGGCAAAGAACTTTACGTGAAGTCGGGATGGAAGCCTGACTCCATTCGACTGATTTTCTTCATCCATAGGAATGATGGCACCCGCCCTGGCAAAAACCGGTATCTGGCTTTGCTCAGAGTGAATGGTCAACCATTGCCCGCCTTCGTAAGCTTCACCAGTGAAGAAATCGTACCACTGCCCAGCTGGGAGCCAGATCGATTGCCGTGCGAGTTTTGTGTTTGCGTCGGCAGGTTGGGTGATCGGAGCGACCAACAACTCTCGGGCAAAGGTGTATTGATTGGGCGCCTGGTATGCAGCATTTTTGTCAGGGTAGGTATAGTACATGGGGAGGATCAATGGTTCTCCCTGCTGGGCATTGTGCCAATTTGCCGTGTAGATCAATGGCAGCAAAGCATGACGGAGTTGCATTGCTTTTCGGGCGTCCTCCAGGATATCCTGGCCAAAACCCCATGGACGCCTGTCGATGAATTCGTTATTGGTTGAATGAAGCCGGAAGATTGGACTGAAAGCGCCAAATTGCACCCAGCGCAGATATAGCTCTGGATCTTCAATTCCCTCACAGTGACCGCCGAGGTCGTGACTCCACCAACCATATGCCACATTGGCGGCAGTCGCGGTCATTTCCGGTTGAAACGCCAGGCTTTTCCATGACACGATGGTATCTCCAGAGAAGCCGATCGGGTAGCGATGCCCGCCCAGGCCGGGCCAACGCGAGAAGATGAATGGACGTTTCTGCGGTGTGCGGCCGAGGTCGTAGTAGTGCAGATGATTGAGCCAGAAGAGGGGGTCCAAACCGGCAGTTCTAGACTGAGTGCCTTGCTGCCAGTCCATCCACCAGAAATCGACACCTTGGTCTTCCAGGGGGTGATGAAGAACCTTGAAGTAGGCCTCAGTGAAAGCAGGATGAGCAATATCAAATCGGATAGGTTCGCCTTTTGCAGGGTCCTGCCCAAGTTCTGCTGCTATGGTGGGATAAGCTTCTTCATGGGGATGGACACCCTCAGCAGGATGCAGGTTAAGCGCAGTTTTTAGCCCGCGACGATGTAGTTCCTCGATAAATTGGGTCGGTTCAGGGAAAAGTTCCCGGTTCCATGTGTAACCAGTCCAACCCGAACTGGTGTTACCGGTCTTGGTAATATGCCAATCCATGTCCACAATACACACCGAGAGTGGAATTTGATGTTGCTTGAACTCCTCCATGAGATCGAGCAATTCCTGGTCTGAATAAGCCCAATAACGGCTCCACCAGTTACCCAATGCCCAGCGGGGTAGCAAGCCGGGTTTGCCGGAAATGAGTTGGTATTCGGTGATCGCGGCGAGATAATCTTGCGCGTAGCCAAAAAAGTAGAGATCGCGCTTTTCAGGGGCGGTTTGCCTGGGTTGGAGCCACTCGTTCTCATTAAATACCAGGCTTTGGCTGTCATCCACCACCGCCCAGCCACTCCGTGAAACCAAGCCATCCGGGAAGCTCAAGCGACCATCGGTGCTATCAAGCGTGCGAATTGTGCCGCCGAGGTTACTTTCGTCCGGATAACTGTATTGCCAGGTCTGACCTGTCTGCTTGAGCAAGATGTGTAGATCGCGCCAATGGAACCGACCATTTTCCAAAAATCGAAGGTGAAGGTAGTCTGTCTCAATGTGCAGCCAACCGTCCTGCTTCCAGGAATGAAAGTCGGGTACAGCTTGATCCCGGTAGAGGAATACCTGGCTGGCTTGATCCTCAAACTTCTTCAGCGGGTCAAATTCAAGCCGAAAAAGGCGGCTCGTGAGGATTGTGAACCTGGCATACCCTTCGCATATTATGGCTGCAGGGTTGGCTTTTGGGGTGGGCGTGGGGTGAATTGCCTGGATCATTATTTCCTCCGTACCGGTGTGATGCTTTAGTTTAACTCCAATTACTGTTTTTCAGAGGATTAGCGAGTAAAATTGTGGGAATTAAGCATAAAGGAGACTGGGATGGATGGTATCGAAGCAATCGAAGTAGAGAAGGAATTTAGTCCTGAGGCAAAACCCGCGAAATGGCGGACCTTGCTGGCTCTTTCACTGGGATATTTTGTGGACCAGGGCGAAGGGCAGGCTATGTCAATCTTCAGCCCGGTGTTGAGACAGATTTGGGGTTTGAGTTTTCAAAACCTTTCCTGGATCACATTTGTCCGGAGTTTACTTCAATCTCTCAGTTCTCCTTTTTGGGGCTTCCTTGCTGATCGGCATTCCCGCAAGAAAGTCCTCTTTTGGGGTACCGGTTTTTGGGGCATTTGGACCATTTTCGTGGGTCTGACACAGAACTTTGGTCAATTGCTCGCAGTAAGGGTTATCTCGGGTATCGGTTTGGGTTGCCTTATGCCAGCTACATTTTCGATCATGGCAGACACGTTTGCCCCCAAGATCCGCGGAAGAATGTTGGGTCTGTTGGAATCGGTTGGAATCCTCGGCATCATCATCTTCACCCTTGGGCTGGGACGTCTGGCCACTCCCGAAACCTGGCGTTACGGTTTTGTGATCTTGGGTATTGCCAGTATTCTCTCCGGTTTTGTGATTCTCCTCTTTGTAGATGAACCTCTGCGCGGCGAATCTGAACCTGAAATGCAGGGGAAACTCACCCTGGAAGACTCCCAAAAATATACCGCCCAAATCAGTGATATTAAGAAAGTCCTTTCGATCCCGACTATTCGAGTCGCCATTTTGCAGGGTCTGGCTGGCTCGATGCCATGGGTCATCATGGGCGCGTTTCTGATCCTCTGGTTGGTTGAAGAGCGTGGATTATCGACGCAGATGGCGCCGATGGTATTTGGTGCAATGATCGTGGGTACAGCTATCAGCAACGTCATCGGCGGCTTCCTTGGCGATTGGGCGGATAAGAAAAGCCCCAAATATGGAAGAACGATCATCGGGCAAACTTCTGTCGTTATTGGAATTCCATTTACCCTGTTTCTCTTCTTGAAAACGGCGAACTGGGACATTTTACCACTGACCATACTCTGCTTCGTCACCGCGTTGTTCATAAGCTGGCCGGGGAAAGGCTCCAAGGAGCCCATGATGTCTGCTGTGGTTCCACCCGAACTACGCTCGACCGCATTCGCGATGACGACCTTCATCGAAAGCGGCTTCGCGGCCATTGTAGCCTTGATATTCGGTTTCATTGCCGACAAGATCGATTTACACACAGCCATGCTCTGGACCATTCCTTTCCCTTGGATCATCTGCGCGATCCTCTTCAGCGGTTTTTACCTGACATATCCAAAGGATCTGGAGAAGAACCGGAAATTGTTAGAAGATCGTGCCAGGGAATTTGGCATCGCCGAGTAGAAAAAAAAGAAACTGCCTTTTTGGCAGTTTCTTTTTTAGCGGGAGCGACGGGATTTGAACCCGCGGTCTCGGCCTTGACAGGGCCGCATGTTCGACCACTACACCACGCCCCCAAAGCGAAGCATAGTTTATCATGCCAAATCTTGAAAGTCAAGAACCTGAATGGACCAAAGCAGTCTGTAGGTGAGGTATCTGAGAGCAATTATGGATCAGGTTCAGTCATGTGAATAACAAAAAGCAGCCATGAATCTACTCTGGCTGCTTTTTGTATCAATCAGTTATTGGTTTCTCAGGCCTATTCTTTGGCGGCTTCGGCAACTTCTTCGGCTGCCTGGGTGGTTTCCTCAGCCAATTTTTCGACCTTGACCTTGGTGCTGCGACCCAACTCGGTTGCTTTTTCTTTGGTCACCTTGGCAAGCTCATCAGCTTTAGCGAGGGCATCTTTGTAAGCTATTTCAGCCCTGTGTTTTGTTTCTTCGTAGGTTTCTGCGCCTTTTTCTTTCAGTTCAATGGCCTTTTCCTTGATGACCTGGCGAGTTTCCTCACCAGTTTGGGGTGCCATCAAAAGAGAGACAATTGCGCCGGCGAGTGCACCGACAGTGAAACCCATTAAGAACGATCCAAAATTGCTTTCGTCAGACATAGTAATCTCCTCTATTTTTTTATCGTTTTAAGCGAAAGATATCTACAAGTTTTTTAATGCTCGCCAGCGATTCATTCAGCTTGATCACTGGTTCGCTTACATTGTCACTTAGGAACCGAACGGTACCTTTGAGCGTGTTCACCGTGTCGGTCGTTGAATTCAGAATTGGCTTGATCTCATGCTGAAGTAGATTGGTCAAGTTCGCGAGTTGGATGATCAAGACGACCAGGGCAACTCCAATCACAACCATCATGAGCGCCATCAGGATAATGAAAATGTCGCGAACCTGTGAAACAACCTGCCCTTCCGCTCTTGCCAGGAAGAACAGACCAACAATCAAACCCACCAGGATCAATGCTCCAATCACAATCGCAAGGACTGGTTTTTTCTCCGGGGTCAATTCAGGCTGGGCATCAATTTTCTCAGCTTTATCGGCGTCGTGTGTTTCAAGGGTGTTGGTCGGGTTCTCAGACATTTTTTCCTCGTCATTATTATAACGCATTGGAAATGCTTACCAAGGGCTTGTAGAATTTAGGTTAGAGATCTTCACCAATCGCGAGCTCTTCATCCGAGGTGGCAAACAGTTTTTCACTTGGGCTCAACGAAATGTCGCCAAAGAGAATTGGTTGATCTGTGTCAATCATGTCCTGTTTTACCAATTCAAGAATTGCCAGAAAAACAACGATGATCTTAATGCGATCTGAGTCTTCTCCCACCAACCCCAAAAAGCTGGCACTACCGGAACCTTTCAGGATCCCTACGATTTCCTGTACTTTATTTCGCAGCGTCATCTTTGGAATTCTGATCGAAGATCCCTCAATGGTGGGACCTTCCTGGCTGGCAAGTCGTTCCAGGGCAACAATCAAGTCGGTGATGTCGATACCGGTCAGGTCAAGCTGCACATTGACAGGATACGATTTCGGCACATGCAGGTGGCAGCGGAGGTTTTGGTCAAGCCGAGAGTTAAGCCAGGCTGTTGTGTTCTTGATCTCGCGGTAGATCCTGAGTTGCCGCGCGAGTGATTCCCCAAGATCTTCTTCTTCAGGTTCTCTCACCGGGAGCCTGGGAAGCATCGCTTCTGATTTAATTTGAACCAACTTCGAAGCGATTACCATGAACTCAGAGATGTAATTTGGATCTGCCTGTTCATTTTCGCGCACAAAAACGAGAAATTGATCCGTTACCTGGGCGAGAGCAATCTTGGTGATATCCAGCTCAGATTTCTGAATCAGATCCAAAAGCAGATCGAGCGGACCGGAATAGAGTTCGGTCTCGATTTCATAATCGTCTGTTTCGTGGATCCATGAACCTGGCATGGGGGCAATTATAGCCTGAGTAAGGCAGATTTGTTGTAAACTTAAGATTATCTATTTTGCCAGGAAGAAAAATGACTCAATACATCTGCAGAGACTGTTCAACGCAATATCCTGATACTGGTTTGCCTCATGTATGCCCAAATTGTGGAGGTGCGTTTACGCTTAAGGATCTGTCGTATTTACCTCCCATAAAGGAAGACAGAAATTCACAGGGGATCTGGAAGTACGCAAGTTCCTTCGGATTCCCTGCAAGTTATCCAACAACCTACCTCGGTGAGGGCAACACCCCGCTTGTGCCTGTGAATATCCAGGGGAAGGAATTCTGGGCCAAACTGGAAAACCTCAATCCAAGCGGATCTTTTAAGGACAGGGCCACGGCAGTCCTTACCAGTGTGTTACGAGGACGAAGTTTATTGAATGTCGTTGAAGACTCATCCGGAAATGCGGGTGGTTCACTGGCTCTCTATAGTTCTGCTTTCGGAGTTCACTGCCAGATTTTCATCCCCAGTGGCACCAGCGGACCAAAACGCCGGCAAATTGAGGTTTGCGGGGCAGAAGTGGTCCAGGTGGATGGACCGCGGGAGAATGCGCATATAGCCGCTTTGGAGGCGGTCAGCCGGCAAGGGCTCCCTTACGCCAGCCATGCGGCTCAACCCTTCGGCTTGGCAGGGATTGCAACTATCGCGTTTGAAATCTGGGAAACACTGGGCGAGATGCCTGGGACGGTTTTTTGCCCGATCGGACATGGGTCCCTGTTTGCAGGAGTGTTAATGGGTTTTGATGCATTGGTACGTGCAGGAATGGTTGCGAGCCGACCAAGGCTGGTTGGAGTCCAACCTGAAGCTTGCGCGCCTGTTGTTTCAGCCTGGCACGAACAGCCATTTGAAGGGAGTTTAGGCAGCAGTTTAGCCGAAGGCACGATGGTTGAAAACCCCGCGAGGAAAGCCGAAATACTCGCCTATCTGAAGAGAGATGCTGATCGACTCGTGTCAGTAACCGAATCCGAAATTGCAGCAGCACATCGGTCTCTGATCCAGGCTGGTTTGTACGTTGAACCGACTTCAGCGATGGCTTTAGCCGCAAGCTGCAAAGTTGAAGAAACCCCTGGAAAGTCAGTGCTCATTATGAGTGGTTCTGGGTTAAAATCAAGTAAATAAATGGAACTGGGGAACCGTTTAACCTCAATGCGGTTGATGTTAAACGAATCGGCAGTTCCGATGGAGGAAGAATGCTAAACACTGCTGCCGGTAAAGAATTAAAAAAACACTTACCTGAAAATTTCACAGAAGATTTCTATCTTATACGTGCCTTGACTCACAGGTCCTACGTCAACGAAAGTCGTAACGTATTTGAGGACAATGAAAGGCTCGAATTCCTGGGTGACTCGATCCTGAATTTTTTGGTTGCTGAATGGTTGTACCAGAGCTTTCCGGAGAAAAAAGAAGGATTTCTTACAAAAGTCCGTTCCGCTTTGGTCCATACCCACCAACTGTCTGAATTTGCGCGCCAAATCGGGATCGGTCCGGCACTGTTCCTGGGCAAAGGCGAAGAGCAAGCAGGCGGTAGAGACCGGGATGCCATCTTGTGTGACGCGTTCGAAGCATTAGTTGCTGCCATGTATTTGAGCACGGACATCGAGACCGTCCGAGGTTTTGTGCATCCTCTACTCGAACAGGAGTCCGACAATATCCTGCAGAACCATACTGAGGAAGACGTCAAAAGCCGACTTCAGGAGTGGGCGCAGGCAAAAGGCTTCGCCTCACCAACGTATGTGTTGGTAGATGAAACTGGACCTGACCACGCTAAGATCTTCGAAGTCAGCGCATACATCAATGGAAAAGAAATCGCACGGGGATCAGGAACGAACAAGCAAATGGCAGAGAAAGTCGCAGCTTATCAGAGCATGAAAGTGTTGGGGATCATCAAAAAATGACACAAACCAAGTTAGCCTCTCTCGTTTTGCATGGTTATAAAACCTTTGCCAAAGAGACAAACCTCGTTTTTCCTGCCAGGATAACAGCGATCGTTGGTCCGAATGGTTCGGGCAAATCCAACGTAGCCGATTCGATCCGATGGGTACTTGGCGAGCAATCCTATTCGATGCTGCGTGCAAAAAAGACCGAAGACATGATCTATTCTGGGTCTGAAAACAGATCCAGAGCTGGCATGGCGTCTGTTTCGATCACATTTGATAATCAAAGCAACTGGCTGCCGATCGATTACTCTGAAGTGACCCTTACCCGACGCGCATACCGGGATGGGCAGAATGAATATCTGCTTAACAACCAGAGAGTGCGGTTGAAGGATTTCCATGAGCTATTAGCCAAGACTGGTCTCGCTGATCGTACTTACACGATCATCGGTCAGGGTTTGGTTGATCTCGCGCTTTCGATCCGGCCTGACGAGAGAAGAAGGCTGTTTGAAGAAGCTGCAGGGATTGGGTTGTATCGCTCCCGTAAAGAAGAGGCTCTGCGACGTTTGGAAACCACCCAGCGCAACCTTGAACGGGTCTCTGACATTATCGATGAGATCCGACCGCGACTTCGCAGCCTTGAGAAGCAATCGGCGAGGGTGGGGGAGTATAAGCTTGTCCAGGAAAATCTGAAGAACAATTTGCGTGAATGGTATGGCTACCAATGGATGGTCGCACAGAGCCAGCTCGAGAACACCCGGGAGTTGTTATCCGGAGCAGAGGCTTCCTTGAGCGAATCGAAGAAAGCCGTGGATGGGGATCGGCAACGCATCGAAGTCTTGCGGCAGGAAGTTGATCAAAAGAGAACCGCGATAGATCAACTAATGAGCGACTTGAGAACACTGCGAGATGAGATCCAACTACAAAACCAGGCTATCGCAGTTCTGGATTCCAGGAAACGGTCAGCCGAGGAATCCCGTGGGCAACTGGTGATGGATTCTGGAAATCTCGAGGAAACAATCATGAGTGAAGAAAAAATCCTGGCAAGCCTGACTGCCGAGCAAAGCCGTCAAGAGCAGGAATTAGCGTCATTAAGCGAGAAATACAAGGCTGCTAATACTGAGTTTGAGACACTAAAAGCTCAAAAAGACGCTCTGGATAAGCAAGAACGCGCCCTCAGTTCTAAACAGCTGGAATCTGAGAAGAATGTGGCAATTCTTCGCGCACGAAAACAGGAGCTTGTTTATCGCCTTGAGGATTTGAAAAAATCGACCACGGGTAGCCAGGAAAAATTGCAGGTTGTGTCGGATAAGAAGATCGTGCTGGAAAAACAGCTGAGCTCACTGATGACTCAAATATCCGAACAGGAAAAGGCTGTTGCGTTGCTTGAGGCCGACATCGACAAGCAGGGCTCCGATAAGACATCTTTGGCTAAATCACTGGATGAGATCAATCGACAGTTGAATGGCTTGAACTTGGAAAAGAACCGGATTGTAAACCGATTGGAGCTAATGCGTCAGAGCCGTGAAAGCCTCGAGGGCTTTTCCGAAGGCGCAAAAGGCGTTTTGAAAGCAGCTAAGGGCAAAGCTCTCCAGCGCGAAGTCACCGACCTGGTTACGAAACTGGACGTGCCTGAGGCTTACGAGCGTGCCATCAATGCTGCACTCGGAGAAGCTGTTGACGTGTTGGTGGTAAAGGGTGAACTCGACCACGCTGTTATGAGGGAACTCTCCAGCAAGACACAGGAACGTTTTGCCATGATCGGGGAAATCGCGCGTAAAGGCCAGGTACAAAAAGCAGTACTGAGTGATCCGCGAGTCATTGGAAACGCGGCTGACATGGTGAAAACAGAAACCGGTTTACGACGGACCATTGATCAATTGCTTGGGAGCTTCCTGGTGGTCAAAGATATGGATGACGCTCTCAGCCTGTGGGGAGAATCGGGAGAAACAAACTTTGTCACTTTGGAAGGTGATGTGCTCCTGAAAAACGGTATGGCAATGCTTGGCAAAACGAATGGAGCTGGCAAGGTAAGCTACTCCCGGGTTACGAAGGCATTGCAGCAAGAATTGGCCGAGACGGAAGAGGCACTTAAGCAGGCGCGCGAAGTTGAGCAACGAGGAAAGAATGACATTGGCAAGCTTGAAACCAAGTTGCAGAGCCTGGTCAAAAAGCGGCAGGAGGAAAATTCAAGCCTTCTGCAAAGCCGGAAAGACTTAAATGCCCTCCAACTTGAATTGGATAAGCTCAACGGTCAACAAACTTGGCTTCAGCAACAAATCAATACCGGGTCAACGCAGCAAACCCAATTTAGTAAGCAGCTCGACGAATTAACTCAAAAAGAAGAGGTTAACCAACACGAAAGTGAACAGCTTGGTACTGAGATACAGAACCTCAGGCAGAAAAAAGAAAGCTACAACACACTCGAGTTAGAAGGACAGGTGCACTATCTTCAAACCGAAAAGCAGGTGCTGCAACAAGCTCTCCAACACAGCAAAGTGAGTGTTATCTCCGCCTCGGAGCGACTTGAGAACGACAAAAAACGCCTGGCCGTGTATCAGGATCGCTTAAGAACTCTCGAAACTTCATTATTAGGATTTGAAAATGAGGTTAATGAGAGTAAGCGGTTGGCAGAAGTAAAGAACCAGCGTGCTGAAAAAATCCAAAAAGAACAGCTTGACCCATTACGCGCTGAACTTCAAATTCTCGAAGAAGTGAATCGCCAGATTTCACAGCAAGATAGCGAGAAACAGAAAGACCTTTCAAATAAGGAAAGGCTTGTCGTACACTACAAGCTCGAGATGGTGCACCAACAGGAACGGGTCGAAGCGTTGCGAAGCCGGATCGAAGATGATTTTGGTCTGATCGAACTCGAATACAAGAATGAGTATTCCAAGTCAACTCCCTTGCCATTTCCGGACCTGGTGATTGAATCCTTGCCTGTCATAAAGGAATTACCAGAAGGGATTGAAGAGGCGATCAGGCAACAAAAGAATCAAATCCGGCGCATTGGAACAGTGAACCTTGAGGCTGAAACTGAATTCCATGAGGTCAAGGAACGTTACGAAAGTCTGACGACCCAAACATCGGATTTGAGGGAAGCAATCCAGGATATCGAAAAACTGGTCAAAGAACTGGATGCAGTCATGCGGGAGGAGTTCCTGAAG
This sequence comes from uncultured Anaerolineaceae bacterium, assembly GCA_964444335.1. Classification (GTDB taxonomy): domain Bacteria; phylum Chloroflexota; class Anaerolineae; order Anaerolineales; family Anaerolineaceae; genus Mesolinea. The sequence continues at coordinate 24,469 of CAYUGV010000001.1, read as the reverse complement.
ACCTTCAAAGCTGTCAGTGTGGAGTTTACCGCCATGTTCGCAAGACTTTTCAATGGCGGTTCAGCCAGGTTGCTGTTATCTGATGAAGATTCTCCGATTGAAGGCGGAATTGAGATTGAAGCCAGATTACCCGGAAAGCGGGAGCAAGGGCTTGTGTTGCTCTCCGGCGGTGAACGCAGTCTGACGGCTGTGGCGCTCGTCTTTGCTTTGCTGCGTGTTTCTCCGACCCCGTTCTGCGTGCTGGATGAGGTGGACGCGATGCTGGATGAGTCAAATGTCGGGCGTTTCCTCGATCTGCTTCGAGACCTTTCGAAGGATACTCAATTCGTACTGATCACGCACAACCGCAATACCGTGTCCGCGGCGGATGTGATCTATGGCGTCACGATGGGGAAGGACTCCGCCAGTCAAATCATTTCGCTCAAACTTGAAGAAGTCGATGAGAGCTTTGTAAGATAATCTTTTGAGAACAAAAAACCGGTCTCGTAAAGAGACCGGTTTTTGTCAATATTGAACTTTACTGTCCGTAGAGGTAATTAGTTAACTCCGCTGGGACAGCTGGTTTACTGGGAGTAATGGTCTTCCAGATCTCATCGATTTGGATATCAGTCCGAGCATTACGCTGTTCGAGCAGCCAATTATCGAAGAATGCCTGTTTGTTTTGTTGGAATTTGGTGGCATTGATATTGTTGGTTGCCTTGGTGACGAGTTGGATCACATGCCAACCATAGGTCGTCTGTACGGGCGCACTGATCTCACCAGGTTCGTTTAGAGCAAAGGCTGCATCCTTGAATTCCTGGATATAGCTGTCATTCTTGCCAATCCATCCAAGGTCTCCGCCGTTATCTTTGTTTGAGGTATCGGTAGAGTATTCAGAAGCAAGCGCTGTCCAATCTCCGCCATTTTTCATCTTATCGATAACTTCCTGGGCTTTATCCTGTGTATCGACAAGTATGTGCCTGACCCAAACCTGTTCTTCCTGGGGAAGCATATCCTTCGTGAGATCCTCAAGCAACTTGGTGCGAAGAAGATTCGCGGTGAAGATATCCTCTATCTGCTTGTTACTAATCCCCAGGTTTTTGACCTCTTTGAGGTAATTACCAAGTTCCTTGCGGTACAGTTTTGTTGTGTAGACTGTTGGGGTAGGAGTGATAGTAGGAATTTCGGTGGCAGTTGGTTCCACGGTTGGGGTGGTTGACTCAGCGGCAACTTTAGTCTGGCTGACCGCTGTCGGTTCCAGAGTTGGCTGCCAGCCTTCTGGCGTGGCTGTGGAAGTCGGGGCAGGGGTTGATGTTTCGGTGGGTTTGATCAGGTTAAATTGCTCACTCGACCAGGTCGGAGTATAGACAATGGTTGGAGTGATGGTCGGCGTGTTGGTTCCCATTGGATAGAATCCGAAAGATGCCTGAATCGCATCCTGGAGCTCTTTATCAGAAACGGATAAACCGCGCTTGGCAGCTTCTTCACGGATAAGTTGATCATCAATCATTTGATTGAGAACATTTTCCCCGATCAGTTCGGTGTCATTCAATTGAGCAACCAGTTCGATGGCAGCAGACTTGAATTGGCTGCCTGAATCTCCGAATAGTTGAGCGTAGTAGGCATAATTACTGGTAGTGGAGAGCATGTTCAGGCGGGTATAAGTCACATTCGACTCAAAATCACCCGCTTTGATTTCAACATCTCCCACACGAGCAACAACTTTATTGGGCTGGACGATGTAGTTGTCGACCAGGACGTAAGCCAACAAAAGTAAAGCAAGTCCGATTACAACGCCAGTGACGATCAAAGCGGACTTGATTTGTTTTTCTTCGCGTTCCTTACGAGCAATGTGCTTTTTGGTAACAAGCTTTGGGCTCTCAGTTTTTTTAGCCATACTCGATCACCAACCTAGTTGTTTTCAGTCCAGAAATCACCATCAAAAGGAAGTAAGGCTATGTGACGGGCATTCTTGACAGCCGTGGCAACCTCACGCTGGTGTTTAGCACAGGCGCCAGTCTGGCGACGGGGGCGGATCTTTCCGGTTTCATTGATGTAACGAGACATCAATTCAACGTTTTTGTAATCAATTACAAGGTTCTTGTCAGAACAGAACTGACAAAACTTTGGGCGGGAAACAAAGCGGCGGGGGCGTTCGCCACGTTCACCATTTTGGGAGCGTTCACCGCGGTCTGAGAATCTGCTTTCAGTCATGTTAACTCCTGTTATGCTTTGCGGACGACGATGTGCCGCAGAACCTGTTCGTTGTAGCCTAAAGTGCGTTTGAGGCCGGCAACTTCTTCGGGTTTGTAGGTGAAGTCTACGAATACATAGTAGCCTTCATTGGCTTTGCTGATGGGGTAAGCAAGTTTGCGCTTGCCCCAGCGATCAATCTTGGCGATCTCACCACCGTTGTTCTTAATGAGGGTTTCCACATTATCCACAGCGGTGTTCAGAGAGGCTTCGTCCAGATCAGCCTGGAGAATAAAAATGAGTTCATAATTGTGCATACGTGTCGAGGCTCCTTTCCTCGGGTTTGCTCCTGCTTTTCGCCGTTGGCGGGCAGGAGTGGAAGGTTGATATCAGGCTTATTCCTGATTTAACAGACGGTATTTTATCACATGTTGCGAATTAAGCAACTAAAAACAAAAACTGCTTATGAGGCAGTTTTTGTTTTCTACGAGACTACACTTAGTCTTCTTCCCGTTTCTTCTTCTTTTCAGATGAGAAGAGCATCGACACAACGCTGACGATGAGCGAGCCAAGCAGGGCAGACCAGAAGTTGTCTACAACGTATCCAACATTGAACCAGGTCTGTGCCAGGTAAGATGAAAGCATGAACATCGCAGCATTTAATACAAGACTAAATAAGCCCAGGGTGAGGATGATCAATCCGCATGAAAGGGTCTTCAGGATCGGCAAGAGTATCGCGTTTAACAGCGCCAGGATGGCTGCTGTGATGGCGTACACAACCCAGGCGTCACTTTCGACATGGATCCCAGGGATCAACCAGGCGGCAACAAAGAGCGCCAACATAAATACAAGCCATCTTTTAAACAAGTTCATTTGATTCCTTTCTACTATTTCGCATTAATTATCTCCCCAACCCAGATAACGAACGCTAGAAAATATAAGGTTTATTGAAATGAGAAATGCCCCTGGCGCGACTCGAACGCGCAACCAACAGTTTAGAAGACTGGTGCTCTATCCATTGAGCTACAGGAGCAAGCGGGTGTTGATTATACTCTTTTTCCCATAGGATCAAACGGGACGAATACCTTTATAAACCCGGGTGGTGCCAATCGTACGCAGGATAGTATCAGCTGGTTTTCCAACGCGTTCAGCTAATTCAATCGCGTTAAGCGGTTCGTTGCGGTTAACGATAAAAACCTTGAAAATGGTATCGACCAGCGGGGCATTGGCCGTGATAAAACCTTCTTGCCTGGCGCAATGATCAACCAGAGTCTGGATAAGTCCATCGCCGCGTGTCACCACACCGGTTTCAGGATTGACGAGGTCCATTTCCTGTTCGTCAGTAAATTGCGCAAACACACCCTGGTGGGTGGGGCACATGAATGTTACCAGTGAGTTACGCCAGTTCCGGTCTTGTGATTTCCACCAGTCAAGATCCACGCGGAACTTCGTGGTCAGACCAGGTTTTATGAGACTAGCTTTGCTCAGCATTCAGATTATTCCTTTCCTTGATCTGCCAGGTGGTAATAATGATCGCCAACGTGGATGATTTCCGGATTTGTCGAAAGCGCTTCGAGCAATTCCATTGGCGGAGTGCGCCTGATGACATTGATCGCGGCATAAAGGTCAACAAAGTGAACGTGATGCTGGCTATTCAACTTTGAAAGTTCATTCATCATGCGGAAAACGTCGGATTTTAGCTGGATATTTCTTCCAGAACGATCCTGCCAGATCTTGTCGAGCCCTTCCTGATCGGGGATGGCGATCGCCATTCGCTCGTTGAAACCAGCATAAATTGGCTGTCGCAAAAGAGCAAAAACCAATCCACCATCGGCGCCAACCAGTACGGTTTTGATCCACTCTTTGTTGGAGCGTTTTTTCTCCGCTGAAATGATCATGGTGCCAGGGTGCTTGGTTGCACTGATCTCAATATTACTGCCCGGGATGAGGTTTTGTTCTTCAAACCATTCTCGCAAGCCGACGACATAATTGTGGGGGCGGACTACCCATGCAGAAATGGGCTGCTGAGTCTGTTTGTCGATGAAGGTGATCTTGATATTTTCAGATTCCAGTGCTGAAGGCAGAACACGATTCGAATTTGGCGTGACGGGAATGCTGCCGCTACGCCAATGGGGGTAGGTGAGTGTAATGATGACTGAATCTTCCCGATCAACCTCGTTTATCTCGTCATTGGTGAAAGATAGCTCATCATCGAGGTCGTAAAGCAGCTTATAGGATTCCTCATCAAGGTGTTCCGCAAGCGGGGTTATTGTGTTTGAGCGAATGTAAATGGGGGGTTCAAGAACTGTTTGTGGTTCAAGCCGTTTGAGGAACCAGGCAATCTCGCCGGTTGT
>CAYUGV010000001.1:0-19843 GCA_964444335.1 uncultured Anaerolineaceae bacterium | reverse complement strand
GATTGTTTTTCAAGCGCTTTTCGGAGCTTGGTCCGGAGAGCTGGAGCATAAAGGCTGTAGATCTCCGCAGCATCCTCAGCGCCATCATCCTGGTTTTTATATACCTTGGTATTGAGGGCATGGTCGGTGAGGTTGGTGGCAAAGGATTGATGCGTACCGTTTTCAAACTCTACTTCAGTCACAGTGAAAATGCCAAGCGCAGCATTTTCGCCAGGGCGATTTGAAATGACGGTGGCTTGCTTCCAATCGAATTCAGGGAAACGAATCTTCGTGCCGATTTCGTAATCCTTGTTGGGAAGGTACAGTTCGCCTGCTGCTTCCAATTTTGACTTTCTCTCTGCTTCACGATCTTTTAGGCGATGGTCAACCAGAACCTGAAGCAGTCCATCGATATTTAATGGTTCTTCTTTTTCGAACAAATGGTTTGCCAACTGTTGGAGATCGGAAGCTGTGATGTCAAGATTTGCCCAGTACGTTTTCCAGGCATTATAAAAACCTGAACCCATAAAAAAACCTCTTTTGCTTAATTGTAGAGTAAATTATACATGATAATTTCCATGACTACGATTGGCTTTTATGAGGATAGATGAAACGATGGGCATACCAGGGTTGGTAAAGTTCATGTCAGGTCGAAGTGGGCGATTGGAAGATGATCGCGACTGTAAAAATCGGTCTGTAGATTTGGAGCAACGAAAAAGTGATTGAGCTGGCTAAGAACTCAATCACTTCTGCGTAATCTTCTGGATTAAAGAATAAATGAAATCAGGATCCCAATCATCAACCCCATGGCTGAGATTGAAAAGAGCATTAAGGCCTGCGATTTACGAAAATCCATTTGCCCTATGCGATTCGCAAGTGTATCCCCAACGTGTATCCCAGGTTCTACCAGTTTCATTCTGACAGGCACTGTTGGTTGAAAACTCAATTCCTCTGTGTAGGAGGCATTAAGCATGATTGATTCAACAGGCTTTGGTGATTTTGCCTGATGGATTCTCTGCGTGTCAAAAGAAAGACGAATGTCCTGGTGTGTGGCAGGTGTATCCTTCGATTTACTTTTCGCTCCTTTTGGCTTCATGAAGAGCAATTGTGGGGAGGTGGCTGAACGCTCCATTTTATCCTCTTGAGACGGACATCTTACTGATATTACCTTCTTCGTCTGCAACCACCCGCAATTGTTGTTGGATCGCTTTTCCACCGGGTAATTCGTCCGCGAAAGCATAAATGAGCAGGTATCGCCCGGGTGCCTGTTCTGACACTTTTGGGTGCTTCCCGTTCAATTTTGGATATTTGGCGCTGACCTTATCAGAAACCTTTTGAATGGAGCTTGTTTTCATTTCTTTCCTACTTGTTATTTTGCCTTCTGCGCAAAAAGGCTGGGACCGAAAGATTATCGGTCAGATTGGGTTGGTTTCCATAACTGGATAAGCCGATCTCGTTGTAATTTTCCTGGACTGGAGCGTCGTTATCCTGGAAGGAAGTTTTTTTGACCACTTCTCTTTGTTCAGTACGGCCAGTCTCTTTTTCAAAAGCGTCTGACAGGATCTGTTCCTGTTTTTTGCCGATGCCAGTGACGATCAAGATAAGTTGGACTCGATCTTCCATGCGTGGGTCGGTGATGATGCCAGGAATGATATCTGCATGCGATCCAGTAGCCTGCTGAAGGGTATGGAGGGCGTCAGTAACATCCTTGAAGGACATATTGCTGCTGCCAGTGAAGTTTGCAATCATGCCAGTTGCACTATAGAGGTCGATGTCATCCAGGAGGGGATGATGAAGCGCTTTTTCAATTGCTTGTTGTACTTTGTTTGGACCACTTCCGGTGCCGATTGCCATGAGAGCGCCACCGCCACGGGTCATGATGTTCTTGATGTGGGAAAAGTCCACGTTGATCAGGCCGGTTTCAGTGATCAACTCAGAAATGCCCTGCACGCCCTGGCGCAGGACATCATCGGCGAGTGTGAAAGCCATTTCCAAGGGAAGGTCACGCGGGGCAATCTCTATCAGTTTATCGTTGGGGATGACGAGCAGGGTGTCGGTGAATTCCTTGAGCTTGGCGAGTCCTTCTTCTGCGTTACGTTGGCGGCGTCCAAGTTCGAACGAGAATGGCTTGGTGACAATCGCGATGGTAACAGCGCCGGAAGCCTTAGCCACCTTGGCAGCAATCGGTATTGCGCCAGTACCAGTACCACCACCCATTCCAGCAGTCAGAAAAACCATATCTGCACCACGGAGAAGCGCGGCTAACTCCTTGGTACTTTCTTCAGCGGCATTTTCTCCCACGACCGGCAACCCACCAGCACCCAAGCCTCGGGTGGATTTGGGTCCAAGCTGGATTTTATTCGGCGCCATGTTGTTTGCAAGCGCTTGGGCGTCGGTATTTGCAGCGATAAAGGTAACGCCTTGCATGCCGCTTTCGATCATGCGATTGATCGCATTTGAGCCGCCACCGCCCAAACCGAGGACAACAATCTTGGGTAATGCAGTGTTAAGCGGGACCTGACTGGTATAAGTGGAATAATTGTTCATGTTGTTCTCCTCAGTTAAACTGTGATGCCAATACTGTTGACCAGTTGTTCTTCAACCAGGCAACCAGATTCGCGTAATAATTGAATATCATGTTCGGAAAATGCCCCGTTCTCATTCCATACGGTGACCTTGCGGGCATTTGTAGCTTCGATGACGGAAAAGCCAATTGTGGGGCGAGAGTCCCGGATGATGGGTCGGATCCGGTCGAGCGTATTTTCCGGAATTCCCCAATCGTACGAAGGTAGGAGCAGATAGTGGTCGATCGGGTAAACCCATTCAGCCAGCCGGCTGGAAACAGCGTACTCCTGCTTTTGCTTGGTGCTTTGCACTATCTTTTGCTTGTAAGCAGGAATGCTTGCTTCCTTCGGTTTTCCGGTTGCATCAAAGTAAGAAGTCTTTCCGTGAGGATCGCTTTCAGCGGCGCTGAGCAGCCAAAAACAGCAACCTAAGACGGTATCTGGCAGGGCGTTCGCGTTTTCAGTATCCCCAGAAAGAGCCAGGGCAATATCAACCATCTGCTCAAAACTGTTATCGGAGTTCAGTTTGTTCCCAGCCACTCGGGACATGCCGTAGTAGAAGAGGAAAAACTTGGGGTTGACATTGAGAACTTCATTGGCAAGGTCAGCGTACCATTTCCAGGTGTTGAAACCGATATGATCTTCTTCTCCGAGCTCCACCTTGCTGTAAGGTCGTGGGGTCTTCCAATGTGCCTGGCCGCCTTTGCCCCAATCCAGTGGGTGATCGAAAGTTTGGGAACTGACTGCCATGTGAAAATTCGAGCTGAAATCGAATGAACGCCGTTGCTGAACCAGTTGGAGAACTTTTTTGAGGAAGGAGAGATCCCAGTAATCGCCACCGGGTTCCAATGGAGGAAAGACAGGGATGAGGCCATTTTGCTCAGCCAGTCGGACAAAAGGTAAATATCGATCAAGGAATCGCTCCACGAGGTCACCCTGTGACCAGCTTCCGTCCGTCCAGGCAGATTTTGTATTGGGGCGATCAAAGAAGATGACATGCTTCACTCCCCAGTGCGAATAAGATGAGATCAAAACTCGCAGATCTTCCGGCCGCACAGTACTGTTGACTTGGAAATCAAAATGCAGGATCGGTTGGATGCCTGCCTGGATGAGTCCAGTAATAAATTCTTCCGGGATCGCGGCTACGCTGGGTGCTTTGAGGACCAGCCAGGACGCCTGCAGGGAAGCAAGTTCGGGAACCCAAAGCTCGAGATCTCGAGCTTGATAATGGTCATAATCCTGAAAGTAGTGAAAACCCAGTCTTTTTTCCATGTCTTCCATCCATCTACCTTTTACCTTACCTTTAATGTGCAAGTAATATGCCAAATGCTAATATCTGCTATAATGCCGGCATGATTTTAGTGACTGGTGGAACTGGTTTTCTTGGCGGCTATTTGGTCCGTCACCTGGCCGAACTTGGGAAACCTTATCGTCTGCTTTTGCAGCCAGGAATTGACCAGGCAACCCTTCCCAAACAAACTAATATGAACGTCGCGCTGAGTTCTTTTGATGATGAACGAGGTGTGAGTTCTGCGCTGCGGGGTGTGGACGTGATCTATCACCTCGTTGGGGTGGAACGCGCTGGTGTGAGAGCCAACCTGATGGAAACTGAGGTTAGTCACCTTGAACGTCTGACAAGCCTTGCATCGCAGGCTGGTGTCCAACGGTTTTTTTATCTCAGTCATCTTGGCGCGGATAGAGCATCGGCCTATGGATTGATGAAGGCGAAAGGAATTGCGGAAAGTATCATCCGGAAATCGGGCTTGACCTACACCATCATCCGAAGCTCGATGGTCTATGGCGAAGGAGACAACTTCACTATGAACCTGGCCAGGCTGATCAAGATGTCCCCCGGACTGGTTTTGGTGCCTGGCGACGGCAGTACGCTGGTTCAGCCGCTTTGGGTTGAGGACTTAGTGACCAGCCTGATCTGGGCACTGGATATGCCGGCAACAGAAAATGCCACCATTGAAGTGGGTGGGCCAGAACATTTACCTTTTGTGGACGTCCTGAAGTTGATTGGTACCCAACTTGGGAAGAAACGCTACTACTCGGAATTTAACCCGGTGCAATTAAGTTTTTTGACCCAATTCCTTGAGAACCGAATCAAAGGATTTCCGACGACCGTTTTCTGGATGGATTACCTTGCTGAAAATCGAACATGCGATCTGGATAGTATGCCGCGAAACTTTGGCATCAATCCAGCCCGAATGAAACATAAGATCGAATACCTACAAACTGCTTTACGGAGATAACACAATGCCACTTTGCGTTCATGGACATTTTTACCAACCCCCACGGGAAGATCCGATTTCCAACTATATCCCGGACGAAAGTGGTGCGGAACCATTTCACAACTGGAATGAAAGAATCCTGTCAGAATGTTATGAACCCAATGCTCGCATGGGGAACTTTGGAAAGATCAGCTTTAATATTGGACCTACTTTGTTTGATTGGATGTGGGATTTTGCTCCGGAGGTTGCTGAAAGCATTGTTGACCAGGAGCGGGCAAATTTCCTCAAATATGGTGTTGGAAATGGTATGGCTCAAGGCTATTCCCACAGCATTTTGCCGCTGCTTCCGTATCGGGACAAGGTGACAAATGTCCGCTGGGGTTTGGATGATTTTGTCTATCGCTTTGGACATCGTCCCCAGGGGATGTGGCTGCCTGAGACCGCGGTTGATCTTGAAACTCTCTGTGTTCTGCAGGACTGTGGTCTTGAATTTACCATCCTTGCTCCGTGGCAAGTCCGACCGCTGGAATCCAAGCCTGGACCTTATTACATTGAACTTCCTGATGGCAGAAAACCATTCATCGTTTTTCCCTACCATCGCGATCTAAGCACAAAGGTTAGTTTTTTGCCCAAAGCCACCGAAAATGGGGATGAGTTTCTATCCTCACTTCGCTTCCAGCAGGGGATGGATCTTTCACAATTCAACTTGATTGCCAGCGATGGAGAACTTTATGGGCATCATCAGAAGTTTCGTGATCTCTTCTTGCGTTATCTCCTGAATGAAGGTGGAGAAAAGCATGGCATTGAGTGGTCGTGGCCTGGATTATGGCTGCTGGATCATCGGCCTGAATCGTATGCCGTCCTGAATGAGCCGTCTTCATGGTCCTGCATGCACGGGGTCAACCGCTGGTGCACGGAGTGCGCTTGCACGCCTGGCGCAAGGTGGAAAAAGCCGTTCTTTACTGCCATGAGGGATATTTCTTCCTGGGTAGGGTCTGTTTACGAAACACACGCGAGCCAACTTGTTTCTGATCCATGGGAGGTCCGAAATCAGATTGTTCAAATGAAGCATGGCCAGAAAAAGCTGAAAGAGGTCTGCAGTGAGTACGGGGCAACTTGTTTGGACGATGAAAATCTACAGAAACTTGAAATGCTGCTTAGAGCCCAATATGAGTGCGTCAGGATGTTTACTTCATGCGGCTGGTTCTTTGACGAATTTCATCGCATCGAACCGCAGAACAATATTGCTTACGCTGCAAAAGCGATCTGGTTGACACAAAAAGCTACCGGCGAGCATATTGATCCAAAGATCATCGAAGAAATGGCTCACGTTCGAAGTGAAAAAACAGGTCTGAGAGCGGATACCATCCTCTCCCAGACCTTTATTCGCGCCGAAAATGAACAGAATGGACTAAGCAAGCAGCTCGATTAGTTTATCGAGCTGGTAGCCTGAATTTTCCACTGCTGTTTCGAGTTCCTTGAGCAAGCGTTCCTGTGAGAGGATCGCTTCAAAGACTTCACCTGATTCCAGGTCAGCCGATGCCAGTCGCACAAACCTGGCTGCCCTCTGATACCAGATGAGGTCAGAGAACTTCTCTTTGTTGAACCATCGAACACCATTGTAGGTGTTGATCTCAAGATAATCGTTGACGAGTGAATCTTCCAGAAGGGTTTCCAGGAACTCTTCAGTGGTGCTTTCTTCGTCGATGACCGGAACATGGTTGAGCATCCAGCGAACTGCCTGGCTGTTACGATAAGCCTCGTAGTCGCTATAACCAACTTCCTTTAATTTCGAAGTGATCAACTCACTGATTGGCCTGCGGTCAGCAATCTGGCGATTAATCGTTTCATTGTTCTGCTCTTCAATCGAACCTGCGAGATTGCCAAGGAAATTCCAAGCGAGCAGCAAGAGGTGCTTGCGCGGATCCTTCTCGAGACCCTCAAGCAACGTACGGCTCAGATCACTGCCGGTTTTGGTAGCTGCCAGCCCAAGTTTTTGGCTGTACTTTTCAAAAGCGGTCAGGATCTCAAGTTGCTTTCTCCAGGAGAGATGGGCAGTTTCCCGGTCCTGGAGTGGGTATCCCAGGATCGACCTGGCAGCGAGGTCAGCTTGATCAAGGAGTGCGAGATTGCGATCAATGATGGCTTGTTTGCTTTCAGAATCTGCAGGTCCAGAATCAATGCCCGCCAATTCATGAAGGTTAGCCAGGCTGAGTGCCTGCCCCAGGGGTTCCAACAAGTTTTCATGGATCAGTTCATCCATCGCCCGGTCAAGATCAGTAACTCCTCGACCGTTCAGCCGCTGGAACAACTGCTCGTAATAGGGACCAGAAACAATCTTGAAGTTCATGAAGACCTGGCAAGCGTAGGATTGCAGAGTTATAAACAATCCTTGCTCACGGATTTCCTGAAGTCTCCTGAGGTAATACCGTTTGGAATATTGATCCTGGAATAGCACCAGATCCGTGTAGTTGCCGTTCAGTTCCAGAGCGTCCGCCAGGTTTTGCGTTTCAAGATGGCCTTCGCTGCCTTGCTTCACCAGGTAGGGTGCCGAAGCATGGATCCAGCCGGAGGTTTCTGCAAACTTGTTGTGGTAGACAACCAGCGCGGATTGACCGTCCTGGTGATTGGTGTACGCAAAAACATCCTCGTTGACTCCACCACCAGGGACATGAAAATCATATAGTCTGAAACGTGTCACATTGGCAAACACTTTACGGCGGTGGAGCAAGGGGAAGATGACCGCCTGGTGATGCCGTATCAAGTCCTGGTCTGGGGTTTCATCCCAGTAAGGACGGTAGTATTCCATGCCATACTTTTCAGAATATCCCTCAATCTGCCCGTGACCAAACATGGGCAAACCAGGCATGGTTGAAAGCAGGGTGCAAATGCCAAAATATTTATCTCCCTTGCCATATTGCTCAACCGCTGTTTTCTCGTCCGGATTGTTCATGAAGTTCACGTATCGTTTGAGGATCTCAGGATCGTAAACGAGGGTGTTTTTGATCAACTGGCGATATTTTTCGTTTTCTTCATTGCGCAGCATGTTCATAAACGCGCTGTTGTAGACCCGGTGCATGCCGAGAGTACGCACAAAGTAACCTTCCATCAGCCAAAAAGCCTCCGCGAGCAACAACGTGTCCGGAACCTCATCGGCGACGCGCTGGACAACTTCGCGCCAGAATTCCTCAGGCATGGCAGCATCAAACGCTTCCCGGGTCATGGCATACTCCGCCCTGGACGGGATGTCTCCACCGCTGCCGGGTTGGGGGAACCAAAGACGCTGGTAGTGCTTTTTAGTCAGGGTCATGGCAGCGTCAAAGCGGATGATCGGGAACTTGCGGGCGACTGAGAGAATGGTTTGGATGACCGCTTCGCGTACCTCAGGATTGAGGTAGTTTAATTGTGCGGTGTCATTCCAGGGCATGCTCGTGCCATCGTTTCCGTGATAGATGTAGCGCGTTCTTCCGTTGCTGTGGTCATAATGCTTAAAGACTACCGCCGCGTCGCTGCGGGAATAATAATGGTCTTCCAGGTTGATGCTGGTACCAGGCCTGGTTGAGAGGTCTGCGCCGTTAAAACTGTAAGCCGGGAATGGGCTTTGATCAGACTGGACGAACCAATCGGGGTGATCGTATACCCAGTCCGAATCGATTCCCATATGGTTGGGGACCATATCGCTTGCCAGCCTGATACCGCGAGCCCCGCAGCGCTGGCTGAGGTTGTGGTAGGACAGTTCCCCTCCCAGCCGTTCAGCGATTTGATAACGGGCAAGTGAGTAGGCTGAAGAAACCGCATCCGGGTTGCCGCACATTTGTTTGATCTGGCGCGAAGCGTCGCTGCGTTCCCATAATCCAATCAGCCACAGACCGGTGAAGCCCCAGCTGGCAAGTTGGTCAAGCGTTTCGTCCGGAATTTGATCCAGCCGTTCTATCTGCCTGCCGTATTGCTTGGAAAGCTGGTTTAACCAGACGAAACTGTTTTTCGCGATCATGACTACTTTTGGCATCCAATCGCTATCCGGACTGAAGTTTTCTTCTTCACTGAGTTTTTCACCCCAGGGATCAAACTTGCCATATTCCGGGACAACCGTAGGTCCAGGTCCGCCACCCGCGCCAATCAGCATTGCACGGGCTTCTTCCGAGAGCAGATCGATCCCACCAAGCAAGCGATAAAGGAACGAACCAAGTAGTTCAGACCAATTGCTGCGAATATACTCGAGTTGACCGGTCAAAGAGGTCGGCACAACCAGGGCAGGTGTGCGGAGCATGGTGACTAAATCCTGGTTTTCCGGTCCAAAAACTGGTTGGTTTTTGAAGAAAATCTGGATGCCATCCACAACCTGCAGATAAGCGCTGTTTTTGTGGAGCAGCGTATCATCAAAAAGTTCCCGGTAGGAATTCGCGGCAGGGTTGACGTTGGTTAACCATGTCATCAGCAATTCTTCGACGGTATTTTCCACATTGGGCACACCATCGGTACTTTCAGCCAGATATTCATCGACGCTTTTCTCACCGGAATAAACCACTACGGGGGGGAACTGCTGGTTGAAGGATCGTAAGGTCGCCATTAGCTTGGGTGTCCCAAGCGATTTCTCCAAATGGGAGTAGAGCGCATGGCGGAGGGGCGATCCGTTGGTCTTGTAATACTCATCGAGAACAAGGTGAAAGATCTCATCTATCAAACCCAACGCGTTAATTTGACCAGGAGCAATGTAGGTTTTGAGGTCTGTCGGATCTAGGCGCTGTTGGTTCATCTGGTGGGCAAAGTTGCGGGACGCCTGAAAATTGGCAAATATGACATTGCCGTTGTAAGAAAAAAGAAGGTCATCAAACTTGTACTTGTCTCGAGCAACGCGCGTGATGTGGAATTCCATAGTGGATGATCTCCTTCATTTCTATATGGTTGGGTTACCCTATGATTTTATCATTCACGCTTCAGGATGTGGGTGGTGATATTCGAGCCTGAACCGCCAATGTTTTGTGCCATCCCATACTCGGTGCGTTTCACCTGTGTCGCTCCGGCAATCCCGCGTAGTTGTTGCGTGACTTCAAGCAGTTGGTAGACTCCGGTTGCGCCAACAGGATGCCCCCTTGCCTTGAGACCGCCCATGGTTGCAACAGGGATATCGGAGTCAAACTTGATCTTACCATCCAGGGCAAGCCTGGGACCTTGACCGGGCTCAGCAAAGCCTGACGCCTCAAGAGAAAGGGCTGCCATGATTGAAAAAGCGTCATGGTACTCAAAAACGCCGATGTCCTGCGGACCAACGCCTGCCTGGGAGTATGCCTGTTTGGCTGAGTTGGCAGCCGCGGTGAGGAAGGTGGGAGTCTTACGGTTTTGAACGGATAGTGTATCAGTACAGGACGCTGATCCCGCAATGAAAACCTGGGGATGATTGTGTGTGAGCGGTTGGCTGGTGAGCACGATTGCGGCTGCGCCATCACCAATTGGGGAGGCATCCATCAGGTTGATTGGGTCCGCGACCATCGGCGCTTCCAGGAAGGCTTTTCTCGAGATCGCTTTCTGGAAGCGGGCATAGGGGTTATGCACCGCGTTGGAGTGGGCATTCAATGAGAAGTCCGCAAAATCGGCGTGGTGCCAGCCGTACTCATACATATAGCGCTGCATGATCAAGGCGTTGATCGCGACAAAAGACAAGCCAAAATCGCTTTCGAGCTCCGCGTCGGCAGCGGTAGCCAGGCTTGCAGTAATCTCCGATCCGGGGGAATCGGTCATTTTCTCGACACCGACCACAAGGGCGGAGGTAATCTCGCCAGAAGCAATCGCCATCAGAGCTGCGCGGAACGCTGCCGCTCCTGAGCCGCACGCGGCTTCGACGGCTAACCCTGGTTTGTGATGAAAGCCTAACCAATCCGACATCATCGTGCCAAGCTGAGCTTGCTTGTTGGCGGTAATCGCCATCATATTGCCCACGTAGAGGGCATCAGGATAACCGATATCTGCATCCTGCATGGCAAGCAGAGCGGCGTCACCAGCAAGTTCTTTTAGTGATTTGTCCCAGTTTTCACTTACGGGCACCTGTCCGAGACCAGAAATGTATACTTTTTTCATTGTTTCCTCAACTAATCACTATTTTAACGCTTATGCCTATCATTACCTATCAGAAAGGTATAATCTTCTCAGAAAGGCTTTGAGTATGCGAATTATTGATATTTCCCAGACGATACAGAGCGGAATGCCAGTCTGGCCAGGCGACCCGGAAGTGAGGCTGGAATGGCTTTCAGAGATCAGCCAGGGCGGAGAAGTAAATCTGACGGCTATCCACATGTGCGCGCATGCCGGAACACACCTCGATATGCCCGGCCATTTCCTGGAGAGAGGGCAGAACCTGGATGAGCTGGACCTGGGTGTTGTCATGGGTAAGGCGCGAGTTATTCTGGTCCCTGCTGGAGTAAAGGTGATTGATGATGTCTTTTTAGCCACCATCCCACTCGAGGGCGTGGAAAGGGTGTTATTCAAAACAACCAACTGCGAAATACTCATGACAAACCCGGACTCTTTTCATCCGGACTTTGTTGCCCTGGATGCCAGCGGCGCACGATTCTTGGCAAAAACCGAATGTAAATTAGTGGGAATTGACTATATGTCTGTAGCGGTTTACGACGATTCGGAAGGTGGTCATTTACCCTTACTGGGAGCCGGAATTGTGGTGCTGGAAGGGATCAACCTTGCAGGCGTGGAGCCTGGGGATTACCAGTTGATCGCATTGCCGTTGAAACTTGGTGGAAGAGAAGGCGCTCCCGTCCGAGCGGTTTTATTAGAAGGTTGGAATTAATCAAATATTGCGCGTAGCCACAAACATGTAGTGAAGATTTTCATTATTATTGTGTTCAAAAAGGGGTATCAACTTCATCAGTGATATCTGCGTTACGATACAGTATCTTTTTCTGCAAAAGTAATTCGAGCTACGCTTCTACCTTGGCAAGCTGATTGATAAGTTCTAAATCGTTACACTCGATACAATACCGGGAGTAACAAGTGATTCCCACTTAATTATGCGCGTAGCCAATAGACCCCTTAGGTTAGCAGATTTCTGGGAGAGTTAAAATGTGAAAAGCAAGCGTTTCCAGGTCCCTGGCTTTCTTGCTGTTACCCAGTTCTGCCAGGATCTCGTCGATGTGAATCTTGATCATGGCATCGTTCTCGAGGTAGGCGAGGATGTCGTCCTTATCATGCGCGAGTTCATTGAGCCCTAACTTTTCATACAGTTCACTGACTACCCCATAGCTCCATTGATCTGATATTTTAAGCTCATCAGCCAGGTCTCGCCGCCCTACTGAAAAGATGATCGCCAGACGCGCAATTTCTGATTGACGTTCTGTCATCCCAGGATACACACGCGATTTTATTATCCTCTCGGGTTTAGTTGAAAAGAATCCATGGCTGAAAGCAGCTTGATGAGCACCGGGTGTGAATACAAGCAAACCTTCATACACAAAGCTTACAGCCCAACCCAAAGATGAAGATATTTCGGATTTGAGCAAATACCCACCGATATTCCTCGTAGGAATCCTCTGGAAGAAAAGCGGTTCAATTCTGCTGCCTACTCCAACGACTAACAGTGTAGGGTTTTCAGCGAGGTAACGATTCAGGTTGGAGAAGAGGTTGGTATTCTGGACAAACGAATCGAGGTCTGCTACAACAACATCGACATGCTGGATGGATTCAAATTCTTGTTCTTCAAGCGGATTTATCAGTTCACCTTCAGTAAAGACACGTGTGCGCCAATCTCTGACAATCAGCAGGGACATCCAATTCATTGAAAACAGATCGTCACTCAAAATGGAAACGAGAATATCTTTCGCCATAATTACCTCTTTTTGTAATAATGCAGTGAATTATAATAGAGGTTGAAATCAATCATTAGCGAGGTGAACATGATTCAGAGAATTGCCGTTTTGACCAGCGGTGGAGATGCACCAGGAATGAATGCAGCTATTCGCTCGGTTGTTCGTTGTGCTGTCAGTAAAGGGTGGTCCACTTTTGGTGTCAGAAATGGATATCAAGGATTGATTGATGGTTTATTTGAACCGATGGGCACACGCGAGGTTGGCGGTATTCTGCAACGGGGTGGCACAATACTTGGTAGTGCTCGTTGTGAGGAGTTCACAACCGTCGAAGGACGTGAGCGTGCCATCCGAGGCCTGAACAGAAAGGGTGTGGATGCTTTAGTCGTGATCGGTGGAAACGGTTCACAGACTGGCAGTTATGCGCTTTCTCAAATGGGGTTCCCTGTGGTAGGAATTGCGTCGACCATTGACAATGATCTATTTGGGTCAGATATCACCCTCGGAGTCGATACTGCTCTGAATATTGCTCTTGAAGCGATAGATCGCCTGAAAGTAACCGCCTCTTCCCATCAACGGGCATTTATCGTTGAGGTAATGGGGCGAAAGTGCGGCTATATTGCGCTCATGGCTGGTCTGGCTGGCGGCGCTGAAGCTGTTACTCTGCCAGAGATTGATACGGATATCGAGGCATTAGCGGAAACGCTCCGCCTGGCATATGAGCATGGCAAATCCCATGCGATTATCGTCGCCGCGGAAGGCGCAAATTATAACGCAGCCACATTAACCGAATATTTTCGGACTAATCGTGAGCGGCTCGGGTTCAGCGTACGATCGACCATCTTAGGCCATGTCCAGAGGGGTGGCGAGCCAACAGCAGCTGATCGTGTCTTGGGCAGTAAGTTCGGTTTGGGAGCCGTCGAAGCGATCGAACGCGGCGAGTTCGGAGTTTTGGTTGGCATCCATGATAACCACATCATCACAACTCCGTATGAAGAAGTTGTTGGCAAGAGCAAGCCTTTGGATGAAGAACTGCTGAGGTTGTTTAAAATCCTGGATTAGGCCTGCTTCATTTTCAAGTAAGCCTCGATAAAGGCATCGATGTGACCATCAAGCACAGCCTGTGTGTTGCCGGTTTCGTAGTCGCTTCGATGATCTTTGACCATTTGATATGGGTGCAGCACGTAAGATCGGATCTGGCTGCCCCATTCAACTTTCTTGAACTCACCCTTTAACTCGGATACTTCTTCACTGCGTTCCTGCTGTTGAATTTCAAACAACCGGGAACGCAGTACTTTTAGCGCGCTTTCACGATTCTGGGTTTGTGATCTTTCGTTCTGGCAGGTGACCACCAATCCCGTTGCGATGTGAATGATACGGACTGCGGTCATGTTCTTTTGAACGTTTTGGCCGCCTGCGCCTGAGGATTTATACACCTCGATCTCGATATCTTCCGGACGGATAACAATTTCGTCATTGTCCTCGATCTCGGGCAATACTTCCACGAGAGCAAAGGAGGTATGACGCCGATGGGCTGCGTCAAAGGGGGAGAGTCGCACAAGCCTGTGAACGCCTTTCTCGCAGCGTAGATACCCATAGGCGAGGTTACCCTGCACGGAAATGGTCACTGACTTGAGCCCTGCCTCTTCGCCCGCAGTTCTATCCAGGATCTCAGTTTTGTAACCTTTTAGCTCCGCCCAACGCAAGTACATACGTTCGAGCATGGCTGCCCAATCCTGTGAATCAGTTCCGCCTGCGCCCGCGTGGATCGCGAGCAAGGCGTTGCCTTGATCATATTGACCAGATAACAGGATGGTGATTTCTTTTTCCGCCAGAATAGATTCCATCTTCGTGACACTGGTTTCAATCTCTTCTGTCAGGCTTCCGTCATCCAGTTCGAGGAGGGATTTCAGGCCATCGATCTCAGTGGCAAAACCGTCCCACTCGTTGATTTGATCTTCGAGTTGGGCAATACGTTTCATGATCTTTTGCGCGGAATCAGGATTGTTCCAGAATTCCTGGACTTCACTCTCAAGCCTGAGAGTATTTAGTTCAGTTTTTTTGGCAGACAGGTCAAAGATGCTCCTGGAGCGAGTGGTAAGTTGCCTCGATGGCGTTGATGCGTTCTGTCAGGTCGTTCATGCATGCTCCAGAAAATTAGTCAAAAATACCGGCAATAAATGAATCCCGGTCGAAAAGCTGAAGATCTTCGATCTTCTCTCCAAGCCCGGCATAAATAACTGGTAAACCAAGTTGATCTTTAATGGCAAAAACCATGCCGCCTTTTGCGGATGTGTCCAATTTTGCCAGGATTGCGCCGTTCAGGTTAACTGCCTTGCCAAAGGCTTCAGCCTGTTGGAGGGCATTTTGCCCGGTGGTGGTATCCAGGACGATCCAAGAGTGATGTGGCGCTCCAGGAAGCGCTTTCTCGGCAACCCGGTAAACTTTTTTGATCTCTTCCATGAGGTTATAACGAGTGTGCAACCGGCCGGCTGTGTCGATCAGGACGACGTCGATACCCCTGGAAACAGCTGATTTAATACCGTCATAAGTAACTGCGCCAGGATCGCTGCCTTGCTGGGAGGTGATGATCGGAACGCCGACGCGTTCGGCCCAGATTTCCAGTTGGTCGATGGCTGCGGCACGGTATGTATCGGCGGCAACAAGCAGCACCGACTTACCCATGCGTTTATAACGGGCAGCCAGTTTGCCTATGGAGGTGGTCTTGCCAGAGCCATTGACTCCGGCTACCATGATCACGGTGGGGTGATTGCTTAAATCCGGTTCCTCTGGCTGGATCAAAAGGTCAGACATCTCTGCTTTCACAAGGCTGCGAAGCTGTTCAGTCTTGGTCAGTCCAAGCTCATCAACCTTCTCCTGGCAGGTGTCAATTAGGTAGAGAGTGGTGCGAACACCCACATCGGCCTGGATGAGTAGTTCTTCCAGGTGATCCCAGGTGTCATCTGCAATTTCCGTTGCGCCAAAAAAAGTGGCGATCTTTCCAAAGGTTACGTTGCGTGTTTTCGCGAGACTCTCGCGCCATTTGTCGAAAATGTTTGCCATGATGCGATTATATCATTTGCCTTTTTGAGTAGTCGCCAGTTGCCCACAGCCAGCATTTATTTCAATGCCGCGCTTTAAGCGGATGGTTGTCTGGATGCTGCGTTTCATTAATCGGTCGCGGAATGCCTCAACTTTCTCGCGCGGAGAGCCCTTTAGGCCACCATCCTGGGAGGGATTCAGCGCAATCAGGTTCACCAAACACAACATGCCATGCAGCAGTGTGGCAAGCTCATCAGCCAGTGCAAGCGTGTCATTGACGCCATCAATTAATGCGTATTCAATCAATACCCTGCGATGGGTGTAGTCAGTATATTTCTTACTGGCTTCGATCAGCGATTTGAGAGGGTAAAACTCGTTCGAAGGAACCAGGGTAGAGCGTAAAGCATCGTTGGGGGCGTGCAGGCTGAGCGCGAGATTCACCTGGGATTTGGCTTCGGTGAATTGACGAATGCGGGGAAGGATCCCAACGGTGCTGATGGTTATCCTTCTCGCGCCAAAGTTAAGCCCTTTTTGATCCGTCAACCGCGCAATTGAGGCCATAACTTCGTCATAATTCAGGAAAGGTTCGCCCATCCCCATATAAACGACATTGGTGAGGTCTTTTCCTTCGTCTGCAAGCCGACGCATACAGAAGATGATCTGGGAGAGGATCTCGCCAGCAGTGAGATTGCGGGTGTAACCCATCTGACCTGTGGCGCAAAAAACGCAACCCATCGGGCAGCCAACCTGCGTTGAAATGCAGACCGTGTGGCGTCCCTCGTAATGCATCAGGACCGTTTCGATGTAATTGTCGTCAGAAAGCTTGAACAGGAATTTTTGGGTTTGTTTATCTCGCGAAACGATTTCTCTGATCACTTCCAGGGGAAACAATGAAAACTTTTCCTCAAGCGCGTCCAACAGCGATTTAGGAATCGTTGAGAACTCACCAAAATCCATATAGCGATGTTGGTATAAGCCTTCTTCGAGTTGTTTTAACCTGAAGGCAGGTTGACCAAGCTCCCGGAGAACTGCCTGGAGGGTTTCGCTGCTTTGGTCGTAGAGAATTGGTTTAGTCATTGAGAAGACTGCTCAGATCTTTCGCGATAATTGTTGGCTGAGGTTGCCACACCTGAGCCTGTTCAATAGTGCTAACCCCGCTGAGCACCAAGGCCGTCGGGCAGGCTGCGTTCTGACCGCCCAGGATGTCTGTTTCAAGCCGGTCGCCGATACATAAAGTCTCAAACGGTTGGGTGCCCATCCATTCCATGGCTTGTTCAAACATGGTTGGTTGGGGTTTACCAATGACGAGCGGCTCATGACCCGACGCGGCAGCTACAGCTGCCACGATGGTTCCTGCTCCGGGCATTAGTCCTCTGGGCGTGGGGTAGGTTGCATCGGTGTTTGTTGCAATAAATTCGGCGCCGCCACGGATGAGTAACCCAGCATTGCCAAGTTTCTTGTAGTTAATGTGTGTATCAAGCGCAACCAGGACCACATCAGCGGCAGCAGGCTCATCTTCATCCAGTACTGTGAAACCATTTTTATCTACAAGGTTTCTCAATGAATCTGATCCTAAGACGAATACCCGGCTTGCGGGAGAATAATGCTTGGAAATGTACCTCAAGGAGGCGTCCGCAGAGGTGATCACCTGCTCAGGTTCAACCTGCACTCCAAAGCTTGCAAGTTTGTGGAGGAACTCGCTGACGCTTTTGGTGGCATTATTGGTCGCGAAGGTAACTTGAAGCCCCATGCTATTGATCGCGGCGAAAATATCCGGCAAATTGCCGATAGGCTCGCTATCATGCCAGAGGACCCCATCCATATCCAGGATGAGGCCTCTGATTTGTGGGTAATGATCTGTCAGCATTTGGAAATTATGCTGGAGAGCCGGATTTCACCGGTGGTTGCAAAACTTTGTCAATCAAACCATAAGTAACGGCTTGTTCGGCTGTCATATAAAAATCACGATCGGTATCCCGCTGAATAACATCAAGCGGCTGACCAGTGACGTTCGAGAAGAACTGGTTGAGTTCTGCCTTAAGCCGCAGCACTTCGCGTGCCATGATTTCAATATCACTTGCCTGACCTTCTGCGCCACCCAGGGGTTGATGCAGGTGGATGGTTGCATGCGGCAGGGCATAACGCTGCCCCTTGGTGCCACCGGCCAACAAAACCGTACCAAAACTGGCCGTTACACCCACTGCAACCGTACTGATTGGGTTTCGGATCATCTGCATGGTGTCGAGGATGGCAAGACCAGCGTAAATGGACCCACCAGGTGAGTTGATATACATCTGGATGCTTTTGTCTGGATCTATCTGGCTCAGGTAGAGCAGTTGGGCAACGATCACATTGGCAACCTGGTCATTGATTGCAGAGCCAACAAATACAATCCGCTCTTTTAACAGCAGAGAGTAGATATCATAGGCTCGTTCGCCGCTGGCGGTGCGTTCCACGACCATGGGAATGACTGATTCAAATGGTTTATTGTCCATATTTGTCCTTTATCTGTTTTTCAACAGCATAACAGCTGAGTGTAAGAGTTTTATTACTCTTTCTCTGCCTGTTCACCGGCTGTTTCTTCAACAGGGCGTTCAGCGGCTTCTGGTGTCTTGATCTCAATAACATCCTCAGGATCTGCCAATTCGCGAAGTTTTCTGCGGATCGCGTTTTCAAGCGCCTGGTTGGCGGCCTGCATCGAGACGGTCTCTGAGAATTTCTTGGATCCCAGCGATTTCTGAGCTTCGGCAAATTCTCCACTCGTGATCAGGTTGTTCACGACCACGGAAACCTCTTTTTCAAGCTCTTCATTTGAAATCTTGATGTCATACTGTTTGGTGAGGGCATCCATGACCAGCGAGCGTTCGATCCGGTTCTTAGCAGTCGGTTTTACTTCTTCCGAATTGAACTGATCACGATCCAGCTTGCGAAGCTTCAGATAAAGATCCAGGTTCAGATTGCGATGCTCAAGATCGTGCTCGATCCGGTGCAGCACTTCTTTTTCCTCCTCCTGGAGCATCTGAGGAGGATACTTGATCACGGATGACTGGCGAAGTTGATCGACCAGTTCAAGGTAATAAGCATCGTCGTACTCTTCTTTACTTTTATTCTCAAGGTGCTCTCGCACACCGGTATAGAGCTCTTCAGAAGTGGCAAAACCGCCGCTGTTTTTCAAGAACTCTTCATCCAGCTCAGGCAATTCGAGCGCTTTGACGGACTGGAGGTTAACATTGAATGTAACCAATTTACCAGCAAATTCTTCGCTGTCGTGATCCTGGGGATATTGATGTTCGAGGGTGAAGGTGTCGCCTTCTTTCTTGCCGATGAATTCGCGCGCAAATCCTTCGTAAGGCCATTCTGTTCCACGGCTTTCCGAACTTGTCGGAATCAGTGTCTGCTGTGGGCTGGATTTGACGATGATCGGGTCTTTGCCTGGCTCAGCATTTTTATCTACTGCCTCGACAGTCATATAGACAACATTGCCTTCAGCAGCCGGGGTTTCCAACGGGACGATGTTGGCGTAGTTGCGCCGCATGGACATCACAAATTCTTCGACCTCGTTATCGGTCACAGGTTTTAGTTCATAGGCTTTGTCCAGCGCATCGAGCCCTTTTAGTTCAACTTCAGGGTCGAGAGGAACAGTGAATTCCAGCACTAATGGATCTTCACTGGCGATGTTGTCGAATGACCCAGGTCCCCAGGGTTTGATCTCTTCTGAATCAAGAACCTTTGGATAAATGTCCTCGACCAGCAAGTCGATGGCTTCCTGGAAAATACGATCTTCGCCAACATAACTGAGCACCATGTTAAATGGAGCTTTTCCGGGTCTGAAGCCCGGGATGCGTGTGCTGCGGGCGATCTTCCGGGCAGCCCGGCGTTTGAATTGGTCAACCAATTCACTCTCAATTTCGGTTTTGAGTTTCACCTGATGGTCGTCGGTAAAAGTCTTTTCGGTTTTCAATGCATACCTCAATAAGTAAATTTGTTTGAAGTGGGGAAAGAGGGGCTCGAACCCTCACGCGTCACCGCACATGATCCTAAGTCATGCCTGTCTGCCAATTCCAGCACTTCCCCTCGAAAGATTGATTATATGCGAGTGGGATATCCTCGTCAAATAATCACTCAATCTTCACTCAATCTTCCGTGCACAACATCAAGGTCTGGCATTCGACGGAATGCTCAAAAGATGTTGCAGTATTTGGATTCGGACTTG